>NZ_OBMS01000014.1:0-110165 GCF_900217715.1 Bacteroides sp. AR29
ACTTGCGGAAATAGTAGTAAACAGTTTGCCAAGGGGCGAAGTCGGAAGGCAACATTCGCCATTGACAGCCACTTTTGCTGATATAGAATATGGCGTTCAGAATTTCTCTGAGACACTTTTTTCTAGTTCTTTCTTGTGGTTCTACAATATTTTTGATAACTTGCCACTGTTTTTCAGTTAGGTTAGTTGAATAATTGCTCATAACTATTTGTTTTGCAACCATAAAGTTACGAAAATTATTTCAATTAACCAACTGATTAACAGATAAATATAAATAATTTAATCATTTCAAAACAGCTTCTTAGTACTTTAGAAAAATCCCGGTTTATTGTACTTTCCGAGAATAAACCGTTATATTTGCGAAAACTAACTTTTTAGAATTATGAGTACAATCTTACAGTTAGCTCCACAGAATGTATGGAAGCACTTTTATTCACTGACCCAGATTCCCCGTCCGTCAGGACATATGGAGAAGATTACCAAATTCCTTATTGATTTTGGAAAAGGCTTGGGGTTGGAATCATTTGTCGACGAGGTCGGCAATGTTATTATTCGTAAGCCTGCCACTCCGGGTATGGAAAACCGCAAAGGCATCATCCTTCAGGCGCATATGGACATGGTGCCCCAGAAGAACAACGATACTATCCACGATTTTACAACAGATTCCATTGAAACCTATGTTGACGGTGATTGGGTGAAAGCCAAAGGAACTACGCTGGGAGCAGATAATGGTTTGGGAGTGGCTGCCATTATGGCGGTGCTCGAAGATAATAACTTGAAGCATGGTCCATTGGAAGCCCTGATTACCAAGGATGAAGAAACGGGAATGTATGGTGCATTCGGCTTGAAACCCGGGACTATGCAAGGGGAAATTCTGCTGAACCTTGACTCTGAGGACGAAGGCGAACTCTATATTGGTTGTGCCGGTGGTCTTGATATTACTGCCACTTTGGAATATAAGGAGGAGACGCCTATGGCCGATTTCGTAGCTCGTAAGATTACGTTGAAAGGTTTGCGTGGTGGTCACTCTGGTTTGGAAATCAATGAAGGGCGCGGTAATGCCAATAAATTGCTGGCACGTATCGTACATGATTTGCTGATTGAGTTTGACTCCCAGCTGGCAAGTTTTGAAGGTGGTAATATGCGTAATGCTATCCCTCGCGAAGCACATGCGGTATTGGTGTTCAATCCTGAGGATATGGACGGTTTGGAAGATTATATGAAGGAATACGAGGCACAACTGAATGACGAATATGCTCCGATTGAAAGTGGTATTACCCTGAGTATAGAAGAGGTAACTCTACCCACTGCCGTTGTTCCTTCAGAAATCCAGGATAATATGATTAACGTGTTGATGACTTGCCAGAATGGTGTGATGCGTATGATTCCTACTGTTCCCGATACTGTAGAAACTTCCTCCAATTTGGCTATCGTAATCATTGCAGACGGTAAGGCCGAAGTTCGTATTTTGGCGCGTAGTTCTTGCGATACGATGAAGGATTTCCTGGCAGACAGCCTGACAGCTTGTTTCGCTATGGCAGGTATGAAGGTGGAATTGAGTGGTGGCTATTCTGGATGGCAGCCTAATGTGGATTCTCCTATACTGCATGCCATGAAGCTGTCCTATAAGCAGCAGTTTGGTGTGGAACCTGCCGTGAAGGTTATTCACGCAGGTCTGGAATGCGGTATTATTGGTGCCAATTGTCCAGGACTCGATATGATTTCTTTCGGTCCCACTTTGCGTTCTCCGCATTCACCGGACGAGCGTGCGTTAATTCCTACTGTTTCCAAGTTCTATGATTTCTTGGTGGCTACATTGGAGCAGACTCCTGAAAAGTAGAGAATACTTTATGTAATGAATAGGGGTAGGGTGCTTTATTAAGTATCCTGCCTTTTTTGTCTGTGACAGTTTGTCCTCTTTCTGCCAGAATGTCCCAGACTTATTACAATGGTATGTCAATATCCTTGCACTTTCTCCCTAAAAATTGACCTAAGTCAAGAAATGTGTTATAAAACATGTTTTCTATCCGTTTTTTGCTTGTTATCTTGAACAAAGGCTCTATTTTTGTGTTGTAAAACATGAAAACAATAGAAAACTAGTAGATTTTTTAAGGATAACAAGATTGATTTTAGGAGGATAACAAAATGAAAATGTTAAAGAGTTTTTTTAAGCATGTCGGCGAAGCCGATAAGAACATTTGGGGTTACGTAATGCTTTAAGCATTCCCCCCCCCTTTCGTGAAGTATTGAATTTTAGTTTTCAGGTATTAGTTTAATTTTTTAAGATTATGAAAAAGAAGATTGCAAATTCATTTAAGCACATTTTTACCGCAGCTGGTAAGAATTGGATGGAGGCAATGAGATATTATAGCCTCCAAATGTGAGTACACTAACATTTAAGTATAGCACAAGGGATATGTTTGCAAACATATCCCTTGTTTTTTTGTAGGAGTAGAATAAGATTTTTTATGTCCAAAAGTACATTTGTTTGAACTTTATTCACTTCCTTTGTTATTAATACAAAGACTAACAAACGAATAATTATGAGAGTAATTCAAAGAATTTGTAGCATATTGTTGCTGCTGGTTACATTTGGGGCTTCGGCATTGTATGCGCAGACGTACGATAAGTTGTGGAAGCAGGTGGAGCAGGCTCAAAAGAAAAGCCTGCCTCAAACAGTGATAAAACTGGCTGATGAAATCTATCGGAAAGGTCGGCAAGAGCAGAATGCTCCGCAAATGTTGAAAGCCTACATTTGTAGGGAGACTTATCAAGAGGGGCTGACTCCGGACAGCCTTTACTCCAGTCTGAAATATATGGAATCTTGGGCACAATCGGAGAGGAATCTGGTGAACAAGGCTATTCTACATTCTTTGTTGGCATATGAATATGCTGACTTGATGCGGAAGAATCGCCGTGTCTTGCTGTCACGTACTTTACTGACTGTTGACGAGGTTCCAGAAGATATCCGTGAGTGGAGTATCAGCCAGTTTGTGGATAAAATAGATAGGTGTAACCGTGCATCCTTGCAGGATTCCATCCGCTTGCTCAATACATCTGCAGAACAATATGTGCCTTTTGTGGTGTTGGAAGACGGTAGCTGGTTCTATGGGCACGATATGTACCATCTATTGGTAAGCCGTGCTGTTGATGCTTATCGGCAGCTGGATGGTTTCAGCGTGGATTCTTTGGTACAGATCCGTATCGAAAGGATTTATCTGGATATGATGAATGCTTATCGCCATCGTGCCGGTTCGGAAGATGCTATGTTGCTCTGTTCTCTTGATTATTGGAACTGGAAGTTGACCGGTGGTATCAGCCAGCAGCCTTATCCTACTTTCCGAATGCGTCAGGAAAAGGCTAATCGGGAATATCTTGAGGTTTTGAATAAATTGATAAAGGAATACGGTTCACGAGAGGTTTGTGCCGAGGTTTACATTCATAAAGCCAACCACCTGCGCCGTTTGGAACCGAAACGCGCTGATGAGGCTCTAAAAGTCTGTGAAGAAGGCTTGAAGCGCTATCCTGCGTATAAGCGTATCAATGAGTTGAAAAATATCCGTGAACAGATTTTACAGCCTGAACTCATTCTGACTATGAATGAAAGCGGTTATCCCGGCGATTCGGTGAATATGAGGCTGCATTATCGTAATGTCGAGGGCTTCACTCTCAACTTATATACCACTACTTTAAGTGAAGTACCTTGGATGGACCATGGTATAAATAAAGATACTTATAGAAAGTATGCCCGGAAGTTTTCTTCCACGCATTTTGGCTTAAAGCCGTTGCCAGGCAAGGATAAATTGCCTGAAGATGTCCCTTATCTTGCCTCGGACACTGTATTTAAGTTCATGATTCCTCGGGAAACGGGAGTCTATATTCTTCAAATAGTACCTGATACTGAAACGGCCCGTACAGATGATAAATTTCTGGTATCTACCCGCTTCAAGGTGCTGACATTGGATTTGGGTGACAACCGTATGGAAGTGGCTACATTGGATGCCCGTAGTGGACAGCCGATTGCTGGTGCCAAGGTGAGTTTCTACTCTTCTTATGATGAGAAGAATAGAAAAGCGATGGCAGAGGTACTGACTGATGCCGGGGGGAAAGCTGTATTACCCTGGCAGAGTGAAATCCGAAGTTATGTGGCGCGTAAAGGCAGAGACACAGCCATGATGCCGCAGAACGTTTATATGAATCATCCTTATTACGGTATTAAGGATACAGATTGGAGGCAGATGGCATTGCTGACAGACCGTTCGCTTTATCGTCCCGGGCAGACCGTTCATGTAAAAGGGATAGCTTACAAGCAGAATAGTGATAGTGCCCAGGTACTACAAGGAGTTGATTATGAGCTTGTCTTGTTGGATGCCAACCGCAAGGAACTTGCCACCAGGAAGGGGCGGACCAATGATTTCGGCTCTTTTGCTACGGAGTTTGTACTTCCGGCAGCTTGCCTGAATGGCATGTTCAGCATACGAACCAAAGAGCCTCAATCTACCGTCACTTTTAGGGTAGAGGAGTACAAGCGACCTACGTTCGAGATTGCCTTCACTCCGGTTTCGGAAGCTTATCGGCTGGGTGACAAGGTTGTGTTGAAAGGAAATGTCAAGGCCTTCAATGGCATGATGGTGCAGGATGTGCCATTGGCATATACGGTGACTCGCCGGAATCCGAGACCTGGTTATTGGAGCAATGCTGATAAACCATTATTGTCTGACACCATACAATTGGATACCAACGGGGATTTTTCCATACCCTTGACTTTGGAAGCTCTGGCTGTAGATACAGACGGGTATGGGAGTGTGTATACTTATCATGTGGAGGCGGTGGTGACGGATGAGGCCGGTGAAACGCAATCCGCTTCGTATAACTTGTTGGCAGGTCCTAAGGCTTATTCCTTTGATATTCGCTTGCCTCAATATGTTTGTAAGGAAGACAGTATGCTTTTCACTTTTGGAGTGAATAATGTAATGAATATTCCTCAGCACATTGAAGGTTCCTATTGCCTTTATCCATTTGCAGAACAAAATGGGGCAAGGAATATTGCAGGTTCTGAACCCTTGGATGATGTTGTATTGGAGGGTACCTTCACAGCCAATCGGCTCCAGGATTTTTCGGCTTGGAACAAGCTTCCTTCAGGTAACTATCGCTTGAAACTTTCTGTACGTGATAGTTTGGGACGTGAAGAGAATAACGGGGCATATGGCAGTGACAGTTTCATGCTCTTTTCAAAGAGTGACAAGCGTCCGGCTGCGTTTACAGATTTCTTTTATTATAAAGAAAATGAGGAATTTGATGTACAGTACCCTGCCGCTTTTCTTTTGGGGACTTCTTATCGGGATGCATATGTGCTGATGGATGTCTTTTGTGACAGAAAACGCATTGAAAGCCGTGTGTTGCAGTTGAATGATACTATTATTCGTATGGAAGTCCCTTATAAGGAAGCATATGGCAAGGGAATCACCATTCTTTTCAGTTTTGTGAAAGCTGGCGAGATGTACAGTCATCAGGTTGAACTGAAGAAGCGGGAGCCGGAACGTGCTCTCGACATGAAATGGGAAGTGTTCCGTGACCGTTTGCGTCCCGGACAGGAAGAAGAGTGGAAGCTCGTCATAAAGACGCCTCAAGGTATGCCTGCTGCGGCTGAGATGTTGGCTACGATGTACGACGCTTCACTGGATAAGATTTATAAGAGTAACCAGATACTACGGGTTTTCTATCCGGATAATCTGTATGGGGCATTCCGTGGTGCGAGCCGTTATAATAGCAATTACTTCTCCGTTTATTTCCCGTTGAAGGCTTGGAGGGTTCCGGTGTGGTCGTTTGACTACTTCTGTTCTCCTTATATGGATGGAAGGATGCGGATAGTGATGGTAGAAGACAATGCGCTTTTGGAAGAAGTAAGTGTTGTGGGGTATGGGACTACCCGGAATAGCTCTTTGACCGGTAATCTTAGAATACGTGGTGCCAACCAGCCGATGCTTGCTTCCAAAGCAGAATCCGGGAATGCCGTTGAAGTGAAATATGTTCCTGCACAAGTAGCGGAAGACGCGGTGGAAGATGTTGTTTTTGAATCGGAAACGATACCGGTTGGCGAGGCCTTGCAACCTATTGAGGGGCTTCGCACCAACTTTGCCGAAACAGCCTTTTTTTATCCTCAACTTCGTACAAACGAACAAGGGGAGCTTGCGTTTTCTTTTACGATGCCGCAGAGCTTGACTTGTTGGAATTTCCGTGGTTACTCACATACTAAGGATATGCTGACTGGGATATTGGATGCTTCCGTTGTAACTGCCAAGGAGTTTATGCTGACTCCGAATATGCCTCGGTTTGTCCGCGTTGGAGATAAAACACAGATAGCCGGAACAATAGCCAATCTGACGGGTAAAGCGGTGAAAGGAACAGCAGTATTCACACTGTTCGACCCTATGACGGAGAAAGTTATTGCTACTCAACGTCAGAAATTCTTGGTAGAAGCAGGAAGAAATACTGCTGTCAACTTCCATTTCGAAGTGTCCGACCGCTATGATTTGCTTGGTATTCGTATGGTTGCCGATGGAGGTACGTTTAGCGATGGCGAGCAGCATCTGTTGCCCGTATTAAGTAATAAGGAGTATATTACGGAAACGCTTGCTATGCCTATCCGTGGCGAGGAGACCCGTACGTTCTCATTAGACAGCCTTTTCAACCGTAATAGCCGTACAGCGACAGACCGTCGTCTGACTGTAGAATTTACCGGGAATCCGGCTTGGTATGCTGTACAAGCGTTGCCGGCATTGAGCCTGCCTGCCAATGATAATGCCATTTCTTGGGTTACAGCTTGGTATGCCAATAGTCTGGCAGGCTTCATTGCCAACAGCCAGCCCCGCATTAAGACTGTATTTGACAGTTGGAAGGCTGCCGGTGGCACGAAAGAAACCTTCCTCAGCCAGTTGGAGAAGAATCAGGATGTGAAGAATATCCTGCTCAGCGAGTCTCCGTGGGTACTGGAAGCTACTACTGAAGCCGAACAGCAGGCACGTATTGCCACGCTGTTTGATATCAACCAACTGAATAACCGCAATCTTTCCGCTTTTACCAAATTGAAAGAATTGCAGGGTGAAGACGGTGGATGGAGCTGGTATAAGGGAATGTCCGGTAGCCGCTATATAACTGGCTATATTACAGAATTACTTGTTCGTCTTCCTCTGCTGACGAAAAATGAACTGTCTGAAGAAGTTGCCGCCATGCGGCAGAAAGCTTTCGGCTATTTGAATCGGCAGGCCTTGGAAGAGTATCGCAATATCCGTAAAGCCGAAAAAAATGGCGCCAGAATTACTGCCAACTCCGAATCGGCAATGACATATCTGTATCTGATAGCCCTTAGCGGCGAACAAGTGCCGGCAGACAATCAAGCGGCTTACCGCTATTTCCTATCAAAAGTAGGTGCCAATCTTAAAGATGGAACCATGAGCAGCAAGGCGCAGTCTGCCATCATCCTGAAAGCAGTAGGGCGTACAGCCGAGGCGAATGAATTCATCGCTTCCCTCAAGGAACATCTGGTACAGACGGATGAACTGGGTGCATACTTTGCTTTCCAAGCAAATCCGTATAACTGGGGTATGCTGCCCATCCCTGCCCATGTGGAAGTAATGGAAGCCCTGCATATGGCAGGTGGCAACGATGCTTTGGTGGAGGAAATGAAACTCTGGCTGCTGAAACAGAAGCAGACTACCAGTTGGAATTCTCCGGTTGCAACGGCTGATGCTGTTTATGCATTGCTTTGTCAAGGTACTAATCTGCTGGAAAGTCGGGGAGACGTACGTATCACGTTAGGTAACAAAGTTTTGGAAACATTGTCGCCTACAAAGACCATAATCCCGGGTTTGGGTTATGTCAAGGAAACCTTCGCTCAAGGAAGTCCGGAGCTGAAAGCTAAAACCGTCACCGTAGAGAAACGGGATGCAGGCATTGCCTGGGGAGCTGTTTATGCCCAGTATCTGTCACCCATATCTGATGTAAAGCAGCAGGGGGGTGAATTGAATGTAGAGAAGAAACTTTATGTAGAGCGTATATCGGCCGGTGGTAGCAAGTCCTTGCAACCGGTTACGGAAGGGACCGTATTATCCGTCGGTGATAAAATAGTGGCCCGTTTGACTATCCGCTTGGACCGTACTATGGATTTTGTTCAGTTGAAAGACCAGCGGGGTGCCTGCTTTGAACCTATAGGCTCGCTTTCCGGTTATCGTTGGAGTAATGGCCTCGGTTATTATGCAGAAGTGGAAGATGCCGCAACCAATTTCTTCTTCGACCATTTGGGCAAAGGCGTTTATGTCTTAGAGCACAGTTATCGCATAGCCCGTGGCGGAACATACGAAACGGGGCTGGCCACGATACAGTGTGCGTATGCTCCGGAGTATGCTTCGCATTCGGCGGGAGGGATAATTGTAATAAAGTAACAATAGAGTATGGAGCGGAGCGCAATTTGTACAAATTGCGCTCCGCTATTTTAGGTACTCTCGCTAAAAACACCTATTTTTGTCCGACTAATATTGAATGAGAGTGGCAGAATTAGGAAATCTTGATATTAAGAAAAATAGATGAAGCGGATATTGATAACTTTATATGTGCTTGCAAGTGTGGTATTGACTGCTGTAGCGCAAGCTCGTTTTACCTCGAATACAGAGATGTACAGTTTCGGCCAGATAGAATGGAAGCATCCCGTGACTGTGCAATATACCATCACCAATACGGGTGACCAGCCTTTAGTGCTTACAGAAGTAGAGCCGGATTGCGCCTGCTCTGTGGCCCAGTGGACAAAAACGCCTATTGCTCCGGGGGCAAAAGGAACAGTAAATGTGACTTTTGACGCCAAGGCATTGGGACATTTCCAGAAATCCGTGGCTATTTACAGCAATGCGCAACCCAATCTGGTCTATTTGAAGTTCAATGGTGAAGTAGTACAGGAAATCAAGGACTTTACCAAGACGCATCCCTATCTTATCGGTCAGATACGTATTGACAAGAACAGCCTCGACTTCCCCGATATTCAGCATGGTGAGCAGCCGGTGATTCATATCGGCGTGGTCAATCTTTCCGACCGTCCTTATGAACCGGTACTGATGCATCTGCCCCCTTATTTGCAGACAAAAGTAGAACCTAACGTGCTGCAAAAGGGAGAAAAAGGAGTGATTACACTTACATTGAATTCGGAAAGACTGACTGACCTCGGACTGACTCAAGCGTCGGTCTATCTTTCTCGCTTCTCCGGTGACAAGGTGGGCGATGAAAACGAAATTCCCGTTTCTGCCATTCTTTTACCGGATTTCTCCGGAATGACGGAAGTGGAGAAGGCAAATGCTCCTGTCATCAGCCTTTCTACCAAAGAAGTTGATATGAGTGCGATATTGGCCAAGAAGTCAAAAGCACGTCAAGATATTACCATTACCAATACCGGGCGTTCTCCTTTACAGATAAACAAGCTCCAGGTATTCCACCCGGCAGTGGGAGTTAACCTCAAGAAGAGTGTATTGCAACCCGGTGAAAGCACTCGCCTGCGGGTAACGGTAGTGAAGAAGAATATAGGCAAGAAGCGCCGTCATCTGCGTCTGCTGATGATTACCAATGACCCGATGCAGCCGAAAGTTGAAATCAACATTAAAGCAAAACAATAAGAAGTCGTAAAGTCCTTCATAACTCATAACTCATAACTTATAACTCACAAATAGCCATGGAACATCCCGAAAATAATGAAGCATATAAAGGCTTGGTTGTCAATGCAGGCATTGAGCAACCTTCATCGGTCAATCCTTACTTGAAGAACCGTCCCAGGCGGAAGAAACGCGAGCTTTCCGTATCAGACTATGTGGAGGGTATAGTGAAAGGTGATGTTACGGTACTCAGCCAGGCTGTAACACTGGTGGAAAGTGTGAAACCGGAGCACCAGGCTGTGGCGCAGGAGGTGATAGAGAAGTGTTTGCCCTATTCGGGCAACTCCGTCCGTGTGGGTATCAGTGGTGTGCCCGGTGCCGGTAAAAGTACCTCTATTGATGTATTTGGCTTGCATGTACTGGAGGAACACGGCGGCAAGTTGGCCGTTCTTGCCATTGACCCGAGCAGCGAACGCAGCAAAGGCAGTATTCTCGGTGATAAGACGCGTATGGAGAAGCTCTCCGTTCATCCCAAGTCCTTTATACGTCCCAGTCCCTCTGCCGGTTCGCTGGGTGGCGTGGCACGCAAGACGCGTGAAACGATTGTGCTTTGTGAGGCTGCCGGTTTCGACAAGATATTTGTAGAGACGGTAGGGGTGGGGCAGAGTGAGACTGCCGTACATTCTATGGTAGACTTCTTCCTGCTGATACAGCTGGCGGGTACGGGCGATGAGTTGCAAGGCATCAAACGCGGCATCATGGAAATGGCCGATGGCATTATTATTAATAAGGCTGATGGCGACAATCTGGAGCGGGCCAGACTGGCAGCAACGCAGTTCCGTAATGCGCTGCACCTCTTCCCGGCTCCGGAGAGCGGTTGGACACCCCAAGTGCTGACTTATTCCGGTTTCTATAATCTTGGTGTAAAAGAAGTGTGGGATATGGTCTACAAATACATTGACTTTGTGAAAGATAACGGCTATTTTGAATACCGCCGCAATGAGCAAAGCAAATACTGGATGTACGAGACCATTAACGAACAGCTGCGCGACAGCTTCTACCACAATCCGCAGATTGAAGCGATGCTGACTGGCAAGGAAAAACAAGTGCTACAGGGCAACTTGACTTCTTTTGTGGCTGCCAAGAACTTGCTGGACACCTATTTTGCAGAACTGAAGAAATAAGGGCATATCCCTTTCCCTATATCGATGACTAAGGAAAACAACATGGAAGTGGCGCGGCGGTTTACCCGCCGCCTTCATGAACTCCCTTCTGAGGAGCTGGAGCTCATTGCCGGTTTGTTTGTACGCCGTGAGGTGCACAAAGGAGAACTGTTGATTAGTGAGAAAGATATAGCCAGGGATATTGTTTTCGTAGAGAAAGGACTGCTTCGCCAGTTCTATTTCAAAGAAGGCCGGGACATTACAGAGAACTTTGCCTGCGACGGTGACGGCGCTATGTGTATCGTCAGCCTTTTCACCGGACGCCGTAATTGCCTTCAGCTGGAATCCCTGGAGGAAGGCGTCATCTGGAGCATTTCGTATGCAGGACTGGTCGAACTCTCTGAGCGTTATCTGCATATAGCCCGTCTGCTTCGCCATTTATTGGAGGGGTCTTTAATGCTTTCCCAATATAAAGCAGACTCTTGGCGTTTCGAAACCTCACGCGAGCGGTATGCGCGCTTCGTCAGGGATTATCCGGAGATAGCCCGGCGTGCCTCAGTCAACCACATAGCATCTTATCTGTTAATGACTCCCGAGTCTCTGAGCCGGGTACGTGCCGGAGTACTGTGACGGTGGAACGGCTGTTTTATACGGCTTTCCCTTCTTTCTCGAAATCCTTGCGTGACTTGCTTTGTGTCACGATGTACACTCCCAGGAATACCAAGGCTATGGCTATTCCCTTTTCCAAATTGAACACTCCCAATCCTAAGATGATGGCAACGGTTGAGGCCACGATGGGCTGCATGTAGTTGTACATGCTCACCACAGTGGGGCGCAACAGCCTCTGCGCACTCATTATGAAGATATAGGCAAGGAAGCTTCCTCCCACAACCACATATCCCGCTTGCAGCAGGGCGGCTGTAGATATTTCGCTCCACTGTATGGCAGCCACGTCGTGGTAAGAGAACGGGATGTAGCACATGGAGGCATAGACAAACATCCATTTGTTCAGGGTGATGGGAGAGTATTTTTGCGACAACCCCTTGAATACGGTCAGATAAATGGAGAAGCTGATTTGGGCGAGCAGGCAGAGAAGGTCTCCGATGAGGCTGCCATTGCCGGCACCGGTGGTCTGGCTGCTCATGATGAGTATGAATGCGCCCATAGCCCCTACAAAGATGCCCAGCACTTTCTTGTTGGTGACCGGCTCTTTCAGATAGATTGCAGCCACTATCATGGTGACGATGGGCAGTGTGGTTGTAACGATGGAGGCGTCTATGGGCGAAGTCATGGAGAGTCCGAAGATATAGACACCCTGATTGAATACCAGCGCGAAGAGTGCGGCGAAGAATATCTTCAGCATGTCCCGGTGGTCCACCTGCTCGCGTTTGCAGAACAAGGAGAGGAGCCAGAAGCAGGCGGCTGCGCCTACCATGCGGAATGTGGTTACTGACAACGCGGAAAACTCCGCTAAGGCCGACTTGCCGATAGGTGCCATCAGCCCCCATAAGATATTTGCGGTAAGGGCGAACAGATGCCCTTGAATGTTCTTGTCCATACTCTTTTGTTCTTTGCGGGTGCAAAAGAACAACTATTTTCTGAAAAGAGAAAATCTTTCATTATATGATTTTTCTGGTTCATGGGCGTAGAAATAAGAGATTATCGTGTATATTTGCTTCTAATTAAAAGCAAGAAACCATGGAAGTACAAGCCAATTACATCAAGCGTATCGAAATACACGGATTGTGGCATCGGTACGATATTGCCTGGGACCTGCGTCCTGACGTCAATATACTTTCCGGCATCAACGGAGTGGGGAAGACCACTATCCTGAACCGTTCGGTCAACTATCTGGAACAGACATCGGGTGAAGTGAAGAGTGACGAGAAGAACGGCGTACACGTCTACTTCGACAACCCCGCAGCCACCTTTATCCCCTATGATGTAATCCGCAGCTACGACCGCCCCCTTATCATGGGCGACTTTACGGCACGCATGGCCGATGCCAACGTGAAGTCGGAACTGGACTGGCAGCTCTATCTGCTCCAGCGCCGTTATCTGGACTACCAGGTGAACATCGGCAACAAGATGATAGAACTGCTCAGCGGTGATGAAGAGCAGCGTAGCCTGGCTCCCTCCCTTTCCCTCCCCAAGCGGAAGTTTCAGGATATGATTGACGAGCTTTTCAGCTATACCCATAAGACGATAGACCGCAAAAGCAACGACATCGTTTTCTATCAGAACGGTGAGCGCCTGCTGCCCTACAAGCTGTCTTCGGGCGAGAAGCAGATGCTGGTCATCCTGCTGACCGTGCTGGTGCGTGACGATGACCACTGCGTACTCTTCATGGACGAGCCGGAAGCCTCCCTGCACATCGAATGGCAGCAGAAGCTCATCGGCATGATACGCAACCTGAATCCCAATGTGCAGCTTATCCTCACCACCCATTCGCCCGCCGTCATCATGGAAGGCTGGCTGGATGCCGTCACCGAAGTCAGCGAAATCTCCTCCCTAATCCCTAATCCTTAATCCCTGCCCAAGTGTCCACTTCTTTAAAACATAACCTTACTTCCGCCTATCTGGATGCCGCCCGCAAGTTGTCTCCCAAGAGAGCACGCAGGCGCATAGTGGCGTATGTGGAGAGCTATGACGACATCGCTTTCTGGCGGACGCTGCTGTCCGAGTTCGAGAATGAGGAACGTTATTTTCAAGTGATGCTTCCCTCGGCCACCTCTCTAGCAAAGGGCAAGAAGATGGTGCTGATGAATACGTTGAACACATCGGAGCTGGGCCGCAGCCTGATAGCTTGTGTAGACAGCGACTACGACTTCCTGCTGCAAGGTGCCACCAAGGTGTCGCATAGGATAAACAAGAGTCCCTATATCTTCCAGACTTACGGTTATGCCATCGAGAACTTCCACTGCTTTGCCGACAGTCTGCATGAAGTCTGTGTGCAGGCCACGCTGAACGACCGGCATATCCTGGACTTCCCCGCTTTTCTGAAGCGTTATTCTCAGATTGCCTATCCGCTGTTTCTGTGGAATGTCTGGTTCTACCGCCAGCACGACACACACACTTTCCCGATGTACGACTTCAACGCCTGCGTGCGTTTGCAAGAGATAAACCTGCGTCATCCTTACCGTAGTCTGGACGAGATGCAAAAGACGGTGTCGGCAAAGCTGTCCGAACTGCAAGCCCGTTTCCCCCGCTACATCGACCGGGTGGAGCAGCTGGGCACGGAGTTGGAACGTTTGGGACTGACTCCGGACAATACCTATCTTTATATCCAAGGACACCATATCATGGATTGTGTAGTGCTGAAAATCCTTATCCCGGTATGTACGGTGCTGCGTCGTGAACGCGAGCAGGAGATAAAGCGCCTGGCAGAGCATAACGAACAGTTCCGCAACGAACTGACGGGGTATGAGAACAGTCAGGTCAATGTATCCGTGATGCTGAAAAAAAACAGCGGCTACAAGAACCTTTATCTTTATCAGTGGTTGAAAGAAGACATTATGGAGTTCCTCGAGCGGGAGGAACAGTCGCGTAGATAAGATTGCCGTTATGATAAACATACGATTATGGAGATATTGAAGAAGATAGACGACCTTTTAATCGGGTGGGGCATATCCCCTTCCCGGGCTGATATGCTCGACCAATTCATTGCCTTCGCACTGATACTTGCCGTTGCTTTCCTGGCGGATGCCCTATGCCGGAAAATCCTGCTGAAGGTAGTGGCACAACTGGTGAAGAAGACCAAGGCTACGTGGGACGACATCGTATTCGACCGTAAAGTGATGGTGCACCTCAGCCGCATGGTGGCTCCCGTTATCATCTATCTGTTTGTTCCATTGGCATTTGTCGAAGTCGGTTCATCGGCAATGGATTTCATCCGGCGTATCTGCCTTATTTACATCATCATTACTTTCCTGAGTTTCGTTAACTCGTTCCTGAAGGCTGTTTACAGTGTATACAGTGAGAAGGAGCAATTTCGTGACCGCCCTTTAAAGGGGATGTTGCAAACCATGCAAGTCATCCTATGGCTGGTGGGCGGCATTGTGGTCGTGGGCGAACTGATAGGCCGCGACCCGCTTTCGCTGCTTGCCGGATTGGGTGCTTCGGCAGCCATCCTGATGCTGGTATTCAAGGATTCCATTATGGGCTTTGTCTCCGGTGTGCAGCTTTCGGCCAACGACATGCTGAAGGTGGGCGACTGGATTGAGATGCCCAAGTACGGTGCCAACGGTACGGTGATAGAGGTAACGTTGAACACCGTAAAAGTGCGCAACTGGAACAATACCATTACCACCATCCCTCCTTACCTGCTTGTCAGCGACTCCTTCCAGAACTGGCGCGGCATGCGCGAGAGCGGTGGGCGGCGAGTGAAGCGCAGTATCAATATCGACATGACCAGCGTCCGTTTCTGCACCCCGGAGATGCTGGCAAAATATCGCAAGATACAGCTACTGAAAGATTATGTGGAGCAGACGGAGGAAGTGATTGAAAAGTACAATGTGGAAAACGGCATCGATAACTCCATCCTCGTCAACGGACGCCGCCAGACCAATCTGGGGGTGTTCCGGGCGTATCTGACGGCTTATTTGAAAAGTCTTCCCGACGTAAATCAGGAACTGACCTGCATGGTGCGCCAACTCCAGCCTACCGACCGCGGTATCCCGATAGAACTTTATTTCTTCTGTGCGCTGAAGGATTGGGTGCCCTATGAAGGGGTGCAGGCGGATGTGTTCGACCATGTGCTGGCAATCATCCCCGAATTCGATTTGCAGGTATTCCAGTCTCCGTCCGGCAGAGATTTCCAGCGGGTACTGCCTGCTGCTTCCGAAGAAAAAGGAGCTTGATTCCGACCATCAAAAAGGCCTATATCTATTGTATTTCTCATAGGGAGTCATTACCTTTGAACCCTATACTGAAAGGTCAGAACATCCCCATCTTTTCTCCCAAAACATCCCCATGTTTTGGGGTATTACATCCGGGTGTTTTGGGTGAAAACATCCCCATGTTTTGGGGCAATACATCCGGGTGTTTTAGGTATTCAGTCATATAGTGAAAGGTATTCGGTCACGGAGTCTTTACCGTAAGGTATAGGCTTTGTGTATGCAAGTTGTAGGTGTGCCTCGCGTCGGGCGGGAATATCTTTCGTTTTTTACGAACCTAATTATAAAGAAAGATTGGTATGTCAATGAATTATGTGGTCCGCAAGAAGGTGGACAAGAGTGGAGACAAGGAAGTGGTGCGCTACTACGCGGCGTCAAAAGTGCTTCAGCCGGAACCGGTGAGCAATGACGAACTGGCCAAGAGGCTGGCTTTTGTCAGCTCCCTGCAGGTGGGCGATGCCCAGTCCGTGCTGGTGCAACTGCCGGATATTATAGCGGACTATCTGGCCAGTGGACGCACGGTGAACATCAAGGGACTTGGAAACTTTTTTCCCTCCATCACCAGCGAACCGGTGGAACGGATAGAGGACTGTACGGCAGATAAAGTGCGCATTTCGCGTATCTGCTTCAGGGCGGCAGGCAGTTTCATGCAGCGCGTTTGCCGTCATCTGGACTTGTTCAGCTTTCAGGTTCAGGAATTGAAGAAGGAGCTGAAGAAGAAGTAAACGGTACTTTTAGTTTCTTTTTTGAAACAGCGCGTACCCCTTGAAGCCGGAAGGCATTCGAGGGGCACGCTGTTGAAGAAGTTGTGTGTTTTTTTATAGCCTTGCGAGTGCTTCTTTTTTTTACTTCACCCAGCTTCCGTTCATCCAGCTGCATTCTTTCCTGATGTCCTCGAAAGAGCTGTAGCTCAGGTTGGCGTCCACCTTGTTGCTTGTCACGGCGATGAAGTCGGCATGGGTGTAGATGCCTTCTTTGCTGCTCAGCTCGGAGGTGAGGGTGATGTTGGTCAGCTTGGAGGTGCCGTTCTTCAGGGCGTTTTCGGTAAGGGCGGTTTCCACGGTCAGGGGTTGGCCTTTGCCGCAGACCTTGGCGTTGTCTATTTCCACTTCCGTGCCGGCACGCAGACGGATGCCTTGCTTGCTGCCGCCGTTGCCGACGAGGATGAGGTTCTTCAATACGGGGTGGGCAACGGGAGTGGCGGCGTTGTTGCTGCCGTTGTTGTCGCACTCCATCAGGCAGTCGCAGTCGTAGCCCAGTGTGGATTCGGCTTCTTGGTAAGCCACGAGGTTGGTGCCTTTGCCGTTCCAGCCTTCGGTCCAGTCGAAGGAGTCGTCGCTACAGCTTACGGCTACGAGGTTGCTCACGTTTACCGAGCCGCCGAAGAACTCAAAGCCGTCGTCGGAACCTTTGTAGGCTTGGCAGTGGTCCACGATGGTACCGTTGCCTACGCTGTAGAAAGAGATACCGTTGGCTTCGTGCTCTTCATCGAAGGCAAAGCCGGTGTATTCCAGACGAATGTATTGCAGCGTGCCCGAGTTGTCGGCATCATCGTTGCCGCCGTAAACGGCACCGCCTATTTCAGAACTTCCCTTGCCGCCTTCGGCATTGGTGTGGGCGCGTCCGCAGATGTGGATGCCTCCCCATGCGCCCGGCTCTTCTTTTTCGCTGGTCATTACGATGGGTTTGTCCGGCGTGCCTACGGCGTTGATTTTACCGCCCTGCTTCACGAGGATGTAGTCTGCGATGTCATCGTAAACGGCGATAATCTTCACGCCTTCTTCTATGTGGAGCGTGGCACCTTCTTCTACGATGTATTCGCCGCTCAGCTTGTAGGTGTTTCCGGCAGCCAGGGTCACGTCGGAGGTGATGGTACCTTTCAGTATCGTACCGTTTTCGATTTCATTGCCGTTTCCGTTGCCGCCGTTGCCGTCATTGTCGTTGTTGTCGTCGCTGCTGCAAGCGGTGAGGATAGACATTCCGGCTACAAAGGCCAGAGAGTAGAATTTCCATTTCATTGTTTTCATAATTCAATTGTTTTAGTTGTTATATCCAATTTATCTGTCTGTCATTCAGATTGATTCTCTTAAATCTGCTTGTTTGTCAAAGAGTGTTCTCCGTTCCCTTCAGGGGGAGGGTGGGAGACTTTATAGGTTGTAGCTTATTCCCACCTCGAAGTTCGTTCCCTTGCGGTAGCGTTCCACTTCCATCTCCTGCCCCGTGGTGGGCACATCTTGCTTGAAGATGACATCGCGGTTCAGCAGGTCGTTCACTTGCAGCTTCAGGCTGAAGTGCTTGTTCAGGCTATATCCGGCGCTGAAGTTCAACGTGTGCAGCGTCTGTTGCCTGACATCGCCCAGACCCGACACGCCTACCGCATGGATGCGGCTGCCTTGCAGGTTGTAGAGCAGGGCGAGGTTGAGTTGCCTGTCTTCACCGAAGCGCGGCGAGTAGGTGAGGTCGGCATTGGCAAGTATGGGCGATGCGCCTTGCAGCGAACGTTCCTTGTTGGTGTAGGCACCGCTTTGGGGCAGCTTCACGTTGGTGTACATGTAACTGATGTTGGCACCTAGGCGCAGGTCTTTGACGAGCCGTTTGCGCATCTCCAGCTCCACGCCGGCAGCCATGCCGTTGTCGGCATTCTTGAAGCTGTGCAGCGTGGCGCCGCCTTGCAGGTCTTGGATGCGTTCGATAGGGCTGTCGAGGTATTTGAAGTAGCCGGTCACGGAGAGCATGTCGCCGTCCTTGCCGAAGCGTTCGTAACGTAGGTCGAAGTTGTAGTTGTAACCGTTCTGCAACTCTTCGTTACCGCGGATTTGTGCCGAACCGTAGGACTCTTGGTAGAGGAAGGGTGCCATCTCGATGAACGAGGGACGGGTGACGGTGCGCGAGGCAGAGAAGCGGATGCTGTTGGCGGGGTTCACCGCATATTTCAGGTTCAGGGCGGGGAAGAGGTCGTTCTTGTCTAAATTGCGCCGACGGGAGTACCAGTCGCCGCCGTCGCTGGCGTAGCGCACCCATTGCTTGCTCATTTCGTAGCGCAGGCCGAGGTTCACCAGGAGGGCTTCGGTGGGATAGAAGTCGGTCAGCAGGTAGGCGGAGTAGATTTCGTTTCCGGCGCGGTAGCTGTCTTTGGGCTGCATCACACGCTGTACCATGATTTGTCCGTCGGCAATGTTCTGCTGGTTGAGGAAGCCGTCGGTGTTGTAGATGTCGGTGATGACGGGGTCCAGCTTGTTCAGGTTGTAGTAGAAGCGGGTAGCGCTGTAGTCGCGGTTCTTGTCCTTGTAGTTGAAGCCGAGCTTGAGGTGGCTGGTGTCGTTCCACTTCCAGCGCATGGCGAGGTTGGCGTTCCACTCTTCTTCGTCCAGGCTGCCGAAGTAGCGCATGGTCTCTTGGCGGTTCAGCTTGAAGAGCCTGAGGCTGCCGTCGTTGTCCTTGACGTACATCACTTGGCGGCGGTCGGGTTCTTCGCTACCGGTCTTGCTGTACGAGCCTCCCCAGGTCAGTTGCCACCTGTCGCTCTCGCCGAAGTTATGGATTCCGTTCAGTTGATGGTTTTGCAGGGTGTATATGTGCATGATGTTGTTGCTGCCGGTCAGCTCGTGTCCTTCGGCATCAGTACCTTCGCGGCGCTGGTAGGTGTCGATGGCGTTGCGGGCGTAGAAGAAAGTGTAGCCTATGCGGTCGCTCCGGCGCAGGGTGTAGCCCAGGTAGCCGAGGGCGGCGAGCTTCAGTTCCTGCGCAAAGCTGTCGTAGGAGAAGTCGTCCTGCACGGTGCCGGTGGCCTCGAGTGTCTTGTAGAAGGCATCTTCCATGTTTTGGTAGCCGTTGCTGGCGCTGAAGGAGGCGAGCAGGCTGAGTGTCTGGTTGCCTATACCGAAGTTCTTGCCGAAGCCGAGGTTCCCGCCCAGTTCGGGTAACGAACTCTTCTTGCCGGCGCTGAAGGAGGTATCGAAGATATTGCGGGTCTTCACGTATTTGTCAAACTCCATCAGGGGCATGCCGAGGGCGGCTGCGTCCACTCTGGGTGTCTTCAGGAGCGAGCCGCTGCGGTCCATCTGATAGCGGTCTTTGCCTAAGGTGTTGAACTTCCCGCCCGTGTTGAGGCTCAGTTGGAAGAAATCTTGCGGTATGTTTTCTTTGGTGCTGATGTTGATGTGCGCACCGCTGTAGTCAGCAAAGGCGGCTGCGTCATACACCTTGCTGACGGTGATGTTCTGTACGGTGGACGAGGGGAACAGGTCGAGCGGCACCAGCTTGTTGTCCGGGTTGGGCGAGGCGATGGGCAGTCCGTTCAGCGTGGTGGTGCTGTAGCGGTCGCCCAGTCCGCGGACGATAAGTTGTCCGGCGCTGGCGATGGAGATGCCCGTTATTTTCTTTACTCCTTCTTCCACATTGCCGATGCCTTTGAGGGACATCTCTTTGGAACCGAGGTTCTCGATGGCGAGGGTCGCTTTTTGCCGTTCCATCTGCAAGGCGCGTTCGCCCTCAAGGTTCTTCTTGGCGGTGACCTGCACTTCGCCCAGGGTTTGCGTGTCCGGCTCCATGTCGAAGTTCAGCACGGTTTCGCCCTTTATCTCTACGGCATTTATCGTCATGTCTTTGTAGCCGATGTAACGGACGGTGAGGGTATAGGTTCCGTTTTTCAGCTCCAGTGTATAGTTACCATCCAAATCGGCGACGGCGCCTTGTGCCGTTCCGCTCACTTGCACGGTGGCTCCCGTCAGCGGTTCTTTGGTTTGTCGGTCGGTGATTGTCCCTTTGATGGTTCCCGCCGTGGCAGCCATGACGGAAAGTGTGAGGAATAAAATAAGGAAGAAAATCTTTCCCAAGTCTAATTTCATGCTCATCTCTTTTCTTTGTACGTTTTTTAATCCGCTGCAAAGATGAGGCAATGACATTACACCGGTGATACATGGCACATACGTTTCATTTTCAAATTTATTACGATTCGGTTACCGCACATTCTTCCGGATTGTTTGTTATCCTTATATATAGGCTGCTTGGGACGAAAAAGGTTTCTAATGGTTGCTTATTAGAGTTTTATGGCTATTTTTGTATCTCAAACCAATATTGATAAATATATGGCTGTTCATCGTGACGATAGTGAACGTTTCCGGCGCCTTTCCATTCTTGGCCGGATAGGTTGGTGGGAGGCTGATTTTTCTTCAAGGCAGTATCTCTGCTCCGAATATGTCTGTAAGTTGTTAGGCTTGGAAGGGGAATACCTGAGCTTTGAGGATTTCGGTAAAATGATACGCGAAGACTATCGGACGCGTATCAGCCGGGAGTTCCTTGCCATTCAGAATATGGAGGTCTATGAACAGACGTTTCCTATCTATTCTACTGAAGGAGTGGTCTGGGTCTACTCGCGCGTGGGGTATAAGGAGCATTTGCCGGATGGTACATTGAAGGCTTTCGGAGTGTTGCAGCGCGTAGAGATGCCGAAGGAGGAAGCTGCGAAGCAGGCTTTGCAAAGAGTGAACAATTTGCTTTATCGGCAGACCTCAATATCCCATTCCTTATTCCGTTTCCTGAAAGACGAGGATATCAGTGCGGGCATTTACGACATACTGAAAGATATTCTCGATTTCTTTCGCGGCGGGCGTGTCTATATATTCCAATACGATGAGAAGTGCCGGTACCAGAGCTGCACATACGAGGTGGTGGCTCCGGGAGTGGCTCCTGAGAAAGAAATGCTTCAGGGAGTCCAGGCTGACAGCTTGCCGTGGTGGACGTCACAGATTATGGCACAAAAGCCCGTTCTGCTGGAAACGCTGGGGCAACTGCCGGAGCACGCTTACGCCGAATATGAAATTCTGGCGAGACAGAATATAAAGTCCTTGATGGTAACTCCGCTGGTTGCCAATGACCAGGTGTGGGGATATATGGGCATTGATTTGGTGGACCGTACCCGAATGTGGACTAACGAGGATTACCAATGGTTTAGTTCGTTGGCAAATGTCATCAGCATTTGCATAGAGTTGCGCAAAACGAAGGATGAGGCTGTGCGTGAACGTACTTTCCTCAGCAATTTGTTCCGCTATATGCCTTTGGGGTATGTGCGGATGTCCATTGTCTGTGATGAAAAGGACAATCCCTACGGGTATTATGTGACAGATGCGAATTCTATCTTTGCCGATTTTCTGGGAAAACCCGCGTCGACGTTTATCGGCAAGACTGCCTCGTCTTTTTCAAGGGAGGCGGCCCCCAGACTGGAATATCTGCTTGATATAGTGAACACCGGGACACATAAGGAAATGGACATGTGTTTTGAGCTCACCAACAAGCACTGCCACGTGGTGATATACTCTCCGGAAAAGAATGAAGTGGTGGCGTTATTCCTCGATACGACAGACTCGGTACAGACTCATCTGGCTTTGGACCATAGCGAAAAACTGTTCAAGAATATCTTTGCCAATATACCGGCCGGGGTGGAAATCTATGACAAAGACGGATTCCTGGTAGACATCAACAATAAGGATATGGAGATATTCGGGGTCCGTGACAAACAGGATGTCATTGGAGTGAACTTATTCGAGAACCCGAATGTGTCCGCCCAATTGGCAGAACGTATACAGACCGAGGATATGGTCGACTTCCGCCTGAATTATGCTTTCGACCGGACTGAAGGGTATTACTCCACTTCCAAACAGCCGAAGGATGTGATACATCTTTATACGAAAGTGAGCAAGGTGTATGACAGTAAAGGTAACTTTACCGGCTATGCCATGATTAACATCGACAATACGGAACGGATTGATGCCATGAGCCGTATCTGTGATTTCGAGAATTTCTTCCTGCTTATATCGGATTATGCGAAGGTAGGTTATGCCAAGCTGAACCTGCTCGACCGGAAAGGCTATGCCATCAAGCAATGGTATAAGAATATGGGAGAGGACGAGAATACCCAATTGGCAGATGTCGTGGGAATATACAGCAAGATGTACCCCAGTGACCGCAGGAGGATGCTTGATTTCTTCAGTAAGGCCCGTGTGGGCGAAGCCAAACATTTCCAGGGAGAGATGCGCATTGAGCGTCCGGGCGAAAAGGGAAAATGGAACTGGGTACGTACCAATGTGGTTGTCAATCTGTTCGAACCGGAGAACGGACAAATAGAGCTGATAGGCGTCAACTATGACATTACGGAATTGAAGGAGACGGAGGCTATGCTGATTGAAGCCAAGGAGAAGGCAGAAACCGCCGACCGTCTGAAGAGTGCCTTCCTTGCCAATATGAGTCATGAGATACGTACGCCCCTGAATGCGATTGTCGGTTTCTCCAGTCTGATGGGAGAGACCGGGGACATGGAGGAAAAAAGGCAGTATATGGCGATTATCGAAGAAAACAATGACCTGCTGTTGCAGCTGATTTCCGACATACTGGATTTGTCCAAGATAGAGGCCGGGACATTTGACTTTGTGGAAAAAGAGCTGGACGTGAACGTACTATGTGAGGACATTGTGCGCTTCATGAAGATGAAGGCTAAACCGGGTGTGGAAGTTCTCTTCGACCATCATCTGCCGGAATGCCGGATTGTCAGTGACCGTAACCGTTTGAATCAGGTCATAGCCAACTTTGTCAACAATGCCATCAAGTTCACCACTGCGGGAAGTATACGTGTAGGATATGATAAGGTGGATGAAACTCATTTGCGTTTTTATGTGGCCGATACGGGCCTTGGCATTGAGCCGGAAATGCAGGCTCAGATATTCGACCGTTTTATAAAGCTGAATACGTTTGTGCATGGCACCGGCCTGGGGCTTTCTATCAGCAAGAGCATTATAGAGCAGTTGGGTGGCACAATCGGTGTGGACAGTGAACCGGGGAAAGGCTCATGCTTTTGGTTTGTGCTGCCGATTGTATAGTATGGAAATGTGCTAAAATACACACTCACCACAAATTATGCAGATTAACACAACTCAAAGCTCTTGATTATCAGAACTTCTAAAGATAATTTGTGCCAATCTGCGTAATTTGTGGTAAGTGATGATACCCTCCGGTTATAATCCGAATGAGAACTTATCGATGGATTGATATACCACACTTGCAATACTCAGTACCACAATACCCAGCGTGCAAATGGCCAGGCTGGCACGTGTATAGTTGTCACTGCGGAATGCTGCAATCGGCTCGTCGCTCTTGTTGATGTACATTGCCTTTACAATCTTCAGATAGTAATAAAGCGAGATGATTGTATTGATAAGGGCAATGAATACCAGCAGATGGAAGCCGCCTTCGAAAGCTGCCGCGAAGATGAAGAACTTCGAGAAGAAGCCCGCAAACGGCGGGATGCCTGCCAGAGAGAACAGTGCCAGTGTCATCAGGAACGCCAACTTCGGATTAGTGGTATACAGCCCGTTATAGTCTTCAAGTGTGAACTTGCCTGCCCGCAGTGCCACAATCGTGATAACGGTAAATACGGCAAGATTGGCAAACATATATATCAGCACGTAGTATACCAGCGACGTCATACCTTGTGCGCTTCCGCTGATGACACCCAGCATGATGTAACCTGCTTGCGAGATACTGGAGAAAGCCATCAACCGCTTCAGGTTCTGCTGGCGTAGGGCGAAGAGGTTGGCAATTGTGATGGAGGCGATGATAACCCAGTACAGCACTTCCTGCCATTGTTCCACCATTGGAGCGAATACCTTGATGAGAATAGCCATCAGCACGAAAGCGGCAGAGCCTTTAGAGATGACACTCAGATAGGCTGTCACCGTGCTTGGAGCACCTTCGTAAACGTCTGCTGTCCAAAGATGGAAAGGCACCAGTGATATTTTGAATCCCATGCCGGAGAAGAAGAATACGAATGCCATAATCTGCAACGGGTCGCCGGTGAGGCGTGCCGGTATGTCGGCAAAGTAGAGAGTGCCTACCGTACCGTAAATCAAAGATAATCCGTATAGCAGCAATCCGCTGGAGAACAGTGCCGTGAGAATATATTTGGCACCTGCCTCGGCAGAGTGGTGGCGGTATTTGTCGAAGGCAACCAGGGCTGCCATCGGGATGCTTGCCGTCTCCAGTCCGATGAAGAACATCAGGAAGTGTCCGGCAGAAATCATGAAGTACATACCCAGCAGGGTGGAAAGTGTCAGAATGTAGAACTCACCTTGTTTGATGGCAGTGTCTGGACGGCGCATCCATTCGTGCGCCATCAGGAATACAATCAGTGTACCTATACTGAGGATGGATTTCACGATGCTCTGTATCGGCTGATTGTGATACATGCCGCCGAAAGCATCTGCCACAGGACCGGGAACGATGGTGATAAGTGTGTGTATGGTCAGCAGAGCAACGGGCAGCATTGTGTTCAGCACCGGTTTGCCGTCATTCTTGTGTGCATCCGGACTCATGAAGAGGTCGGCGACAAAAAGGATGACGATGACCAATATCAGCGAAAGCTCTTCTTTGAGCAGGAGGAATTGGGAATAATCCATATCTATTTACGATTTTACGATTTACGATTTACGATTGAAATTACTCTTGGGATTTACGATTTTACGATTTACGATTGAGGTTACTCTTGGGATTTACAAGTCATTTATCAATCGTAAATCGTCAAATCGTAAATAAATCAGTTATTGGCAGCACGCTGTCTCCAATCATGCCGCTAATCCACCATGGTGCCATACCGAGGGCGGCAACGCATGCGATGAGGATGATGACCGCTGTACGTTCGTCCCAGGTTGCATCTCTCAAGGTGAGGTGATGCTTGTTAGTGCAGGTGCCATAGAGAATCTTTCCTACCAGTCGCAGGATATAGACTGCCGTAATCACGATGGAGCTGCATGCAATGACCGTCCACACGCGGTGGAACGTATCGGGATGCTGGAACGAACCGGTGAAGATGGTCATTTCGGCAATGAAACCGCTGAGTCCGGGCAGTCCCAGATTGGCAAGACCGGCGATTACATAGCAGACAGCCAGAAAAGGCATAATCTTCATCAGACCGGAGAGTTCGCGGACGTCACGCGTATGGGTACGTCCGTATATCATACCGATAAGGGCGAAGAACAAGGCTGTCATCAGTCCGTGAGAGAGCATCTGCAGAACAGCACCCGTGCAAGCTGTCTGGTTCATCATCAGGATGGCGAACAACACCAGGCCGCAATGGCTGACGGAAGAGTAGGCATTGATATACTTCAAGTCGGTTTGTACACAAGCGGAGAATGCACCGTATACCACGGAGATTCCGGTAAGAATCAGGAATATCCATCCCAGTTCTTGTGCAGCTTCGGGCATCAGGTACATGGCTATGCGGAAACATCCGTAACCTCCCAGTTTCATCAATACACCGGCATGGAGCATGGATACGGCAGTCGGTGCGGAGGCGTGACCGTCGGGGCTCCATGTGTGGAACGGGAACAGAGCGCCCAGCACACCGAAACCGAGGAAGGTGAGCGGGAACCAGATACGTTGCTGTTCGATGGGAATATTGTGCATCTGTGCTATTTCTAATAGGTTCATAGAGGTGGCTCCGGCACCGTAGTAGATACCCAGGATACCGATAAGCAGGAAGGCGGAGCCGCCCATCAGCATCAGTGTCAGCTTCATGGCGGAGTACTCCTTGCGTCCCGACCCCCATACACCGATAAGCAGATACATGGGAATGAGGGCAACCTCGTAGAACATGAACATGGTGAACAGGTCTATCGAGATGAAGAACCCGAACACACCGATGGAGAGGAAGGTGAACCAAAGGAAATATTCTTTAGTCAGCGGTTGCAGCCTCCAGGAGGCGAATGTTCCGGTAAAGACAATGATGGCCGAAAGCAGCAGCATGGCTACCGAAATACCGTCTACTCCTACCGAATAGTGGATGTTGAGTGCAGGATACCAGACCATGTCGGCACGGAACAGCATTTCATCCGTGGCACCAGCGTGGCGTGCATTGAGGTACATCACGGTCAATGCTGCAGAAAGAACCAGCAGAGCCGATGCACCGGTCACCATCACCGCGCGTATTTGTGCGATGTTGCGGCTGAGCCAAAGACCCAGCAACATCAGCAAGGGGATGAGTACGAATAATGATAAAAAGTTCATCTTTATATTTACGATTTAACGATTTACGATTTACGATTGAAAAATCTCGGGTTATAGCAATAGTAGCAGTATCAGTGCCAGCGTGCCCAGCAGGAATACAAATGTATATTGCTGGATGCGTCCGCTTTGCAGGCCGCGTATCTCTTCACTGGTAGCTTCAGCCCCCCAGGCAAGGAAGTTGAAGAAACCGTCGACCACGTGGCGGTCCCACCATGCAATGGGGTGGCAGATGCAGCCGAAGATGATGCGGTGGGTGATGAACTGGTAGACCTCGTCCAGATAGAAGCGGTGGTAAGCTGCTGTCCACAAGCCTTTGAAACGGTGTGCCAATGTATCGGCAACGGGTTGCCGGCTACCTGCATAGATGTAGGTGGCAATGGCTATGGAAACCACCGCTACGGCGATACTTGTACCTGCCACACTCCAATCCAGATGGATGTTATATGCTTCACCGTTGGAACTGATGAAGTGTCCGAAAGGAATGAAACCGGCAACTATCGTAACCACAGCAAGGAGCATCAGGGGCAGGGTCATCGCCAGAGGACTCTCGTGGGGGTGAGGCATGTGGCTGTCGCCCCCATCGCTTGCCGACTTTTGTCCCGGCTCAGAGCCGGCCCAAAAGATACCATAATAAAGACGGAACATATAGAATGCTGTCATACCTGCAATCACTGTCATAATCCATCCCATGATGGGGCTGAACTGGAAGCATGCCGTCAGGATTTCATCTTTGGAGAAGAATCCGGAGAACGGAGGAATACCTGCAATGGCAAGGCAGGCGATGAGGAACGTGATATGTGTAATGGGCATATACTTCCGCAGTCCGCCCATGGCAGACATCTCGTTGCTGTGTACGGCATGGATGATGCTACCCGCTCCGAGGAACAGCAATGCCTTGAACATGGCGTGTGTGAACAAGTGGAACATGCCTGCCATGTAGCCCAGTCCCCCTTCGTGTGGGTTGGCTGATGTACATACACCCAGCGCCACCATCATGAAACCGATTTGGGAGATGGTGGAGAATGCCAGTACACGCTTGATGTCACTCTGCACACATGCCACACTGGCGGCATAGAATGCCGTGAAGGCTCCTACGTATGCCACGATGTGCAGCACGCTGGGAGCATATTCTATGAACAACGGGAACATGCGTGCCACCAGATAGACACCAGCAACCACCATCGTGGCGGCATGAATCAGTGCACTGACCGGCGTAGGACCTTCCATGGCATCGGGCAGCCAGATGTGCAACGGGAACATGGCACTCTTTCCGGCACCACCGATGAACATCAGTCCCAAGGCAAGCGGAATCATTGCCGCACCGCCCTTTGCCAGCGCCATCTCATTAGGGCTGAAGGTGTATGTACCGGCATAATACCCATAGACGAGGATACCTATAAGGAATCCCAGGTCAGCAAAACGGGTCACGATAAAAGCCTTCTTCGAAGCGGCAATAGCCGCCGGCTTCGTATAATAGAAACCAATCAGCAGATAGGAGGACACGCCCACCAACTCCCAGAACAGATACATCTGGAAGATATTCGTTGCTACTACCAGTCCGAGCATGGACATGGTGAAGAGCGACAGGAAGGCGTAGTAACGCTGGAAACCGCGTTCGCCCTTCATGTAGCCGAAAGAGTATATGTGTACCAGCAGCGAAACGGTACTGATGACCACGAGCATCATAACCGAAATCGGGTCGAGTAGGATACCCATGTCGATACTGAGGCTTTCTGTGAAAGGCAGCCATTTGAAGTTATAGAGCATCAGCGCCTCGTACGTACCATCGGCAAGGCGGGGAGCGCTGAAGTACATTCCTGCGGTGAGATAGGAAAGCACTGCGACCACACTCAGTGCCGCAGTTCCGATAAGGCCGGCAGTGCGGTGTGACATCCATTTACCTCCAAGTCCCAGAGCGAGGAAAGAGAGGAAAGGGAGTAGAAGGATTAATATTGTATATTCCATATATACTATGTTTATCAATTATTACTATTCAAGAAACATCGCTTGGCGATTCTTGCTCTTACCACTTCATCTCATCCAGTTTGTTCACCTGGATGCTGCGGATGTTGCGGTAGATGTTAATCATGATGGCAATGGCTACAGCCGTTTCGGCCGCCGAGATGGCGATGGAGAATAAAGAGAAGAAATATCCTTCCAGTCCTCCGGGGAATAGGAAACGGTTGAATACAGCAAAGTTGATGTCCGTGGCATTCAGAATCAGCTCGATGCTGATAAGTATCGCCAGCGTGTTGCGGCGGGTAAAGAACCCATAGATGCCTGCGAAAAACATGATAGCCGAAACTATCAGATAATATTCCATGTGTATCATAATTCTTATCTTTTACGTGCTATTAATAATCCACCTACGATACATGCCAATAACAAGATGCTGACAGCTTCGAAGGGAAGCAGATAACCATACTTGTCACCGCTCAGCATGTGGTGACCGATGGTCTTGATGTTGACCTCCAAAGGTTCCACGTCGGTGGTGGCAATGAACTTATGCTTCAAAGTGATGAATACTACGATGATGGCACCGCCCACGGTGGCACCCAGTCCGGCAAGGAACCTGCTACGCTTTAACTTCTCGATGACATCGCCTTCGCCACTGGTAAGCAGTATGGAGAAGACGTAGAGCACTACGATACCGCCGGCATAGACCATAATCTGCACGGAACCGAGGAAGGTGTAACCCAGCAGAAAGTAGATGCCTGCCGTACCGAAAAGCACGAACAGCAGGTAGGTGGCCGAGCGCACCATGCGGTGGGTCGTTACCGTCAAGATGGAAAATACGGTGATAAAGGCCGCAAGGAAGTAGAATACTACTGTTTCAAGAGTTATTTCCATGTTGTTTAATTACAAGTTACTATTAACGAATTACTTTGTTGTCTCTTCTTTGGGAGCAGCGGGTTTCTTTTTTTCTTCTACATGGCTGCCCGGACGGTTCAGCGTCATGACCAGTTTCGTGCGGTCGAACACTGCATGCTCAAAATCCTGGTCGAACGTGATGGCATCGTGAGGGCAGGCATTCACACAGAGTTGGCAGAACATGCACGAACCGAGGTCGTATTCGTACTTAACCAATATCTTCTTTTTCTTGCCGTCTTCCGTTTCAACCATCTCGCCGGTCACCTTGATAGTGTCGTTGGGACAAGCCATCTGGCATAAACCGCAAGCTACACACCGATGTTCATTTTTATCATTATGGGGCATGGTCAGCGTGCCACGGAAACGGT
The DNA here is from genome assembly GCF_900217715.1 of Bacteroides sp. AR29. NCBI lineage: Bacteria > Pseudomonadati > Bacteroidota > Bacteroidia > Bacteroidales > Bacteroidaceae > Bacteroides > Bacteroides sp. AR29. The sequence continues at coordinate 29,982 of NZ_OBMS01000014.1, forward strand.
CGGAGAGTTTCAATGTCGAGCGGTTTTCCGGATATTGTTCGGTAGTCTTTCGTCGGCAGAATACGGTCATGGTTGTCTTCATACCTGTCAGCAGAGAAGTGACGCCGTGTATGAGTCCGCCGATATAAGAGTTCTTTTCTTTCATTACTTTTGCCTTTATTAAAATTATCCGCAAGGAAATCTTGCTCCGGCGCTACGCCGGTTAGAAATGCAATTTAAATACTACAATTAATACCATCAAAATCAAGTTCACCATAGAGATGGGTACCAGGTACTTCCACTCCAGATTCAGAATCTGGTCAATACGCAGGCGGGGGAAGGTCCACTTTATCCACATCAGCAGGAAGACTACGAAGAAGGCCTTTCCGAAGAACCATACAAATCCCGGAATGTAATCCATCACTGCGTTGAAGCCGTCCAGGCCTACGATGTGTAGCGGCATCCAGCCTCCCAGGAAGATGGTGGCTGCCACGGAGGCTACGATAAACAGATTCAAATATTCTGCCAGATAGAAGAATCCGAAGCCCATACCGCTGTATTCCGTATGGTATCCGGCAGTCAACTCGCTTTCGGCTTCGGGCAAGTCGAAGGGACCGCGGTTGGTTTCCGCATTTCCGGCAATGAGGTAGATGATGAAGGCTATCAATGCAGGGATATGTCCCTTGAAGATGAACCAGCCGTCAGCTTGTCCTTCTACTATTTCGGAGAACTGCATGGTTCCCATCAACACTACCATTGTCAGTATGCTCAATCCGCAGGACAACTCGTAGCTGATAATCTGCGCACCGCTTCGCATGGCTCCAATCAGCGAGAATTTATTGTTGGAACTCCAGCCTGCCAGCAGGATACCCACTACGCCGATACTCGATGCAGCCAGCAGGAAGAACACTCCTACATTGAAGTCCAATACCTCCAATCCCTTGTTGATGGGCAGGCAGGCAAATGTCAGGAAAGAAGCGATGATTACCATGAACGGTGCCAGATTGTAGAGGAACCGGTCAGAGAATTTCAAATCAATGATTTCCTTTGTCAACATCTTGATGACGTCGCAGGGCACTTGGAGCAATCCCCATTTCCCCACGCGCATCGGACCGAGGCGGCATTGGAAGAAGGCGCATATTTTACGCTCCATGTAAATCAGGATGATGGCAAGCACGGCATACATCAAGATGATGCATACGCCAATCACCACGCATTCGAGGAATATTGCCAGACCTTCCGGCATCAGGGAAGTCAGCATCTGGTGTATCCAGTTGGTTACTATACTAAAGTCAAACACGTTGTTCATTTACTATTTACAATTTACTATTTACAATTTACGAGGCGCTTTTTGATTTACAATTCACAATGTACAATTTACAATTTGGCTGCGCTGTAATTCCGCATGGTAAATTGTAAATTGTCAAATCGTAAATCCTTTTATCTGTCAATATCTGGTACTACATAATCCAATGTTCCGCCAATGGCAATAAGGTCGGCGATTTTAGCTCCGCGGCAAATCGTATTTACGGTCGATACCAATGGCAAGCCCGTACTGCGGAAATGCAGGCGGTAAGGCATCTTGTCGCCATGGCTTTCGAGGAAGACGCCGAACTCACCGCGGCTACCTTCTACGGCTGCATAATAAGTGCCTTCCGGTACGCGGATAATAGGTTTCATCTTTTCCTGGTAGGCTCCTTCCGGGATGTTGTCTATCAGTTGCTCGATAATCTTCAGGCTCTCCAGAATTTCATCCATACGGATAAGGTAACGTGCCCATGAATCGCCTTCGGTGCGGATGATTTCTTTAAAGTCCACCTTGTCATATACGGCATATGGCATACGCTTACGCACGTCGCAGGCCCATCCGCTGGCGCGTCCGGTGCCTCCGGTAGCTCCAAAGGCGATGGCATCTTCCCGTGAGAGTATACCCACACCTTTCAGACGTTGCTGGGCAATGATGTTCCCGGTGAATACGTCGTGATATTCGTGTAGGATACCGCGGAGGTAGGGGATAAACTCCTTCACTTTCTTTACGAAGCCGGGAGCAATGTCTGCCTGCACGCCACCGATGGTGTTGTAGTTCATGATGAGGCGTCCGCCGCAAGTTTCCTCAAAGATGTCGAGTATCTTTTCGCGGTCGCGGAAACCGTAGAAGAAGGCCGTTAATGCACCCAGGTCCATAGCAAGACAAGAATAGAACAGCAGGTGAGAGTCTATTCGCTGCAACTCGTCCATGATGGTACGTATGTACTGCACGCGTTCGCTTACTTCCACGCCCATTGCCTTTTCGATACACATGCACAAGGCATGGCGGTTCTGGTGTGCGCCCAGGTAGTCCAGACGGTCGGTCAGAGCCAAGGTCTGCGGATAGGTCAGGCTTTCGCACATCTTCTCGATACCCCGGTGGATGTAGCCGCAGTTGGCATCAATCTTGTCGATGATTTCACCCTCCAATGATACACGGAAGCGCATTACGCCGTGGGTGGCCGGATGTTGGGGACCGATGTTCACCACATATTCCTCATCACCGAAAAGTTGCATCTCCTTATTCTTGATGCTACCGTCGGGATTCAGCTCCAATTCCATGGTGGTGTCCACCGTTTCTTCGTTGTCCATACGCAACGGATTATCTTTTTCCGGCTCATTGTCTTTACGCATGGGATAGCCTACCCAGTCATTGCGCAGATAGAGTCGGCGCATATCCGGATGACCGATGAAAACGATGCCGTAAAAGTCGTAGACTTCGCGCTCGTTGAAATCCGCAGCTTTCCAGATATCGCTGACGGAAGGAAGTTCGGGATGTTCCCGGTTTAGAGTGGCGGTGCGTACCGCTATCCGTTCGCCGGTAACAGTAGATTCCAACAGATAGACTACACCGAGTCCGCGGGGGGTGTCCGGTGCGTCTTTCTCGTCGGGTATTCCCCAATCCATACCGCTGAGGCATTCCAGGAAGTCCATTTGTTTCTCTTTCCGCAGACGCAGCATTTCGTCGTGCAGGACTGAGGGCTCTATGTATTTTATTTCCATATTTTTAAGTACTGATTAGTGGTTCTCTTCTTTTCTGTTTACTCCACCGAAGTATTTCTCTATTTTCACTTTACGCTGCAATTGCATCATGCCGTAGTAGAATGCTTCCGGACGCGGAGGGCAACCGGGAATGTAGACATCCACCGGCAGAATCTTGTCCACACCGTTCACCACGTGATAGGATTTCTTGAACGGGCCTCCGCTGACGGCACAGCCGCCTACGGCTACTACATATTTCGGATCGGCCATCTGGTCGTAAAGACGTTTCAGAACGGGAGCCATCTTGTTGGTTATTGTTCCGCAAACCATAATCATGTCTGCCTGGCGCGGACTGGCACGGGCTACCTCGAACCCGAAGCGCGCCATATCGTAGCGGGCTGCGCCGAGGGCCATGAATTCGATACCGCAACAGCTGGTTGCAAACGTAAGAGGCCACAGTGAGTTGCTGCGTCCCCAGTTGACGAAATCGTCCAGTACGCCAAGGGCGACATTGGCGCCTCCGGCATTAAGTTCCCGAACCAGTTTCTCCAACGTTTCGTTGTCTGTAAACTCCTCATAAGGGATAGATTTAATTTTCGGTTTCTTTGTTACTTCCATTCCAAAGCTCCTTTCCTCCAGGCATAAGCAAGGCCCAGAATCAATATAATCAGGAAAAATAAAACACTGAAAAGTCCTGCCACGCCAAGTTCGCGGGTGATGACTGCCCAAGGGAACAGAAATACCGTTTCCACTTCGAACATCAGGAACAAGATGGCAAACAGATAGTAACCTACCCGGAATTGCATCCACGATTTACCGCGGGTAGGGATACCACACTCGTACGGCTCCATCTTCTGTGCATTGTACGAACGGGGTGCTATCGCATTGGAGAGCGCGATGACGATACCCACGAAAGCGATTGCCGTCAATAAGACGACCACTAACAAAGTAAAGTTCATAAACCTGATAAGATTTTAGATATATAATAATAGATACATCGCACCGGAGGACAAAACCTCTGATTTGTTGTCCGGCGAGGTCAGGGGCAAGCGTCTGCGCTTGCAGGCCTTCTAAATGATAATCTTTCTTAGCCCGAACACGTAATAATTCGCGTCGGGTACGGGATGAGGAGACAGATTCAACAAACGGTCGCATTCCGGTGCATAGGCATGCTGCTGCATCTTGTAGATGTACATGCGCAGGAGTACGCTTTTGTTGGTTGGTACTTGCGTATGGTCCACATGTTCTATGCAGAGGGAGTTTGGTGAAAACAAGTCGTAGAACTTCTGGACTGCTTGTTGGGTGGTAGGAGCTTGTGACAGCGTACAGCATTCTGCTTGTCGGGTGGCAGGAACGCACAAAATATCTGCAGCTCCGGTTGCACTGTCGTGCAATAGGGCTGCAAAGATTATGATTAAACAGTATTTAATGCATTGCTTCATACCACAATTCTCTCTTTCAAGGACGCAAAGATATAATAAGTATTGTTCAATTTGCTATCCCCGCATAACAAAAAATGATTATTTTTACACTTTTTATCCTAAATCAATTCCGTTTCCAGAAATCCGGTGTGAAAAGCAGCAGTACGGTAAATAACTCAAGACGACCCAGAAGCATTAAAAAGGATAACAGCCATTTAGCTGCATCGGGCAGGGCATTCCACGAATAGGCAGGTCCGGTTTCACCCAATCCGGGTCCCATATTACCGATACTGGAAATGACGCAGCCCATTGATTCTTCAGCCCCGACACCCATAGCCATCATGAGCAGTGTGCCGATGACTATAATGGAGATATAAATAAAACAAAAAGCCAGTACGGTGGAGACAATGGAGGGAGAGATTACCTGCTTGTTTATCCGTACCGGAAGTATGGCATTGGGGTGTAGGATGTGTTTGAACTCGTTTCGTGAGACTTTGGTAAGAATTACCATACGTATACACTTCAAGCCTCCGGTGGTACTGCCTGCACACGCTCCCATCAGCATGATGATGGTAAGCAGCCCCCACAAGACGGGTGTCCATTGCATATAGTCATCTGTCGCAAAACCGGTGGAGGTCTGGAGGGAGATTACCTGGAACAAGGATTTGCGGAAGGATTCTTCCATCCCCATGGGACTGGTATAGTAAAGCACGATGGCTATGACGGCAGTGAAGAGCACAACTGAACCGAAATAGAATTTCAGCTCGGCATTGCCGATGAACTTCTTGAATTTCCGGTTGACGAACAATAATAGCAAGGTGAAGTTGATGCCGGAGATAAACATGAAAATGGAGATGACATATTCTATATAAGGAGAATTGTAGTAGGCAACGCTGGCCTGCTTGGTGGAGAAGCCACCGGTACCGGTAGTGGCAAATGCATGGCAGATACTGTCGAACCAGTCCATACCTCCAAGCATCAGCAGACCGACAAGCAGAGCGGTTATGCCGGCATAGATACTCCAAATCCATTTGGCGGTGATACCGATACGGGGATGAACCTTGTCATGTGTAGGGCCGCTTGCCTCGGCGGCGAACACCTGCAGGCCACTGACTCCGAAGATGGGAAGCACTGCAATGGTGAACATGATGATTCCCAAGCCGCCAATCCACTGTGTCATACTGCGCCAGAACAGTATTCCATGAGGAAGTGACTCGATGTCGTCCAAGATGGTGGCACCCGTACTGCTGAAACCGGACATGGTTTCGAAGAATGCATTGGCAATGTCGGGTATGTATCCGCCTATATAGAAAGGCAGCATTCCGAAAAGAGAGAATGCCACCCAGGCAAAGCTGACCAGTACATATCCGTCACGGCGCGTCAGTTGTCGTTCACCTCCCTTGCCGAGAGCCGCCAGCAATAAGCCTACCCCTGCTGTGATGCCTCCTGCTTTCCAGAAGTCGAGCATATCGCTTTCTCTGTAGTAGAAGGACACGCCCGAACAGACCAGAAACATGACTGTTTCCAGCAATAGCAGAATACCGATAATCCGTATGATTGTCTTGAAGTTAATCATTTACCAACTACTCATTCTCAATTAGTTAAAGTATTTTTCGATTTTCTTAATCATCATGTTCAGGCAGAATACCACTACATGGTCACCCGGCTGTATCAGGGTGTTACCCATAACCACAACGCCTTCCCCCTGGCGGATAAGTCCGCCGATGGTGGCTCCTTTCGGGAGGCCGAGGTCTTTTACCGGATGTTTGGTAATCTTCGAGCCGGCCTTAACGGTAAATTCCGCTACATCGGCATTGGCAAAGGTCAGGCATTTCACGTTGCTGACGTCCGCATCCAGCATCATCTGGTAGATGTGGCTGGCAGCAATCATCTTTTTGTTGATGACGGTGCCGATGTCAAGGCTTTCGGCCATGCCTATGTAGTCGATGTTCTCCACTTCCGCTACGGTTTTGCTGACTCCCATGCGTTTGGCGGCAAGGCAGGCCAGGATATTAGTCTCCGAGTTGCCGGTCAAGGCAACGAAGGCTTCCGTATTTTTCAGTCCCTCTTCCACAAGCAGGTCCATATCCCGTCCGTCGCCATTGATAATCATGGTACGGTCGTCAAGCAGCTCGGTCAGGCGGTTGCAGCGGTTCAGGTCGTTATCCACGATTTTCACCTGCATGTAGTCCGGGACATATTGGGCGGTGCGTACGGCAATCCGGCTTCCACCCATAATCATTACGTTGCGCACATCGGCATAATCTTCTTTGCCGGCTATCTTGCGGATGTAGGGGACGTATTTTCGTGTGGTGGTGAAGTATACGATGTCATGTAGCTTGATGGTATCGTCACCACGGGGAATCAGTGTTTCGCTTCCCCGTTTGATGGCTACCACGTGATAGGGCAGCTCCGGTCCGCCCAACTCATGGAGGGGGATGTTCAGTATCTCGGCTTTTTCGCGCATCTTGGTGCCTATCAGTATCAAGGCTCCTCCGCAGAACTCCCACCATTGGCGTACCCAGCTCATGCGGATGGAGGACACGATTTCCTTGGCGGCAAGCATTTCCGGGTAGATGAGTGAATCGACGCCCAGCTTCTGGAAAAATTCCTTGTTTTTGGGCAGCAGGTATTCGTAGTTGTCAATACGGGCTACGGTCTTCTGTGCTCCCAGATTGTTGGCAAGCATGCATGCGGTCATGTTCCGGCTTTCATCGGGGGTGACGGCTATGAACAAGTCGGCTTCTCCCACTCCCACTTCTTTCAAGCCTTTTATGGAGGTAGGGGAAGCTGTAGCCGTCATCAAGTCAAAGTTGGAGTTCAGTGTGCTCAACTTCTCTTCGTTGTCGTCCATCAGAATGATGTCCTGCTTCTCGCGGGACAGCAACTTGGCCAAGTGTGTGCCTACTGCGCCGGCACCTGCAATAATTATTTTCACTTTTAGTTCGTTGATAGTTGATAATTAATAGTTGACATATGGGGTAAATGCTCAAACTGTCAATTTTCAACTATCAATTATCAATTGATTATAGATTCCTTCTTCGTCCATTCCGCAAAGATGGTGCAACTCTTGTATGGTGCCGTGTTCTATGAAGGCATCGGGTACACCGATACGTCTGAAATGGGGAATATAGTCATTGTCCGCCATGAACTCCAGTATGGCACTGCCCATTCCTCCTTTTTTGACACCGTCTTCTATGGTGACGACATGCTGGAAGTTGAGTCCTACCTCGTGCAGCAGGGCTTCGTCGAGCGGCTTGAGAAAACGCAGGTCGTAGTGGGCTATGGAGATTCCTTTGTCCTTCTCCGCACGCTCTATGGCACGTGCGGCCACGTTGCCTATGGGACCGAGGGTGATGACTGCCAGGTCTTTGCCTTCTTTCAGTCTGCGCCCTTTGCCTACGGGGATTTCTTCCAGCGGACATTTCCAATCCAGCAATACGCCGCGTCCGCGGGGATAGCGGATGACGAACGGACCTTGGTCCGGCAACTGTGCCGTGTACATCAGGCGGCGCAATTCATGTTCGTCCATCGGTGAAGATATGGTCAGGTTGGGAATCGGACGGAAATAGGCCAGGTCGAAAACTCCGTGGTGTGTCGGTCCGTCTTCTCCTACCAGTCCGGCGCGGTCCAGGCAAAGTACGACGGGGAGGCGGAGCAGGGCGATGTCATGGATGACATTATCGTATGCCCGCTGCATGAAGGAGGAGTAGATGTTGCAGAAAGGTTGCATTCCTTCTTTAGCCATGCCGCCCGAGAAAGTGGCTGCATGCCCTTCGGCAATACCCACATCGAAGGCACGGTCGGGCATGGTGTCCATCAGCTTGTTCATGGAGCAGCCGGTGGGCATGGCGGGGGTTACTCCGACGATTTTCGGATTTTCCTTTGCCAGTTCTACCAGCGTTTCCCCAAACACGTCCTGGAAAAGCGGAGGCAAATTGCTGGTGTCCACCTTGAGGCGTTCTCCGGTTTCCGGATCGAACTTGCCCGGTGCATGCCAGATATCGGGATTCTTCTCGGCAGGTTCGAATCCTTTTCCTTTTACAGTGTGCAGATGCAGTATTTTCGGTCCCTGCATATCTTTAATGTCCCGTAGGACACGGGCTATGTTTTTCACATCGTGTCCGTTGATAGGGCCGAAGTAGCGGATGTTCATCCCTTCAAAGATATTCTGCTGCTGGGCGGCCATTGATTTCAGACTGTTGGCGAAGCGAATCAGCGCTTTGCGGCGGTCCTCGTTCAAAAGTCCCATTTTGAACAGCAGTCTGGATGTCTTGAAGCGCAGCTGGTTATAGCGGTTGCTGGTAGTCAAGTTGAAAAGGTACTGCTTCATGCCGCCTACACTTCTGTCTATCGACATATCATTGTCGTTGAGAATGATAAGAAGGTTGTTAGGGGTAGACGAAGCGTTGTTCAGTCCTTCGAAAGCCAGGCCGCCGCTCATGCTTCCATCACCGATGACGGCGACCACATGGCGGTCTTTCTCGCCTTTTTCGGCAGCGGCAACAGCCATGCCAAGAGCGGCGGAGATTGAATTTGACGCATGTCCGCAGGTGAATGTGTCATAATCGCTTTCCTCTGGTGAGGGAAAAGGACGAACTCCCTTGAATTTACGGTTGGTGGAGAATGCTTCACGGCGTCCGGTCAGTATCTTGTGCCCGTACGCCTGATGGCCTACATCCCAGACTATGCGGTCGTACGGAGTATTGAATACGTAGTGCAGGGCAACGGTCAGCTCTACCGTGCCCAGACTGGCTGCGAAATGTCCGGGGTTGCACGAAACCTCTTTTATAATGTCTTGCCTCAATTCTTTACAGACTTCAGGAAGCTCTTCTACGCTGAGTTGGCGTAAATCCTTGGGAAATGTAATGGTGTTAAGCAAGTTATATGTTGTTGGTTCTGTTCTCATTTCTAATCTGAAGATTACAAAATGCAAAAATAGCAAAAGAAAACGGATGGCGGGAAGTTTTAGAAGGAAAAAAAGCCTCTTTTGTTCACTTCTGTTTTTACTTTCTCTTTGCATACGCCACATTTCTCGTTCCGCCTGCCTATAGTTAAGGGAAAAGATGCCTGATATTAAATCGTTCCTCCATGGAGAAAATATTGTTCCATCCTGTAGAAAAAATCGTTCCACCATGGTGGAACGATTTTTTCTACATATAGGAATGATTTAGTGTTAGTAGACAAGGATATTAATCCTTCCAAAGATTGACTTTTATTCTCGCACGTGACCGTCTGTGATAAGAGCTGCTCTACACTTGATGTTTGTTGAAAAATGCAATTTTATAAATTATTTATTGCAACTTTTTAGAAGCTTTGGTTGTTGTTGATATAATATTATATATATTGCGAAGTGGAATATGTCCTGTTTATCAATATGTTATACAATTCTGAATTGTATGTGATGGTATTCTTGGTTGTAATATGTGTCGGAATGGGGTGTAGTCACGAATTGTTAAATGAATAAACAATGAATGATATGAAGAAAAAGCTTGACTTTAAAGTTTTGGCTATTATGGGCGTAGTGGTTTTTTCCGCTTGCGGTTCTGATAGCGATCTGTTCAACCCGGAAAAGGCGGCAGCTAAGAAAGAGGCACAGTATGCATCGGCTTTTGTGCAGAGGTATGGAGAAATTGCAGTTGATCAGGATTGGGGATTTGGGGTAACACCGACAACGCGTGTTGCTAACACTAATAGCAATCAATGGAAAGATTTTACGGAAGTACCGGGGAGTGTTACGGCTACAGAAAAAGAAGTGGTTACGGAATGGTTTAAAACATATCGGAATCCACAATCCATTGGGGGGGATTGGACCGACTTTTTTGTTCAACATGTAAGTGGCTCACACTCTAATATGGATTTTTTGGTTGCGGCATCAGATGACCATATCAATAATTTTAATGCTACTGAGGGGGCTATAATGCTAATGCAGAATAGTGGAACGTCTTCTTTTGGCTATAGGGCTTCTCTGGATGGTAAAATGCACTATAATTATACTATACAATATATTGAGGGTGCTTATTATGTGGGATTTGACTTTGAAGCTACCGGACAGAACCCAAATCAACAAGTGGCTGCAGATGGGTATTATAGTGATTGGATTGTGAAGATCTCTCCGGCCGTATATACGAATGCGTACAGAATCATAGCAGAAGACCTTGGAGACAGTGATGATTTTGACTTCAACGATGTCGTGTTTGATGTAGCGACCAATGGAGGAGCAACTATCATTACCCTGCAGGCTGCGGGTGGTACTTTGCCTTTGTATATTGAGGTGGGCGGTGATAGCCGTGAAGTTCATGGACTCTTTGGCGTTTCTAATACTACAATGGTAAATACAGGTGCTGGGGCAACTAAGGCTCCGGTGATGTACAGAGTTGACGGTACCGGTGCCGTAAATATCAAAGTGGAAGGTCAAAATGCTGAAGTATATACACTGAAAGCGGAGATAGGCAAAGCGCCGCAGAAGATACGTGTAGAGACAAGATATGAATGGACTGCTGAACGTCAGGATATTAATGATAAATATCCAGGTTTTGCAGATTGGGTGGCTGATCCTACGGCTAATTGGTATTAATAGAATATATAGTATTTTTATTTAAGGCAGATGATATAATGAAAGGTTATATCACCTGCCTTTTTATGTTTCGACCGTTATATATTGAAATTTACTATCTTTGTGGCGTAGCAAGCAGTTGGTACATCATTTTTTTCGAGAAAGTGAATGGTTTATTTATTCCGAGCTTATGAATCTTTATACGCCTGTAGAAGTAGTTTCCAGTATGCCCCTTCTTTCGCAAGAGAATAATCTGTTGCTGATGGGTTCTTGTTTTGCGTCCGAGATGGGGCAAAGGCTGGCGGATGCCAAGTTCCGTTGTGACGTCAATCCTTATGGTGTGCTTTATAATCCGTTTTCCATTTCTGCGGCATTGCGTGAAATCATTGCGGGCAGATGCTACAATGAAAACGATATTTTCCTCTTTCATGAACTTTGGCACAGTGCCATGCATCATGGTAGCTTTTCCTCAGTCTCTGCAGAGGAAACATTGGCAGGTATTAACGGGCGTTTGAAAAGCGCCCATGAAAGGCTGGACCGGTTGGATTGTCTGTTGCTGACTTTCGGCTCTGCCTGGGTTTATGAAAATGAAAAGACGGGAACTGTAGTTGCCAACTGTCATAAGCAACCTGAGTCCTGCTTTACCCGCCGTATGCTTTCTGTCAGTGAAATAGTATCTGACTACACCTCTTTGCTTTCCGGCTTGCTGGCGCGGATTCCCCGGTTGAAAGTATTGTTCACCGTCAGCCCCATCCGCCACGTGCGTGACGGAATGCATGCCAACCAGCTCAGTAAAGCTACCTTGCTGCTTGCCGTGAACCAGTTGCAAGCCACTTTCCCGGAACATGTTTTCTATTTTCCGGCTTATGAGTTGCTGCTCGACGAGCTTCGTGACTATCGCTTCTATGCAGAAGACATGGTGCATCCTTCCGAAACGGCCATTCGCTATGTCTGGGAACGGTTTACCCGGTCGTGTATCTCTGCCGATGCGTTACGGATTATGGAAGAAAGTGAAAATATCCGTAAGATGTTGTCACATAAGCCATTTTATCCCGCTTCAGAAGAGTATAAGCGTTTTTTAGGACAAATTGTGTTAAAAATAGACCAACTTAACAGAAAATACCCGTACTTAGATTTCCAAAAAGAGAGAGAAATATGTCGTATTCGATTGAAAGCATAACTGAAAGTATTGGCGCACGGCGTATGGGAAACGCGCCGGCTACCATAGACTGGCTGCTCACTGACAGCCGTTCCCTGAATTTTCCTGAGGAAACATTATTCTTTGCCTTGACCACCAAGAGAAATGACGGTGCGCGCTATATTGCAGATTTATATGCCCGTGGAGTACGTAATTTTGTGCTTAGCGAAGAAAGCTTTAGATTAATGGACAATGGACAATTGACAATTGACAATGCTATGCAGCGTGATGATGCGCAGTCAATTGTCAATTATCTCATTGTTCCCAACCCGCTGAAAGCCTTGCAAAAACTGGCGGAACAGCATCGGAACCGGTTCCAGATACCGGTCATCGGTATTACGGGAAGCAACGGTAAGACTGTTGTGAAGGAATGGCTGCACCAGTTGCTCAGTCCGGAACGTGCCATTATCCGTTCTCCCCGCAGTTATAACTCCCAGATTGGAGTGCCTTTGTCTGTGTGGCAGATGAACGAACAGTCCGAACTTGCTATTTTTGAAGCCGGTATTTCCGAGCCGGGGGAAATGCGTGCTTTGCAGAACATCATCAAGCCTACCATAGGTATCCTGACCAATATAGGAGGGGCTCACCAGGAAAATTTCTTCTCGTTGCAGGAGAAATGCATGGAGAAGCTGACGCTTTTCAAGAATTGTGATGTAGTGATTTATAATGGTGACGATGAGTTCGTCAGCAACTGTGTGGCGAAGTCCATGCTGTCTGCACGTGAGATTGCGTGGAGCCGGAAAGATATGGAACGTCCTCTATATATAAGTAAGGTGGAGAAACGGGATGACTGTACTGTCATTTCCTATCGCTATCTGGATATGGATAATACGTTTACTCTACCGTTCATAGATGATGCTTCCATCGAGAATTCGCTGAACTGCCTGGCCGCATGCCTCTATCTGATGCTTCCTGCCGAACAGATTACAGAACGTATGGCAAGGCTAGAACCCATCGCCATGCGGCTGGAAGTCAAGGAGGGAAAAAACAACTGTCTGTTGATTAACGACAGTTATAATTCTGACCTTGGCTCATTGGATATTGCACTCGATTTTCTTTACCGCCGTTCGCAAAGTAAGGGATTGAGGCGGACTTTGGTTCTTTCGGATATATTGGAGACCGGTCAGAACACGCCGACACTTTACCGACAAGTGGCACAGCTGGTAAACAGCCGTGGCATTGAACGCATCATAGGTGTAGGAAATGAAATATCTTCCTGCGCTGCACGCTTTAATATAGAGAAGACCTTTTATCCGGATACAGCGGCCTTGATACGTGCCATTCAGCGTGGGGAACTTCGCCTTGAAAACGAAATAATTCTGATTAAGGGTGCACGTAAGTTCGGTTTTGACTCCTTGACGGAAGTATTGGAGAAGAAGGTGCACGAAACCATTCTGGAGGTTAATCTTGGAGCGATGATTGCCAATCTGAACTATTATCGTGGCAAGCTGAAGCCGGAAACAAAGATGGTCTGCATGGTGAAAGCCTCCGCTTACGGTGCAGGTTCTTACGAGATAGCCAAGACCTTGCAGGAACATCATGTCGATTATCTTGCCGTGGCGGTTGCCGACGAAGGCTCCGAACTCCGTAAAGCGGGCATCACTGCGAACATCATTATCATGAATCCTGAGATGACTGCTTTCAAGACCATGTTTGATTACAAGCTGGAACCCGAAGTATATAGCTTCCATCTGCTGGACGCTTTGATTAAAGAAGCGGAAAAGGAAGGTATCACAAACTTCCCCATCCACATAAAGCTGGATACCGGTATGCACCGCCTGGGGTTTGCTCCGGAGGACATGCCCCGGCTGATAGAGCGGCTGAAGGGACAGAATGCCGTGATTGCCCGTTCCGTCTTCTCGCATTTGGTAGGGAGCGATTCGCAACAATTCGACAGTTTTACACGCCGGCAGATAGAAATGTTCGAGAAAGCGTCCATGGAATTGCAGGAGGCTTTTCCGCATAAGATACTTCGCCATATCTGCAATTCCGCAGGTATCGAGCGTTTCCCCGGGGCGCAATTCGATATGGTGCGCCTGGGTATCGGCCTCTATGGTGTCAATCCCATAGACAATTCCATTATGAATAATGTGAGCACGTTGAAGACTACCATCCTCCAGATACGTGATGTTCCCGAAGAGGATACGGTGGGGTATAGCCGGAAAGGGCATCTCACCCGTCCGTCGCGTATAGCGGCTCTTCCCATCGGTTACGCCGACGGCTTGAACCGCCATCTTGGAAATGGACATGCTTATTGTCTTGTAAACGGCCAACGGGCAGCCTATGTAGGGAATATCTGCATGGATGTCTGTATGATTGACGTAACGGACATCGATTGCAAGGAGGGTGACAGTGTGGAAATTTTTGGTGACCATCTGCCTATAACCGTTCTTTCCGATGTACTCGAAACTATTCCTTATGAGGTGTTGACAAGCGTTTCTACGCGGGTAAAACGTATTTATTATCAAGACTGAAGATAGGGGGCAGGGATTAGGGATTAGGGATTGCGATAAAATTAATCCTTAATCCTTAATCCCTAATCCTTAATTTTCCTATCTTTGCACTATAATTAATCAGATATAACTATGACAAACTTACTTTTATTAGGCTTTCTGCCCAGCGGTTCCGAATGGATAATTATTGCATTGGTCATCTTACTGTTGTTTGGTGGTAAGAAAATTCCCGAATTGATGCGTGGTTTGGGCAAAGGAGTGAAGAGCTTCAAGGATGGCGTGAATGAAGCCAAAGAAGAGATAAACAAGGCTCAGGAAGATTTGGATAAACCGGCTGAAAAGAAATAAAGGAACAAGGGTATTTACTATTTGACAATTTACTATTTACTATTTGATACTCTGAGAAGTTCAGGAGTATGGGTAGGCTTGTTGCCTTTTCCACAGCGCAGCCCAAATAGTAAATTGTCAAATAGTAAATCCCCACAGCGCAGCCCAAATAGTAAATAGTAAATTGTCAAATAGTAAATCCCTTTATGTCAGAAAAAGAACTAACCTTTTGGGACCACTTGGACGAGTTGCGCCGGGTGTTGTTTCGTGTACTCGGTGTGTGGTTTGTATTGGCTATCGGTTATTTTATTGCCATGCCTTATCTGTTTGACAATGTGATATTGGCTCCTTGCCATAACGACTTCATTTTCTATGACTTGCTGCGCTGGATAGGGCAGAGACTGGACTTGCAGGATGAATTCTTTACCCAGGAGTTTCATGTGAAGCTCGTCAATATCAATCTTGCCGCACCGTTCTTTGTCCACATGTCTACCGCTTTCTGGATGTCGGTGGTAACGGCTGCTCCTTATATTTTCTATGAAATCTGGCGCTTTGTAAGCCCTGCACTCTATCCAAACGAGCGTAAAGGGGTGAGGAAAGCGCTGGGTATAGGTACGGTGATGTTCTTCATCGGTGTGTTGCTGGGGTATTTTATGGTCTATCCGCTGACATTGCGTTTCCTTTCCACTTATCAATTGAGCGCAGCCATCGAGAATCAAATTTCCCTGAACTCGTACATCGACAATTTCATGATGCTGGTGCTTTGCATGGGACTGGCATTCGAACTGCCGCTGGTGACATGGCTGCTTTCCCTGCTGGGACTGGTGCACAAGACCTTTTTGCGGAAATACCGCCGTCATGCTGTTGTCATCATTGTTATTGCCTCGGCCATCATTACTCCGACCGGTGACCCGTTTACCTTGACAGTAGTGGCGGTGCCGCTTTATCTGCTCTATGAGTTGAGTATCCTGATGATAAAGGATAAAAAGACTGATGATGAAGCGGAAGAAGTGGAGACAGAGGAATGATGGATTGTGAAGTAAAGGAATATTTTAGTATATTGCTGGAAGCCTGCCACGTTGAGGAAATCTCCTTGGACGTGGCCTATCGGCAATTGCGCGAGTTGCTGGAGCGTTTGTGCCGTACACAGATGCCCGACGGCAGCTTGCAGATGACGGACCTTTCTGCACGTATCAGTTTCGTGGCTTCGAAGGCCGGACTTTCCACCGTGGAACAGAACCGTCTGCATACCTTCCGGCTGACCTCCAATGCTATTCTGAACCGCCAGGCGGAACCGCAACGTGAACAGTTGTTGCGTGATGCCAAGACACTGGCATTCTTTGTCAAGCGCTTGACGGGGGAGGAGATACCTGCCGAACTTTATCGCCTGCTACCCCGTGCGGATGCCACCTATATAGTGGCGCCGCCCGCCAAAGAACGGATAAAGCGCACGCGCGTCTGTTTTCAGTATGCCGATGATACTTATTTATATGTACTGCCCGTAGACACTGTAGCCGATGAGCCGTTGCGTGTCCGTTATAATGTACCTCAGATTAATGAAGAGTTTGCAGAAACTTGCCGGATTCTGTGGCGGCATGCCCAGGTCAATCTGCTGGATGTTACGGTGGACGAAGTCGGCATACTCACCCCTTCCTTTATTATACTTGAGCCCGATTACTTGATAGACATCAGTTCGCTTGCCGAATGCTTCAAGGATTACGGGCATCATCCTGCCAACTATATCCTGGCACGGCTCCAGTCGCCAGACAATACCCGTCCGTTACTGTTGGGTAATATTGCCAACCTCTTTCTGGACGAATGGATTCATGCCAAGGAGGCACCCGATTATTTGGCATGCATGAAGAAGGCCTTCCGTTCTTATCCCATCGAGCTGGCAGCATGTGCCGACCTGCGCGACCGGGAGAAGGAAGCCGAATTCTTTTCCGATTGCAAGCGCCATTTCGACAATATCCACCGGACGGTGACAGAAACATTCCGTGCATCCGGCTATGAGCTCGATAGGACTGATGCCGTGCTGGAACCCTCTTACATCTGTGAAGCATTGGGTTTGCAAGGGCGTCTGGACTACATGCAGCGGGATATGACCTCGTTCATTGAAATGAAGTCCGGTAAGGCGGACGAGTATTCCATCCGTGGTAAGGTGGAGCCTAAAGAAAACAATAAGGTACAGATGTTGCTCTATCAGGCTGTGTTGGAGTATTCTATGGGAATGGACCATCGACGTGTAAAGGCCTACCTGCTCTATACCCGTTATCCGTTGCTTTATCCGGCGCGTCCTTCGTGGGCAATGGTGCGCCGTGTGATGGATGTGCGTAACCGGATTGTAGCCAATGAATATGGCATCCAGTTACGGAATAGCCCACAGTATACGGCAGAGCGCTTGAAAGACATCCATCCTGATACCTTGAATGAGCGCGGTTTGGACAATACCTTGTGGAAACGCTTCCTTTGCCCCTCCATCGATGCCGTAGCGCAACGCATCCGTTCGCTTTCGTCGTTGGAACAAAGCTATTTTTATACGCTCTATAACTTTATAACCAAGGAACTCTATACCTCCAAATCTGGAGATGTGGATTATGAAGGACGTACCGGTGCTGCCGCCCTCTGGCTTTCCACACTGGCTGAGAAATGTGAGGCAGGTGAAATTCTGTACGATTTGGCTATTTGCGAGAATCATGCGGCAGATGCGCATAAACCGTATTTGTCACTCAGAACGAAGCAAATGGTTGCTTCCCGGCAGGAGCGGGTTCTGCCCAATTTCCGTCAGGGTGATGCGGTGGTTCTTTACGAACGGAATACGGATACCGACAACGTTACCAACAAGATGGTGTTTAAAGGTAATATAGAGCGCATATCCGATAACGAGGTCTGTATCCGTCTTCGTGCCACTCAGCAGAATGCGGGTGTATTGCCTGCTGCTAGCCTTTATGCCATAGAGCACGACTATATGGACACCTCCTTTCGTAGCATGTATCTGGGACTTTCCGCTTTCCTTTCTGCCACTCAAAGACGGCGTGATTTGTTGTTGGGGCAGCGCCCTCCCGAGTTCGATGCTTCTTTGGATACTGGTATTGCGACCGCTCCGGATGATTTTTCGCGGATTATTCTAAAAGCGCAGGCTGCCCGCGACTATTTCCTTTTAATCGGTCCGCCGGGTACCGGCAAGACCTCTCGCGCGCTGCGGGGCATGGTAGAAGCCTTTTACCGGGAGGGGAAACAGATTCTACTGCTTTCGTATACCAATCGTGCTGTAGATGAAATCAGTAAGGCGCTGGCTTCCATTGAGCCTGAAATAGACTTTATCCGTTTAGGCAGTGAGTTGTCTTGCGATGACTCATTCCGCCCGTATCTGATTGAGAATGTGTTGGAACCTTGTGCCACTCGGCGGCAGGTGCAGGAGCGCATTGCCCGTTGCCGTGTTTTTGTCGGTACGGTTGCCACGCTTTCTTCCAAGACCGAACTTTTCCGGTTGAAGACTTTTGATGTAGCGATTGTGGATGAGGCTACCCAAATTTTGGAACCACAACTGCTGGGGTTACTCTGTACCCGCAATCCCGCAGGCGCGGATGCCATCGGCAAATTTATTTTGATAGGTGACCATAAGCAGCTACCCGCAGTGGTCTTGCAGTCGTCCGAGCAGTCGGAAGTGTGTGACGAAGCTTTGCAGGCTATCGGATTGTATAATTTGAAAGATTCCCTTTTCGAACGCCTTTATAGGAATCTCTCCAAGGAAAGTGCCAATCGCCAGGCATCAACCTCTCATTCTTCATCTTTTATCCCTCATCCCTCCTACGACATGCTCTGCCGTCAGGGTCGTATGAATATCGAGGTAGCTTTGTTTCCTAACCGGGCTTTTTACGGTGGTCTGTTGGAACCGGTTGGTCTGCCGCACCAGCAGGGAGAGCTGATTCTTGCTCCTGAGCTGTGTGATTGTGAGTTTGCCGGCTTGCTGACTCGTCGTGTCGCTTTTCTGCCTGCCGCAGTCGAACCGCCGGCACAGTCGGCCAAGATGAACCATTCGGAGGCGCGGATTGTGGCACGGTTGGCAGCGGCTATCTATCGGCAGTATGCAGCTGTTTCCGGTTTCAACCCGGCTGTCACTTTAGGTGTCATCACTCCTTATCGCAGTCAGATAGCCTTGATTAAGAAAGAGATTGCTGCTTTGGGTATTGCTCCTTTGGAGGATATATTGGTAGACACCGTGGAACGCTTCCAAGGTAGCGAACGGGATGTTATTATCTACTCTTTCTGTGTGAACCGGGCTTATCAGTTGAAGTTTCTGGCAAATATGACGGAGGAAAACGGTACTCGGATTGACCGGAAATTGAATGTTGCCCTTACTCGTGCCCGCAGGCAGATGTTTATGACAGGAGTGCCGCAACTATTGAAACTTAATCCTATTTATGCCGAGCTCTTGTCTGTAGTTTGCCATTCGTAACCGTCTTATTTAGTAAATCTTAAATATTTTCTGCTTCTTTATAGAGTTTATTAATAACGCTGTGTGAGATAAACCATTATCTTTGCATCACGTTTTTTTCATAGAGATTTAGATTTAAGGTTAGAAGAATTGTGGAAGTCGTGAGACTTCCCTTTTTTTCATCTTAAATTGTGTTCCATTTACAGTTTTTTGTTTTTGACTGTAATTGAACGAAGAAAAGCCATTTCGTGAGAAAAGGCTTTTTTTGTGCGGAGTTTGCAAGGCATGTAATGCAGTTTGCAAACTCCGCATGATTCTGAATATCTATATAGAGACTTCTGATTAGTCCACTATAATCGGTTTGTACTTCGGAACCAGTGCCTTCATGATGCACCAGCCTATCAGGTAGGACACTGCACATACACAGAAGATGATGAAATATCCGGCAGGCTTGCCCTGGAATCCAAGAAATACCATTTGTGTCTTGTCGGCATAGTCGAACAGCAAACCGGAACTCATGTTGATAAGGAATGAGCTGATACCGCCCGCCATACCTCCGATTCCCACAATGGTGGCAATGGTGCTCTTGGGAAACATATCACCTACCACAGAATAGATGTTGGCCGACCAGGACTGATGGGCAGCGCCTGCAATACCTATGATGATAATCGGGAACCAATAGGCTTGTTCGCCAAATACTTCCTTGTTGCCCAATGGCTGTGCAAACAATGCCAATAGCGGGAACAGTGCAAAGATGAACATGGCCTGCATGCGTGCGGCGTAGGGGTTCTTACCGGTTTTGTTGATAATGATGGTGGGCAATTTCCCGCCATAGACGGACAACATCGTGATGGCATAGAGCACAAAGATAAGCATCTGTGCCGTGGGAGTATCTGAGGAGAATCCGTAAACGTCCGAAATGTATGCGGGTGCCCAGAAGAGGAAGAACCACCATACACCGTCAGTCATGAATTTGCCGAAAAATACAGCCCAGGTTTGCGGATATTTGAAACATTGCAGGAAAGAAATGCTCTTTTCATCCTTGGTTGTCGGAGTAGTCGCCTTTTTATCCTCCTCATTGTCTTTGTCTTGTTCTATATATGCCAGCTCAGCTGCGTTTACGTGTGGATTTTCATCAGGTTTCTTGTACATGAATATCCACAGTCCCATCCAGATGAAACCCAATCCGCCGATAACGATAAAAGCCATTTCCCAGCCGTTGCCCACGCCCATGCGTTGGAAGTAGCGGGCCAGGGTGGGGATACACAATGGGGCTATCAGTGCTCCGATGGTAGAGCCGGCATTGAATATGGAAGTGGAGAAGGCACGGTCTTTCTTTGGAAAATATTCGGCAGTCACCTTGATGGCGGCAGGAAAGTTTCCTACTTCACCGATGCCCAGTATGATACGGGCGGCAATGAAGTAGTAAACGCTGGTGATGGCTATGGTAGAGGCCAATGCACCGGTAGCGCTAATCATGTTGGCGGCATTTTCAATGCCGAGGGTCATTTCTGTGGCAAGTCCGCAGAGGGCGTGCATACAAGCGCCGATAGACCATACGGCAATGGCCCATAAATACCCTTTTTTCGTTCCCATCCAGTCGATGAAACGTCCGGCAAACAGATTGCCTAAGGCATAGACAATGGAAAAGATAGCTGTGATGTAGCCGTAGTGTGTATCGGTCCAGTGGAATTCGGGGGAGATGAAATCTTTCCAGGTCAATGAAAGAACCTGGCGGTCGAGGTAGTTGACGGTTGTCGCGAAGAATAGCATGGCGCAGATAATCCAACGGTAATTGGTCATCCGCCCTGCGGTGTTTTGAAATGTACTCATGATAATAGATTTATATTTTGATGCAAATGTAGGGGTTTGTGTGTTGTTCGAGGTGTAATATTGAGTAAAAAGGATGTAGAAAATGACAAAAATAGGCATGGATTATTTAAGTCCATGCCTATCGGACGTTGCAGGGCAACTTTATTTCATATCGATGTATTTGATTTCGTCTTTGTCGCTGTATTTCAGGTTTTCACCGCCCATACCCCAGATGAAAGTATAGTTGCTGGTTCCGGCAGCAGCGTGGATGGACCATTCGGGAGAAGTGATGGCTTGTTCGTTGTGCAGCCATATCAAACGTTCTTCCTGCGGTTCGCCCATCAGGTGACAGATAGCGTTGCCGGGTTTCAGGTTGAAGTAGTAGTAAGCTTCCATGCGGCGAGTGTGCGTGTGGGCAGGCATGGTATTCCATACAGAGCCGGGAGCCAGTTCCGTGAGTCCCATCTGCAACTGGTTGGTACCGCCGTCTTTCACTCTTTCCAGTACATCTTTCACAATCAGCTGGTTTACGATACGGTCGTTGCTGTCTTCCATTTTTCCATAATGGTCGGAGATGCCCAGTGCATATTTCTTGGGGTTGGCTTTCTGAAGCTTGGCATCGGTGGTAATCAGCTGAGTAACATAGGGCTTGTAGGCCGGAGCCGAGTTGATGTAGAACTTGGCGGGATTGGTAGCGTCGTTGCTCTTGAAAGTTACTTCCTTATTTCCGCAGCCTACGTAAAGGGCTTCCTTATACTTCATGGGGTATTCCTTACCGTCTACAGTAACCACTCCGTCACCGCCGGTATTGATGACACCCAGTTCGCGGCGTTCGAGGAAGTAAGTGATTTCCGGACCCAGTTCACGGAACACTTCCAACTTCAATGTCTTGTTCACCGGCATGGCGCCACCGTAAATCAATCGGTCGTAGAGGGTGTAGGTTACGTTGATTTCATCCGGAGCCATGACTTTGTCCATCATGAATCTGCTGCGTAGAAGTTCCGTGTCATAATGCTTCACGTCCTGCGGATGGCAGGCGGTCTGCACTTTGTAATTCACTTGGGCATTGGCTGCCATGGCAACTGCTCCCATCATAAATGCAAGTACTAACTTTTTCATAATTTGTTACTATTTAATTTTTAACTTTTAATTTTTGATTGATTTCTGGTATTTGATAATGGCACGACGGTTCATAATCATCAGGAACAATGTGCATAATACAAGGATACCGGAGCCTATCCATTTCAACGAGTAGGTCAGGTGGAAAATGACCCAAGCAAAGGGGCTGGATGCAAAGTCCAGTGCACCGCCTTCAAAGCCGGCGGGGATATTCACGGCAGCATCTTGTGTCTTCTCGTATACATCGTGGGCTGCTTGTGTGAAATAGGGGGCGAGGTCTGTTACGAAATAAAGACCGATGGTCAGTACAACGAGTCCGATGATGAACGTCTTTACTACATTTCCTTTCGTGATGGGCAGTACCAGCGGGAAGAGGTAGAACATTCCGGCCAGCGACGCCAGAGGCAGGAACTGGTTACCCGGCAGGATGACAGCCAGCAGTATGGTTACGGGAATCAGCAGCAGGGAAACCACCAGCGTTGCAGGATGGCCGATAACCAATGCGGGGCTCATACCGATGTTCAGGCCGACAGCACCTTTGAACTTCTTGGCAATCAGCTCGCGGGTAGCATCAGAAATAGGCTTCAAGCCTTCGATGAACAAAGCGGTGATACGCGGAATCAGCTCCATTACGGCGCCCATCTTGATACCCAAACCTAATATATAAGGTATCTTGTCTACCAGTTCCTGACCGTTCTTGCAAGACAAAGCACCGATACCGCAACCGACCAGAATACCCAGGAACAGAGGCTCACCCAGCAAACCGAATTTCTTCTTCATGCCTTCCGCATCAATGTTCAATTTGTCAAAACCGGGGATTTTGTCCAATGCTTTATTGATGACTACGGCAAATGGAACGAAACCTGCGCAGAAAGGCTGGGGAATGGAGATACCCTCCATCTTGTCGTAGAATCCCTGGAATTTGTCGGCGGTATAGTCGGCCATAATCAGGGTAATGATGTAGCAGATAATAGCGGCGAAGAAACCCCACCAGATATTGTCGCTGGCAAAATAAACGACTGCGCCGATAAATGCGAAATGCCAGTAGTTCCAAAGGTCGATATTGACCGTACGGGTCGTTTTCGTTAATAACATCAGAAGATTTACTCCCAAACATACCGGAATGATGAATGCACCCACCGATGTGTTATAGGCTACAGCCGCAGCTGCAGGCCATCCCATATCGAATACTTTCAACTGAAGACCGTAAATTTCAACGACTTGGCTCAGAGCAGGACCGAGGCTGCTGGTCAACAGCGCAGTGACAACTGACAGACCTACGAAACCGACACCTACCAGCAGACCACTCTTTAGCGCCTTACTGAATTTGATGCCGATGCATACTCCCAAAATTGTAAAGATTATAGGCATCATCACTGCTGCTCCTAAGCCGATGATATAGCCGAAAACTTGTTCCATTCTCTTGTGATTTAATTAGGTAATTGAGTTTGTTTTTGCAATAGTATGAATTAAAAACCGGGTCAAAAATAAGACCTTTTCTCAATTAATCAAACTCGAAAAGCATAATTATTTAGTAAATGGGACAATTTTGGACGAAATTGGTCGTTATCGTGCACAAAATTGCTCGTTTTCGTACACGAAAACCAAATAATACACTCTCTGCATTGAAAAGTATACATAGGAAAAACAACAATTTTGGGTGGAGTGAACTTTAATCCAGTTTACTGTGTTATTATAAGACATTGAAACAAACCGGACTATAATGATATATTTGATTTTTTTATTGGCAATAGGACTATTGGTCGGATGGAGCTTATGGAAAGCTCCATCCGATATTGATTTATGGGGAAAAGATTTAGAGGATTGATAGTTATATTGGTTATATTCTGAAAATTTAACTATATTAGCGCCCGAAAAGCATAAATATGGCGCTAAATCTGATAAAAAAGGATAAATCCCACTCTGTTGTAAGCATTAAGCTGGATGAGCAAGAGTTTCATAATATTTTTAAGGAATATTATGCGGCGCTTTGTTCTTTCGCGTTCCAATACATGGAGGATGCGGATATGTCAGCAGATATAGTACAAGACGTATTTGCCAAGTTGTGGCAGATAAGAGACGATTTCTTTTATCTTCATCAGGTGAAAGCTTTTCTTTATACGGCCGTACGTAACCATGCCTTGAACGAACTTGAGCATTCGAAGGTAGCTCATGAATACGAGCAAAAGATTATAGCCAAAAAAGCAGATGCTTTTTTTCGTGATGCGATTGTGGAAGAAGAGACTTTCCGGATTCTGTCAGAAGCTATAGAGAAACTTCCTACCCAAATGAGAGCCATCATGCAGTTGGCTTTGGAAGGCAAAAAGAATGCAGAAATAGCAGAGCGTCTCAATGTCTCTCCCGAAACGGTACATACTCTTAAAAAAGTGGCTTATAAAAAGCTTCGTGCATTCCTTACCGATTATTATTATTGCCTTCTGTTATTTATCTAAAAGCACATTTTTTTCTATTTTTTCAAAAAAAAGTCTTTATCGATTCACCATGTTTTCATTTTGGCTTGTATTATCATTAAAGATAGACTAAAACATGCCAAATTATGATAAAAGAGTACTTTCATATAGCTCATCTTATTTCCAGGCACCTATCCGGTGAAGTAACACCGGAAGAAAGCCGTTTTTTGGATAAATGGCGCAAAGAGAGCAAAAGCCATGAGCAGCTTTTCCAAAAGATTTGTAGTGATGAACATTATGTACAGCACGAAATTCGTAAAATGGAGTTTGATTCGCAGGCTGGATGGAAAGGTGTCGAAACACGTATCAAGAGGATGGAGCTCAGAAGGAGACATTTGAAACTGTTACGGTACGTTGCTCTTTTTATTGCACCAGTGCTGATATTGGTTTTTGCACTTCAGGATATTTCTGTACCCCATGTCATGGATGGCAATCAATTATTGGCTGCCCAGCAAATACTGCCGGGTGGAGCCAAAGCTATTCTTACATTGGATAATGGGGAAACGGTTTATCTGGATGAGAATGCCGATGGGCGGCAGTTGCAGTTGGCTGGTAAACAAATACAGATAGATTCAACGACCTTGAACTACAGCGCTGCAGACGGGCAGGTTGTGCAGTCAGCTTTGGTATATAATAAAGTTGAAGTGCCTCAAGGCGGTGAGTATACACTTGTTCTGAATGATGGTACAAAAGTACATCTGAATTCAATGAGCAGTCTACGTTTTCCGCTTACTTTCGAAGCTGGGAAGCGGGAAGTGGAATTGGCGGGAGAAGCTTATTTTGAAGTAAATAAGACCGGTCATCCCTTCACTGTATCGACTCAAGGTATGCAGATTGAGGTGTTGGGAACAACTTTCAATATTTCGGCCTATCCGGGTGAAGAATATCAGGCGACTCTTGTCAGTGGTTCTGTTAAGGTGGACACCGGGGAGGGACAGAGTCTTGTCTTAAAACCTTCACAGCAGGCATCATTAATTCCCGGGAGCGGGAATATACAAGTGCGTACAGTAGATACTGCCTTCTATACATCATGGGTGAAGGGAAAAATCAATTTTAAAGATCAACGGCTGGAAGATATTATGAGAATCCTTTCAAGGTGGTATAATATTGAAGTGGACTATTCAGACGAAGCGTTAAAGAACCTGCGTTTCGGTTGCTATGTGAACCGTTATGAGGAAATAGCTCCTTTCCTTGAGCTACTGGAAGCGACGGAAAACATACATGTCAAAATCAACGGTAAAACTATTATATTCTATAAATAACCATTTAATAATTTAATTATGACTAAGGAACAGAGCTACACCAGGTTTTGGGAAGGTAGTAAACGTATGTGGATTACATTCCTGTTTTTCAGTTTTATTATGATTGGCTTTGTGCAGGCTGCCAATACGGCGTTTGCCCAGACAACAGTTACTGTAAATGTGCAGGACGCCACTTTAAGTGACGTGTTATGGGAAATTCAACGCCAGACGGATTTTACTTTCATTTATAGTACAAATGACGTAAAGAATGTCAAGGTACGTAATTTGAGGGTCACGAATGGAAAAATCGCAGCAGTGCTGGATGAATGTCTTAAGAATAGCGGATTGGCTTATGTCGTAAAAGACGGGGCCATTGCTATCCGTCCAGCCAATGAAGTGAATGCTGTGAAGGCAGTAGAACAAGCTAATGTTATTTCCGGAACAGTGGTGGATGAGACCGGTGAGCCCGTCATTGGAGCCAATGTTTTGGTCAAAGGTACTACAAACGGTCAGATTACCGATTTGAATGGAGGTTTCTCTATCAAGGTGGAGCATGCATCGGCTACCTTGCTTGTCTCTTATGTCGGCTATGTTCGTCAGGAAGTGAAAGCTACTTCGGGTAAGATATTGAAGATTGTATTGGTGCCGGATGCAAATATGATGGAAGAGGTGGTTGTAACTGGTTACGGTACATTCAAGAAATCTGCTTATGCGGGTTCGGCTGCCAGTGTGAAGAATGAAAAGATTGCCGATGTGCCTTCCGTTTCTTTCCAGGATTTGTTGCAGGGAAATGCTACGGGTGTACAGTTTACTTCTGCTTCCGGCCAGCCGGGTTCTTCAGCTTCTTTGAGTATTCGTGGTATGGGCTCTTTCAATGCCTCCAACTCTCCGCTGTATGTTATTGATGGAGTGCCCGTTACTTCCGGTTCGATAAACTCCATCAGTTCGGATGGTGGTCTGGATGCCATGTCAACCGTCAACACTTCGGATATTGAGAATATTACGATTATCAAGGATGCCGCTGCTGCATCACTCTACGGTTCGCGCGCTGCGAATGGTGTGGTTCTGATTACGACGAAGAAAGGTAAAACCGGTAAGGCTTCTATCAGTTTGAAAGCCGATTGGGGATTCAGTGACTTTGCTATGGATTATCGTCCTACTTTAAGCGGAGCAGAACGTCGCGAATACATATACAATGGTATGGTGCTTGGACAACAGCGCAGCGGCAAATCGGATGCGGATGCCATAGCTTATGCTGATAAGAATATCGACAAATATGCTCCGGTTCCCTGGTGCGGCTATACGGATTGGGGAGATTATCTGTTCAAGAAAGGAAGCCATTCCAGTTATGAGGCTTCCATATCCGGAGGAACCGACAAATTCAAATACTATTCTTCATTGTCCTATCTCAACCAAGAAGGTATTGTAAAAACATCGGGGCTGGAAAGAATTACCGGACGTTTGAATGTTGATTTTCAGGCTACGGATAAATTGAAATTCGGTGCCAACATCATGTTTACCAATCTGAATCAGGATGTATATAGTGAAGGAACCGGTTATACTGCTCCTTTCTACTCCAGCGTAAGCAAATTGACGCCTTCAGATCCGGTTTACAATGAAGATGGAAGCTATAACCAGGACTTGATTTCGTTGTCAAGAAGAAATCCCGTTCTTGCCCAGGAGTACAATTACCAGCGTGAGTATGTTACCCGTATGTTCAATACGATTAATGCCGAATATGAATTTATCAAGGACTTGAAGTTAAAGTCTATTTTGAGCTATGACTATAACATCAGTAAGGGTAAAGAATGGAAAGACTCCCGTACCTCCGACGGTGAGAAGAATAATGGTGGAGCCGAAAAGGCATATAGTGAATATAACAAGTTGGTATGGTCAAACCAGTTGACTTACAAGACTACTATCCAAAAGGACCACAATTTAGATGCCCTTGTCGGATATGAAATCGATTCCAAGTACAATGATTTCTTGTCGGGATATGCTACTAACTTCCTGACTCCGATAAAGAATGACATTGCCAACGGGCAGACTTTGGAGAGCATAGATGGTTCTTCCAAGAGGTCAAGAATGGTTTCTTACATCACCCGTCTCAACTATGACTACAAGAACAAGTATTATCTGGGTGGGAGCTATCGTATGGATGGCAGTTCACGCTTGCACAGAGATAATCGCTGGGGAAGTTTCTGGTCTGTTTCAGGAGCATGGCGTATTATCGAAGAGGATTTCATGAAACCCACGTCCAAATGGCTGACCGATTTGAAACTCCGTGCATCCTACGGTGTGAATGGTACGTTGCCCTCCGACTTATACGGCTATATGGGCTTGACGAGCCTTAGTGGCGGCTATATGGAGAATCCCGCATTGATTCAGTCGCAGATTGAAAATAGGGATTTGGAATGGGAAACGAATTACAACTTGAATATCGGTCTGGACTTCGGCTTCTTCAGCCGTTTGAACTTCACTTTGGAGTACTATACCCGTACCACTAAGAACCTTTTGATGGACTGTCCCGTATCTATGACTACCGGTTTCAGTTCCTATCTGATGAATATCGGTGAGGTGAAGAACCAGGGTGTGGAATTGGAAATCAATTCCAAGAACATTGTGTCCAAAGACTTTGACTGGTCTACCTCTTTCACCCTTTCGCACAACAAGAATAAGATTGTGAAACTGGACGGCGAACAGACCCAGATTATCAGCGGCTCGCAGATTCACATGATTGGCAAGTCCTACCGTACATTCTACATGATAGAATTTGCCGGAATCAACCCCGAGACCGGTGCACCTCAGTTCTATACCAACGACGTGGACGAGAATGGAAACTATATCAAGGAAATCACAGAGAATAACAAGGATGCCAAAGCCATTCCTCTGAAGAAACATGCCGAGCCCAATGTGACCGGTGGTCTCTCTAATACTTTGCGTTACAAGTGGTTCGATTTGAGCTTCATGTTCTCTTATCAGTTCGGTGCTTATGGATATGATAACTGGGCACAGAAAACAGAACATGGCGGCAAGGACTTTACTCTTAATATTCCGGCCTATTATCGTGACAATTGGAAGCAACCGGGAGATATCAGTAAATATGAAGTGTTTATAGAGAAGCCGGCGGTAGCCATGAATGGCGTTACCACTACCCGCCGCTTGCACAGCACGGACTTTATCCGTTTGAAAACGTTGACTTTCGGTGTGACCGTTCCTAAAACATGGACCCGGAAAATCGGCGTAAACAGCCTGCGCCTTTACGCATCTGCCAACAACTTGTGGACTTGGGCGGCTTACGATTTCTATGATCCGGAATCAGTCAGTGCAGGTACAGCCGGCTGGGGAACACCTCCTTTGAAAACAGTAACTTTCGGTCTTAATTTGAATTTCTAACCTCATAATAAAGAAACACAATGAAAGCATTAAAATATATGATGATGGGGATGTTGGTCAGCCTGACCGCCTCCTGTGGCAATGACTGGCTTGATGTTGAATCCAGTACAAAGATTCCGACTGAAACCGCCATACAGAATTTGGATGATGTGGAATATAGCTTGAACGGTATCTACGACGTGATGCGCAGTACCAACTATTACTCGGGCCGTATGATTTATTACGGAGACGTGACGGGTGACGATGCGCAGTCCATAAAGACCGGAAAGCGTACCACCAGCTACTATATGCTGGACTATACAAAGGATTCCGGTCCGTCTTCCCACTGGTCTTATGCCTATAAGATTATCCAGAATTGTAATATCATTTTGTCTCAAATAGACGGATTGGATGTCAGTGAGGATGATACGGAATACTTCAACGACCTGAAAGGCCAGACCTTGGCTCTCCGTGGATTTGCCTTGTTCGACCTGACCCGTTTCTTCGGCTATCCGTATGCCAAGGATGGAGGAACTTCTTTGGGAGTGCCTATTGTGACCGAAGTATCCAATACGGAAAACAAGCCGTCGCGCAATACCGTTGCCCAGTGTTATGAGGCAATCATCAAGGATTTGAAGGAAGGTGCTGACCTGCTGGATGAAGAATTCAACAAGGGTAAGATTAATAAGTGGGCGGCAATGCTGTTGCTGAGTAGAGCCTATTTGTATATGGAAGATAATCAGAATGCCTTGATTACGGCTGAAGCTGCCATTGCGGGAGCGGAAAAGAATAAGTACCGTTTGTGGACCAATGATGAGTATGGCACGATATGGGGAACTGATTTTGCCTCTTCCGATCCGGGAGAAGTCTTGTTTGAGTTGGTGAATCTGACAGTGGACGGCGTTGGCAAAGAAAGTGTGGCTTACCTTTGCTGGCAGGCGGGTTATGATGATTATTGCCTGACCAGTTCTTTCTATGAACTGATGCAGGAAGATCCGGATGATGTCAGAAATCAGGCATATACGGTTGTTCCTAAGACAAAGAGAGCTTACATAGCCAAGTATCAGCCGCAGAGCGGCAAGGCTGTGGAAGATTCCAATATTCCGGTACTTCGTCTGTCCGAACTTTATCTGATTGCTGCCGAAGCGGCTGTAAAGCTCAATAACAATGACAAGGCTGTAAAGTATCTAGATGCTATTGTCAGCCGTGCCAATCCGGAAAAGACCGTGCAGGGTAAGACGGTGACGTTGGATGATGTTCTGTTGGAACGCCGTAAAGAGTTGTTCGGTGAAGGACACCGTTTCTTCGACGCCCTTCGTAATCATCAGACTATCGTGCGCAAGGAGTCGACCAAGGAATTCCCGGAAATAGCCGAGACTTCACATCTGAAGATGGTGGATGAGAGCGTATCTTTTGATTGGAACTATTATCGTGTAGTATTGCCCATTCCTAAGGCAGAGATGAATTCCAATCCGAATATGCAGCAGAATCCGACTTATGGTGATTAATTCCAAAAAAGCGAGAATATGAAGTATCAGACTACTATTGTAAAGTCTTTTTTTACTGTATTTATTCTAACCTTCATCAGTTCCGGCCTAAGTGCCGGAACTCTTGGTTTAGACGGTAAGAAGAAGGATAAGGAGAAGAAGGAGGAATTGTCGGCAGACGGACCTTATGTGATTTATGAACCGGACGGCAAGGTGCGCGTCATAAGCGTTACAGCCCAAGGGCAGATAGAAGATACGACTTATACGGTGCTTCCTCAGGATTTCACCCTTCATGTCACGGACCACAAAGGGCGTTATCCGTTTGATGTGAAGCTGCATCCGGTCAAACGTCCGGAATGGCAATACAGACAACCGGATAAAGTGTTTGTGATGTCTGACCCCCATGGCAAGTTGAATTGCGTGATGAGCTTGCTGCGAGGCAACAATGTCATTGATAAAGACTACCATTGGAGTTTTGGAACCAACCATCTGGTGGTTATCGGTGATATATTTGACCGTGGCAAAGATGTGCCGCAGATATTTTGGCTGTTCTATAAATTGGAGAAGGAGGCGGCGGATGCAGGTGGTCATGTCTCGTTTCTGTTGGGTAACCATGAACCGCTTGTGACGGCAAATGATTTGCGTTATACCAAAGAAAAGTACAAGACATTGGCCCGAAAACTGGGTATGGATTATCCGGCATTGTTCGGTCCGGACACAGAACTTGGCAAATGGCTTGGTACCCGTAATACGATGCAGACCATCGGACCTAATCTGTATGTGCATGCAGGTTTGGGAAAGGAGTTTTATGACCGTGACTTGAATATTCCCACAGTGAATGAGGAAATGAGCCGTGCATTGTTCATGAGCAAGAAGGAACGTAAGGCTCTATCGCCTCTCACGGCTTTCCTATATGGTAATAGCGGCCCTATCTGGTATCGTGGATTGGTACGGACAGATGCAAAATACCATCCATTGGCACAAGACTCCCTGCAACTGATGTTGAAACGTTATGACGTCGAACATATCATTGTGGGGCATACCATCTTTAAGGACATTTCCACTTTCTATGATGGACGGGTGATTGGAGTGAATGTGGATAACGAGGAAAACCGAAAGAAGAAACGTGGGCGCGCTTTACTGATTGACGGGAATACCTATCTTGTGGTGGGAGATAAAGGAACGATGCGGAAATTGTTCTGAGGCTGTTTTCTTTCTGATTATTTTTTAGGCGTGGAAGTACGTGGATTTCACGGAGAGACAAAGAAAAACTCCGCGTTTTTCGCGTAATCCGCGCCTAAAAAATATCATAATGTAAATATGCGCTCTCGGATAGCCGGGGGAGGGAGTGCCCTCTCAAAGATCGGCGATAACGGCAATGTCCGTAGCATTGTCTACGATATGTGCCGGATGAAACTCTTCCAGTTCTGTGCGGGGACGGAATCCCCAGGTGACTCCGCAGGCAGTGACTCCGGCATTGGCGGCCGTCTGCATATCCACTCCGGAGTCTCCCACATATAGCACGTCTTCACGGGATATCCGGGTGATGTCCAGAATGTCATGCACCACTGTCGGGTCGGGCTTCACGTTGACCCCTTCCCGTTGTCCGAAGACAGCGGTAAAACGTATGTGGGGGAAATAGTGTGAAATCAGTTTCACGGTAGCCGATTGATATTTGTTGGAAGCCACTGCCAATATCATCCCTTTCTCCTGCAACTGTTCCAGCAGTTCGGGGATGCCGGGGTAAGGGCGGCTTTTATCAGCATTGTGCACGTCATAATAAGGCACAAACTCCTTGCGGACGCGCAGGACGTTTTCTTCGCTCTTTTCCCCTTTCGGGAGGGCGCGCTCGAACAGTTTGTTGATTCCGTTGCCAACCATGAAGTTATAGTCCGATTCCGGGTGAGTGGGATAGCCGAGCGCTTGCAGGGCATGGTTTGTACTTTGTGCCAAATCGGCTATTGTATTCAATAAAGTTCCGTCCAGGTCAAATATAATCAACTTCTTCATTGCTTTCTCTATTTTTTAGTTTGCTGCAAATATAAGGCTTTTTGCGCTCATGTTCAAATGCTGTCTCGGGTTTCATCAGGTATTTGCAGAATAGGAAGCCCTGGGCTGATAATCAGTGCATTATTACTGCATTCCTGCTGCATGCGTTTTGCAGTAGTACTGCAGATGGAGTGCAGCGTTACTGCAAATATGTTTGCAGTGATACTGCAACTGCTTTGCAGCGTGACTGCAACTGTATTGCAGTGGCACTGCACAAGCGTTGCAGTAGTTTTGCAGTGGGTGATCGGTGTATTTTTTGCCGTTCTTCCCTTTTCTTTGCACACTTTCGGGCTTTTTATGCAAAAACTTCCTATCTTTGCAGCCGAATTTTACTAAAAATAGGTATGAGTTACAATTTGTTGAAAGGAAAAAGAGGCATTATTTTCGGTGCTCTGAATGAGCAGTCCATTGCCTGGAAAGTAGCAGAAAAAGCAGTAGAAGAAGGTGCAGCCATCACTTTGTCGAATACGCCGGTTGCCGTCCGTATGGGCGAAGTGTCCGCTCTTTCGGAGAAACTGAACTGCGAGGTGATTCCCGCAGATGCTACAAGTGTAGAAGATTTGGAAAATGTATTCAAACGCTCTATGGAAGTATTGGGTGGCCCGGTCGACTTTGTGCTGCACTCCATTGGCATGTCTCCCAATGTGCGTAAGAAACGTACATATGATGATTTGGATTACGATATGTTGGAAAAGACGCTGGATATTTCCGCTGTCTCTTTCCACAAGATGATACAAGCTGCCAAGAAGCTCAACGCCATTGCCGACTACGGTTCAATCCTGGCTCTGAGTTATGTGGCTGCGCAACGTACGTTCTACGGTTACAACGATATGGCAGATGCCAAGGCACTGCTGGAATCCATCGCCCGCAGTTTCGGTTACATCTACGGACGCGAACACCATGTACGTGTCAACACCATTTCCCAGTCTCCCACGATGACCACTGCCGGTTCCGGTGTGAAGGGTATGGACAAGTTGTTCGACTTTGCCAACCGCATGTCTCCACTCGGCAATGCTTCTGCCGATGAGTGTGCCGATTACTGTATCGTCATGTTCTCCGACCTCACCCGCAAGGTCACCATGCAGAACTTGTTCCACGATGGAGGTTTCTCCAGCGTAGGTATGAGTCTTCGCGCCATGGCTACTTACGAGAAGGGACTGGATGAGTATAAGGACGAAAACGGAAATATCATCTACGGCTAATGGAACTCGCACTTTATCTTTTGCCGGTCACCTTGGGCGATACGCCCATTGAAACGGTGTTGCCTCCTTATAACAAGGAGATAATACTGGGAATCCGCCATTTCATCGTGGAGGATGTGCGTTCGGCACGCCGGTTTCTGAAGAAGGTGGACAAGGGAATAGATATTGATGCGCTGACATTCTATACGTTGAACAAGCATACGTCGCCCGAAGACATCTCCGGCTATCTGAAGCCGCTGGTGGAGGGGCAGCCGATGGGCGTAATCTCCGAAGCCGGTTGTCCGGCTGTGGCCGACCCGGGAGCGGACGTAGTGGCTATTGCACAACGGAAAAACTTAAGAGTGGTCCCCTTGGTGGGACCCTCTTCCATTATCCTCTCTGTCATGGGTTCCGGCTTCAACGGACAGAGCTTTGCCTTCCACGGTTATCTTCCCATAGAACCGGCAGAGCGTGCCAAAAAGCTGAAAATGCTGGAACAACGCGTCTACAATGAACACCAGACCCAACTTTTCATTGAAACGCCTTACCGCAATAATAAGATGATAGAGGATATTCTTCATAACTGCCGTCCGCAGACCAAGCTCTGCATTGCGGCGAACATTACTTGTGAAGGGGAGTATATCAAAACCAAGACAGTGAGGGAGTGGCAGGGCAAGACCCCCGACCTTTCTAAGATTCCTTGTATTTTTCTCTTGTATAAATAATAGCTTCCAGGTGCTCGAATTCATATTCCAGGCAACTGCTGAAGAAGTTCCGTCCCAGGTTGTGTTCCATTTGCTGGAACGTCCATAGTTTTCCGCCCTTGAAATTCTTATTGCATAAGATGGAGTCATCGTCCAGGTCTAGCGTGAAGAGATAGACCAGGCGGTTGGTGGCTTCATTCTCAAAATGATACATGAAGTTGAAGTGCAGATGGTCTAATGGGGCGGTGGGAAGCGTTTGCCGTAAAATTCTGTGTGCACCTTGTTCCAATGTTTCTCCATATATCAGGTAACCCTCCATCAGCAAGTCGATTTTGTCTTTCTCGAAAACGTTGCATTTGGGGCGGGGGAGGAGAAACAGCATGCCGTGTGAGGCAACGGCAATCCGGATGACCGGATTGATATAGTCGTTTTTCCGGTTGATGGCTTCTGAGGCGATGGCTTTCCCCATGACATCTCCTTTGGTGTTGACTATCGGTACGAAAACCGTGTGGTTCATCACTATATTGAAATAGAAGATACCGAACTGGTTGAACAGAATGCCTGAAATGAAGACGAGGGGGGGAGCTACATGGAATAGAATATAGCGTGTGGTGCTTCCCAAAGGATGGCTGATTAAAATAGCAAGGAAGATAATCAGAAAATGCAGCAGGCTTATGATAAGGATCACGCGTGCGGATACGATGGCGGCTTCTGCCCCTTGTGCAAAAAGCTGCTTACAGCATTTCTGTGTCTGGGACATGTGGTAGTCCAGAAATCTTCTCCTATTGAGGTAGATGATGAACGGGGGGATGATGGCGCTGATTTCCAGCGTGAACGGAAGCATGAAACGGGGACAATAGTTTACGAGGAATAGGGTTGTTACCGATAATAGCAGTAACATTCCGGTAGTACAGTAAAGTATGATTTGCGGAACATGCGTTCCTCTATGCCTCACCGAATAGATGCTAAACAAGAGTCCTACACCTGCACCGATGTAGATGGACATGTCCTGCGTTATAAACTCGCATAATATGATGGATATTATAACGGGGATGAATCCCAGCGACATATTGAATCTTGATGATAGAATTCTTTGATGGCTCATTATCCGTATTATGATTTTGTCGTTTACATCATAACAACTGGGAAATTTAAATGTTTCCTATTTTACTTCTTTTTTGTATAAAATGGATCTGTTTTTCCGCATGATAAGAGGAGCGTACCAATGGAGCGCTTTCCACTTGCTGAAACCCTTTTTCCAATCCTTTCTCTCTGTAGAGTGCAAATTGTTTGGGAGTAATATATGCTGCTACCGGATAATGTTTGTGTGTGGGTTGAAGGTATTGCCCTATGGTCAGTATGTGGCAGCCCACCCGGCGAAGGTCGTCCATCAGTTCTTCCACTTCTTCCGGAGTCTCGCCCAATCCCACCATAATGCCGGACTTGGTGGTAGTATTGCTTTCTGCAATTTGCCGCAACACTTCCAGGCTTGTTTCATACTTGGCGGCACTGCGTACGAGGGGGCTGATACGACGGACAGTCTCCATGTTGTGCGAAATGATTTCCGGTTGTGCATCGATGACTTGTGCCACGAGTTCCTTTCTTCCCTGGAAGTCGGGAATCAGCACTTCGACGGTGGTGTCAGGGTTGAGCCGCTTGATTTCCCGGATGGTACGTACCCAGTGCGACGCGCCTAAGTCGGGCAGGTCGTCACGGTCTACGGAGGTGACGACTGCATGGGAGAGTTTCATCAAGGCAATGGACTCTGCCACATGTGTAGGCTCATCGGCATCCAGTGGCAAGGGCTTCCCGCTTGCCGTGTTGCAGAACTTACAGCACCGGGTGCAGATATTTCCCCCAATCATGAAGGTTGCGGTGCCTTTCCCCCAACATTCCCCCATATTGGGGCAACGGCCGCTGCTACAGATGGTATGTAGGCAATGCGATTCGACAATGCGTTTGGTCTCGGTATAGCGCTCGTTGGCACCGATGCTTATTTTGAGCCACTCAGGCTTACGTACTCTTTCGGGCATTATTTCAATTCTTTGTTGAAGAAGTTGGTCAACCGCGTGTATAGGTGTAACCGGGTATTTCCTCCGTAGATACTGTGGTTGCGGTTGGTGTAAACCTGCATATCGAACTGTTTGCCGAGTTGTACCAGTTGTTCGGCATATTCGGCACAGTTCTGGAAGTGTACATTGTCGTCTGCCATGCCGTGTACCAGCAGCAGGTTGCCGTGAAGCTTGTCGGCACGGGTAAAGGTGGAACTGGCCTTATAGCCTTCGGCGTTTTCTTTCGGTGTGCGCATAAAGCGTTCGCCATAAACGGTGTCGTAGTAGTTCCAGTCGGTAACGGCAGCTACGGCTACTCCGGCCTTGAATACCGGTGTTCCTTCACTCATACTCATAATGGTCATGTATCCACCGTAACTCCATCCCCAGATTCCGATGCGGTTTTTGTCCACATAAGGCTGGTTGCCCATGTAGAGGGCGGTTTCCACCTGGTCTTTGGCTTCCTTGATACCCAGGTTCAGATAGGTGCATTTGGCGAATTCGGCACCCCGTCCTCCGGTGCCACGCCCGTCTACGCAAACCACGATATAGCCTTGTGATGCCATGTAGGTTTCCCAGCTTACACTGAACTTGTCAAGCACTTGCTGTGAACCGGGGCCGCTGTACTGGTACATCAGTACCGGGTATTTCTTGCCGGCAGAGAAGTCGGCAGGTTTCATCATCCAGCCATTCAATGTGGTTCCGTCGGAAGTCTGGAAAGTGAAGAATTCCTTCCGTGGCATGTCATAGCCGCTGATATCCTGCTTCAATGCCGCATTGTCCATCAAGGTGGCAAGAGTCTTGCCCGTATTGTCGTTCAGCGTAATGACGGTCGGAGTGTCCAGATTGGAATAACGGTTCATATAGTACTTCATGTTCGCACTGAACTGCGCACTGTTTGTTCCGGCTTGTGACGATAGCCTGGTCTTTTTACCTTTCCGGTCAATCTTGTAGATGGCACTGCGCATGGGGCTTTCCTCGTTGCTGCTGAAGTAGAAGCTTCCTTCTTCGGGATCATAACCCAGGAACTCCTGCACTTCATATGGTCCGGCTGTCACTTGTTTCAGCAGATTGCCACCTATGCTATACCAGTACAGATGGTTGTATCCGCTCTTTTCGCTGACAAAGCTGAAATTTTCCGGATAGAAGACGATGTTGTCGAATACATTCTCGCGGATATAGGTATCGCTTTCATCACGCAGAGCCAGTTTGGCTACCGTGCTGCGAGGGTCGGCAAAGTATAGGTCGAACCGGTTCTGATGGCGGTTCAGTGTCATGACGGCAAGCTTGTTGGGGTCTTGGGTAAAGCGGATGCGGGGAATATAGCCGTCTGCATCTACCGGCACGTTTATCTTGCGGGTCACTTTCGACTTGATATCGAAGGTGTGTACGGACACTTTGGAATTTACTTCTCCCGTTTTAGGATATTTGTAAGTATACTCTCCCGGATACTTCTCGAAAGGGGTGAAGTGGGGGGCTTGTCCGGCAAAAAGAGGGAAAGAGTAGGAGGGAACATCTTTCTCGTCGAAGCGGATGAAAGCCAGCATCTGGCTGTCGGCACTGAATTCCAGCGCACGGTTGAAGGAGAACTCCTCTTCGTAAACCCAGTCGGGGATGCCGTTCAGCACCTCGTTCTGTTTCCCGTCTTCCGTCACCTGGCTTTCGCTGTTGCCGTAGAGCAGTTTTACAAGGAAGATGTTGTTGTCGCGTACGAAAGCCACCTGATTGCCGTCCGGTGAAAATACGGGCACCTGTTGCGGGCCGCCGTCCGAAAGCTTTTCCACAATGTTGTTGATTTTACCGTCCAGATTGCGCTTCAGGCTGTAGATGTAATGCACAGCCGTATAGGAATGGCGGTAGATGGGAGTTGTTTCGGTGGCAATGAGCAGCTTGCTGCCGTCCGGAGCAAAGCTGTAGCTGTCGAATGTCTTGAACGTGCATTCGCGTGCGGTAGCGGCATCAAACAGCACTTCCACGGGTTTTCCCGTTTTGAAGGAGTATTTGATGATTTGTGTCCTGTCCGCATTCATTTGCGAATAATGTTCCCCGTCTCCCGGGATGGGGATAACGCCGGAAATGTTCTTCGGAGTGAACTTGCCCGATACGATTTCTTTCAAATCGAGCGCCTTGCCATTTTGGGCGAAACCTGCCAGCGTACAGAGGCAGAGGAGAAGTGCGATGCTTATCTGTTTCATATCTATCTTTTATGCTTATCTGTTTCCCTATTTTTTCTGGGGAACAAATATACAACAAAGGGAAGATTTATCGAAGCAGTGGGCCGATTTTATTCTTTTTGAACAGAAAAAGCCCGTCCTGCTCCTTGGGGGCGAAGCAGGGACGGGCCTCCGTCACTCATGGATGATGATTGGATGAGATGATGATTGGAATATCTTTCGTTACAAGCACTTGACTTTTCTTTGATATTCTGCAATGGCTGCATCCAGTCGTTCGTGGGCGGTTGTGTCACCCGGAACGTTGTGCGACGGATGGATGTACAAGTGTACGCCACGGTCGGCAAGGATTTCGGCAACGGTAGTGATGGTCATCCATACCATGGTGACGAAACTCAATGTAGACAACGGACCTACCTTGTCGAAGTGGTTCTTCAAAGGTACGGAGGCGTCTACCAGGGGAACGCAGGAATCCACTACGATATCTGCCAACTGGAAGAGGTTCTTTCCGCTGGAGTGGCGGCTGGCCTTGTCGCCCGTTTC
This sequence comes from Bacteroides sp. AR29, assembly GCF_900217715.1. NCBI lineage: Bacteria > Pseudomonadati > Bacteroidota > Bacteroidia > Bacteroidales > Bacteroidaceae > Bacteroides > Bacteroides sp. AR29. Next base: position 69,567 of record NZ_OBMS01000014.1, read on the forward strand.
GCTGGCTGAACCGTATACGATAACTTTCATGCCGCGCTTCTTGGCTTCCAATGCCATGTCTATATTGACGGCATTGATACCGGTATGTGAGAAAATCCACATGCAGTCTTTGGAATCAAAATCATAGTTCTTCATGATTTCCTGGCCGTAGCCTTCTGCCCGTTCCAGGAAGAGGAACTGATGAATACCCATCTGGCCGATAATCTGCGTGAAGAATGTCAGAGGCAATTCGCAAAGCGGGTGGAATCCTACAAAGCTGCCGATACGCGGATACATTTCTTCTACGGGAATTGTTGCGTGGCCGCAACCAAACGTGTGGACCCAACGACCGGCTTCGATGGAATCTGCCATAACAGTGGCTGCTTTTTTGATGTTTTCCAACTGGGTAGCCTCCAGTTTTTCCATAATGCCATGGGCATTCTTTAACCATTCGAGTGCTAACATAACTTTTTTGTTTTTTAAGAAGTTAATAAATTTATTTGAGTGAGCGTTTATACAAAAGGAGCATGACGGCAAGTGAGGCAATCATCAGATAAGGATAAAGTCCGATGCCATTGGTGTATTGGGAAACCATTCCCATCAGGCCGTTCATTGCAGTCTGGCCAATGAGGGCTATGGCAAGCGCCACGCTGAATGCTGTTCCCGATAAGGACGGGTACCGGCTTCCAAGAATGCTGAGTATCACGGGATACGTGGCCGACAGCCCCATACCTACCAGCACCATGCCGACTGCCGCACGTGCAAAACCCGGCGAGAACATAAGGAAACAGAATCCTATGGCAGTGAGCGTAAGGCTGTAGGGCAGCACGGTTTCCGGTTTTATCTTCTTGAATATCGCAACTTGCATCATACGTGCTACGGTCAGTCCCGCTACCATGCAGGTCAGTGCAATCAATGCCTGATTGGCCGGAATATCCGTCATCTGCCCAAAGTAACTCGTGGACCAGTTGTTGCAGACACCCTCGATGCCGCTTTGGAAAAAAAGAATGAAGCTGAGTAGCAGTAAGCTGCTTTCTTTCAGCAGTCCCAATCCCTCTTTTACCGGGAAACCTTGCGCCTGCTTAGGGGCGGGGAAGCGTACGGGGATACAGAATATAATGCCCGCAAGCATCACTACGCCAATTCCCAGCAAGATGGTTTCGAATGAATAATGCCTGGAAAGGGAGCCCAGCAACATCGGTATGCCCAATGCGCCCAGTCCGTAGAACATGCCCAGAAAACTGAGGCGTGAGCCTTTTTCGGATTCTCCTGAGATGTCGGATACCAATGCATTGGTTTCTCCGTTGAGGATGCCTCCGCCCAGGCCGATGCCGACGATGGAAGCTTGCAGCAGTGGCACGCTTTCAAAGAAGGCAAGCCCTTCCATCCCCAGCAGTACGATGATGCAGCTGGGCACCAGCAGGGCTTTATGTCCGAACCGGTCTACGATGGGACCGAAAATCAGGGAACCGGCCAGCATGCCCAGAGGCAGGAAAGTGACCAGTGAGGTTGTCTGCAACCCGCTCAGATTCAGCTTGGCTATGAGGGATGGCAACACTGCTCCCAATGTAATCATGGAGACTCCGAAGAAACACATCCCGATGCACGCTGCCGTGAATACGAGATTCTTGTGATAACTGTTACTCATACAAGTGATTTTTGATGGCAAGAAACGCTGCTCCTATCAGTCCGGCATTACCGGACAACTGAGAAGGTACAAATTCCACCTGCTTGATGCTGAGCGGTTGCGCCCATTTGCAGGCTTCCTTGTAAATGTCATCTATAAAGATACCGGCAGGGCCGAATACGCCTCCGCCCCAAATTATCTTCTGCGGGTTGAGCAGGCTGACCAGATTTGCGGAAGCCATGCCCCACATCTCGACGGCTTTGTGCAATACGGAGATGGCAATAGGGTCTTTTTCATTATAGGCACTGAACACATCATAGGCCGATATGCGGCAGATGGGTTTCTGGCGCAGTTTTCCTTTGTATGCCTTGTTGGCGCGTACGGCATCGCGTACCCGTGCCCCGATACCATTGCCGGAAGCGTAATATTCGAAACATCCGCATGCGTCATACTCTTCCCGGTAGGGAGGTTGCAGGGCCATCCAGCCGGTGGCGCCGATAATGTCGTTGGCTCCGTGCAACACGTGCCCGTCGATGATGATGCCGGCACCGATACCGGTTCCCACGGCAATGAATATGGCACTGTGACATTCTTTGGCGGCACCTTGCCACATCTCTCCATACATATAGCAGGTACGGTCGCTGTCGATGTATATCTCGATGCCCGGAGGCGTTACACTGCGCAGCTCCTCATAGAGGGGGTAGTTGTCCCAGCCCGGTATGTTGGGGGCCCATACCCGGTTGGTTTGGGAGTAAACGATACCGGGGATGCAGACACCTATTCCGTCGACGTGTATACGGCTTCTGCGTGCTACGGTAAGAAGTTTGGCGAGGATATCCGCGGCGAGCTTGCCCACTTCGTGACCGGTTCTTCCTTTCAGGAGCCGTTTGCGGTTAAACATCATGCTTCCGTCCGGAAAGAAAATGGCGCTGGCTATTTTGGTGCCGCCTATGTCCAATGCGATTGTTGCCATGGTGTTATAGTATTTATAGGTTGATTCATTAAGGTTGTATGCAAAGCTATGAATTTATTTCATTCTTGAGGTGTATAAACTGAGGAAATTGTGTGTAAAAAGAGTGTCTAATCACTAAATTGTGTTTAATGTAATTGCGCTTGGATGTACTCTTTCTCAATTAATTAGTTGTATATCAGTGGATGAAACATTTTTTAGTGCAGGTGGAATTTCTTTGTTTTATGTTCGTTAACAAATCGGGTGGAAAGTATTCTTGTTTTTGCAGGTTCATCCCACGGAAAAATCCTATATTTGCCACTTACATAAGGAATATGTATGGAAACCAAATCTACGCTCTATAATGAGTTCCCTTTTTTTCTGAAGCGATATTTTCCCTATAAGGTACAGAAAATATCGCTGAATGCCGGTTTTACGTGCCCCAACCGGGATGGAAACAAAGGAGTCGGCGGTTGCACCTATTGCAACAACCAGACCTTCAACCCCGATTATTGCCGTACGGAGAAATCCATTACCCGCCAGCTGGAAGAAGGCAAGCAGTTCTTTGCACACAAATATCCGGAAATGAAGTATCTCGCCTATTTCCAGGCCTATACCAATACGTATGGTGAATTGGAAGACCTGAAGCGGAAATACGAGGAGGCCTTGTCGGCAGACGGAGTGGTGGGCCTGGTTATCGGCACCCGTCCGGACTGTATGCCCGACAGCCTGCTGGACTATCTGGAGGAGATGAACCGGCATACATTCCTTTTAGTGGAGTACGGCATAGAGAGTACCGACGACAAGACACTTTGCCGCATCAACCGCGGGCATACTTTCCATGCCGCCGCTGATGCGGTGGAAAGAACCGCTTCGCGCGGAATCCTGACCGGTGGGCATGTCATCCTCGGACTGCCGGGCGAGACGCACGAAAACATCGTGGCACAAGCCGGCGTACTGTCCCGTCTGCCGCTCACTACCCTGAAGATGCATCAGCTGCAACTGATAAGGGGCACCCGTATGGCTCTGGAGTACCGGCAGCATCCCGAAGATTTCCATCTGTTCGGTGTGGACGAATATATCGACCTCGTGATAGACTATATCGAGCATCTGCGGTCGGACTTGGTACTGGAGCGTTTCGTTTCCCAGTCTCCCAAGGAACTACTCATTGCACCCGACTGGGGACTAAAAAATTATGAATTTAATCACCGGGTTCAAAAAAGAATGAAAGAACTCGGTGCATATCAGGGAAAGAAGTATGAAATGTGAGAAAAAAGAATTATTTTTGCCGCAACTTTAAATGTGGAATCAATCTAAATAAAGATACAGTTATGAACCCAAAAACAGTGATAAAAGGAAAAATCCACTACGTGGGAGTGAATGACCGCAATAAGCATTTGTTTGAAGGCATGTGGCCGTTGCCGTACGGGGTTTCCTACAACTCTTACCTGATAGATGATGAGACGGTCGCTTTGGTCGATACGGTAGACATCTGCTACTTCGAGGTGTATCTGCGCAAGATAAAGAGCATTATCGGCGAGCGCCCCATCCAGTATCTCATCATCAACCATATGGAGCCGGACCATTCGGGCTCTATCCGCCTGATAAAGCAGCATTATCCCGACATCATCATCGTGGGCAACAAGCAGACCTTCGGCATGATAGAGGGCTTTTATGGCGTGACGGGCGAACAGTACATGGTGAAGGACGAGGATTTTCTGGCTTTGGGGCATCATAAGCTCCGTTTCTATATGACCCCGATGGTGCACTGGCCCGAGACGATGATGACTTTTGACGAAACGGAAGGAGTCCTTTTCGCCGGTGACGGCTTCGGCTGTTTCGGTACGTTGGACGGCGGGTTCCTGGATACGCGCATCAATCTGGACAGATACTGGGACGAGATGGTGCGTTACTATTCCAACATCGTGGGCAAGTACGGCTCTCCGGTGCAGAAGGCGCTTGCCAAGCTGGGCGGTCTGCCCATTTCCACCATCTGCTCCACGCACGGGCCGGTGTGGACGGAAAACATAGCCAAGGTTATCGGCATCTACGACAAGTTGAGCCGCTACGCCGCTGACGAAGGTGTGGTCATTGCTTACGGTTCCATGTACGGCAACACGGAGCAGATGGCGGAAGCCATTGCGGCGGAACTTTCTGCACAGGGCATCAGGAACATCGTGATGCACAATGTGAGCAAGAGCAATCCTTCTTATATCATTGCCGACATATTCAAGTATCGCGGACTTATCATCGGCAGCCCCACCTACAGCAACCAGATTTATCCTGAGATAGAATCCTTGCTCTCCAAGATTCTGGTACGCGAAGTGAAGGGACGCTATCTGGGATACTTCGGCTCCTTCTGCTGGGCGGGTGCCGCCGTGAAGCGCATGGGCGAGTTTGCCGAAAAGAGCAAGTTCGAGATTGTGGGCGACCCGGTAGAGATGAAGCAGGCCATGAAGGACATTACTTACGAACAATGCGAAAACCTGGCACGTGCCATGGCAGAGCGTTTGAAGAAGGATAGGAAGTAGTTGAAAATTACCCCTAATTTATTAACCTAATAAAACAATCACAATGAGACTAATCATTCAACCGGATTATCAATCCGTGTCAAAGTGGGCTGCACATTATGTGGCTGCCAAGATCAAGGCCGCTAATCCGACACCTGAAAAACCTTTTGTATTGGGATGCCCCACCGGTTCTTCTCCGTTGGGCATGTACAAGGAACTTATCGACCTGAACAAGAAAGGCATCGTGTCTTTTCAGAACGTAGTGACTTTCAATATGGACGAGTATGTAGGTTTGCCCGAGGAACATCCCGAAAGCTACTATTCCTTTATGTGGAACAACTTCTTCAGCCATATAGACATCAAGCCGGAGAACACCAATATCCTGAACGGCAACGCTGCCGACCTGGATGCCGAGTGTGCACGCTATGAAGAGAAAATCAAGTCCTACGGCGGCATCGACCTCTTCATGGGCGGTATCGGTCCCGACGGACATATCGCTTTCAACGAGCCGGGTTCTTCCCTTTCGTCACGCACCCGCCAGAAGACATTGACTACCGATACCATCATTGCCAACTCCCGTTTCTTTGACAACGACGTGAACAAGGTGCCCAAGACTGCCCTGACCGTCGGTGTCGGTACTGTGCTTAGCGCCCGCGAGGTAATGATTATCGTAAACGGACACAACAAGGCACGTGCCCTCTATCATGCAGTCGAGGGTCCCGTGATGCAGATGTGGACTATCAGCGCCTTGCAGATGCACGAAAAGGGTATCATCGTTTGTGACGATGCGGCCACCGAAGAATTGAAGGTGGGTACTTACCGCTACTTCAAGGATATTGAGGCAGAGCACCTGGATGCGGAAAGCTTGCTGAAATAAGCAAACTAATAAAAGTTTTGCAATTCCACCCTCACCACCCTCACCGCTTGTCTGCATCTGCTTGTTCATCGGTGTTTCAGGGGTGAGTGAGAGCAATTTAAAAGGGTGAGGGCAAATTTTGCCCTCACCCTTTTTGTTCTCCTGATTTTGGTTGACTGTTTTCAGGACAGGGCGTTATGTGATGAAAACGGGCTCTGCTCCGCTGTAAGGCTTTGGGTGCCAATGTTAAAGATACCAAATACTCACTGCAAAACCAGTGCATCGTTTTTGCAGTGCCGCTGCAACATAGATGCAGTGCCACTGCAACTGTTTTGCAGTGCTACTGCAACGCCTTTGCAGTGTTACTGCAAAAGATGTGCAGTAGGTTTGCAGTGAGGGCTTGTGATGAAAAAGCCATGGGCGTGCTTTCTTTTTTGCGGAATATGTGCTATCTTTGTCATACTTGTAATTTAAACAGTAGCAGCTATGGAATTGAGTGGCAGACGCTATCCGATAGGGATACAGAATTTTGAGCAACTGCGTACGCGGAATTGTGTGTATGTGGATAAGACGGAGCTGGTGTACAAATTGGTGAATACAGACCAAATTTATTTCTTCAGCCGCCCCCGTCGGTTTGGCAAAAGCTTGCTCGTGTCTACGCTGGAGGCCTATTTCCAGGGGAAAAAGGAACTTTTCGAAGGGCTGGCTATGGAACGTCTGGAGCAGGAATGGGAGGTTTGCCCGGTGCTGCACGTTGATTTCAGCTTGACGAAATATACTGAGCTGCGTGACTTGACGGGGCAATTGAATTTGTTTTTATCTCGTTGGGAAGAAATTTACGGAAAAAAGGAAGAGGAAGAGGGGGCGGCAGAGCGTCTGCAAGGCATCATCCTGCGTGCCTACGCCAAGACCGGAAAGCCGGTTGTAGTGCTGATTGACGAGTACGATGCTCCTCTGCTTGACAGTAATTCCGATGCCCTTTTGCAACAACAGCTTCGCAACGAGATGCGCAAGTTCTTCAGTCCTCTCAAGGGGCTGGGGCAATATCTCCGTTTTCTTTTTATCACGGGTATCAGCAAGTTCAGCCAGCTGAGCATCTTCAGCGAACTGAACAATTTGCAAAATATCAGTATGCGCGATGACTTCAGTGCCCTCTGCGGCATCACCGAGGAGGAACTGCTGACGCAGTTGAAACCCGATATTGAGCGGATGGCCGAGGCTAATGATGAGACTTACGAGGAGGCATGCTTGCATTTGAAGCGGCAATATGACGGTTATCATTTCAGTAAGGTTTGTGCGGATATTTACAACCCGTTCAGCCTGTTCAATGCTTTCAATTCCAAAGAATACAAGAACTATTGGTTCTCCACGGGCACGCCTACTTTCCTGATAGATATTCTGCGCCATGCAGACTTCGATGTGCGTGCGCTGGAAGGTGTTGAGGCTACCGATGAGCAGTTTGATGCGCCTACGGAACAGATAACGAGTCCCATCCCGGTGCTCTACCAGAGCGGTTATCTGACCATTAAGGGCTATGACCGTAATTTCCAAATCTATCGTTTGGCCTATCCCAACGGTGAGGTCCGTAAAGGGTTCATTGAATCCCTGCTTCCCTCTTACGTGCACTTGCCTGCCCAGAACAACACCTTCTACGTCGTCTCTTTCCTTCGCGACTTGATGAAGGGTGATGTGGAGAGCTGCCTGGAGCGTACCCGTTCCTTCTTTGCCTCCATTCCCAATGATTTGGAGAACAAGACCGAAAAGCATTATCAGACCATTTTCTATTTGCTGTTCCGGTTGATGGGGCAATATGTGGAGTCGGAAGTGAAGAGTTCCGTAGGCCGTGCGGATGTGGTGGTGCAGTTGCAGGATGTCGTTTATGTCTTCGAGTTCAAATACGACGGTACCCCGGAAGAGGCGTTGGCTCAGATTGACAGCAAGCAGTATGCCATCCCTTACCGGGCAGACGGCAGGCGTGTGGTAAAGATTGGCGTGATTTTTGACAGTTCCACGCGGACGATTGGCGGGTGGAAAATAGCTAAAGCAGATTAGAAGAAGAAACTGTTTTGATTTTATATCCTTCTTTCTCAAGTCATTTTCCTTTTTTCTTTATATTATTGTTTAACTTTGGCGCTATTAAGCGGATGCCTCTTCGAGTGCATGGGTAGAAATGAATAAGCAACAGAAAGGAAGGAGTAGATGAAACGCTATAAGAAGATTCTTATGATATGGATATGTGCCATTGTAGTGGTGGCAGTGTCTGTGATAGTAGCATTATATGATAATGCCAACCAGGGACAAGACGTGGCTAAGGAGGTTGCTGTAGAAACTCTGCGGAAGGTTGCGGAACGGGTCGTGAATCGGGAATTTGATGGGCTGGGGATGTTCTATGCATTTGGGTCTGATAGTGGTAAGAAGCATACCAAAAGGAAAGCGATATCAGAAAATGGTGAATTTGAAGTGATAATAGATTCATTGAAAGAGGCACAAGGACTATTCCCGTTGGATGTCGTAGGGTTTAAAGCCGATATGTTGAATTATTATGGAAAATTTCCATTGGAAGAGATTTGTCTTGAGTGGAAAGCTGAGATGAATGATAGGTATGGCGGAGTCATGTGTGCTCTTTTTCTGAAGGTTAATCCGATGGGAAAGGGCATTGTGCAAGAATTATCTACTGGAGATGAAACTATAATTGCTTCACAGAATGATTTAGGCACTTACTATTTGGACGATATGTACACAATGAGGTTGACAGCTTATATGCTGCTTGATTTTTGGCACTGTGTGGATTGGGCAGACCATGTGCTGCAGATACTATCCTGTATTTTGTGCATTCTGTTATTGGGACTGGCGGTTTATATAGGAGGGCAACAGTATAGAAAGAGAAAAACGGCTGATACGTTGACAAAGAGCACTTACCGGTTCGGGAAGTATATATTTGATTCCGTCAACCATACACTGACTTATGAAGGTGAAAAAATATCTTGTACGCCACAAGCTGCGAAGTTATTACTTGGTTTTGCCAAGTCGTCCGAACTTTTCCTGACGAACGATGAAATAGCGGAAATTTGCGGTTGGCCATTGAGTGATTTGAATTTAGGCAGCCGCCGCAGAAAAGCAATAAGTTTATTGGGTAAACTCTTTGAGGCGGACGATTCCGTTCAGATTCTTCTTCTGCCGGAAAGGAAGGGGTATCAAATTGTTATCTCCAAGTAGATGAAATGTTAACCCATATTGGTGTGTCGGGTGTGAACTTTTTTTCACGCCCCAACTTTGGGCGTTTTCCGAATAAAGACTTGCAAAAGCCAAAATAATCCTTTTATCTTTGCTTGTGTAACAAAAAACAAAAACACTATGAAAAGCAAGGTGAAGCTATTAGGAACTTTGGCAATTAGTGCCATTTCGTTTTTAAGCTATGTTCAAATTAGTCATTCGGAAAAGCTAGATGATTTGCTATTGGAAAATATAGAGGCATTGGCTGCTGGTGAGAGTGGGGATGATAGCAAATGTTTTGGGAGTGGTTCAATAGTTTGTCCTTTAACAAATCAAGGAGTAGCTCATGTGCAAATTTATTATAGCCTGCCTCATTAGCCTATCCGCACTGTCCTTTTCCTCTTGTACACAGAAAAAAGTAGCAACTTCTGTTGCCTACATGGATTTTCCGCAAACAATCGAGCTGAAAGCGAGGGTACAGCCATTGGACACCGCTTTGTTCCGTTATCCGTTCCGCGTTCGGGTGCAGGGTGATAAGGCTGTGGTAATGGATTTGCATGGCACGGACTACTTTTGCCATGTTTTCCACTATCCGGGTTTCCGCTATTTTGCTTCGTTCGGCAAGCGGGGCGAGGCTCCCGAAGAGATGCTTTCTGCTGAAAATATCCGATGGCATGGTCAATCTCTGTGGGGACTTGATGCTGGTAAGTCCGTATTGACCAAGTATGATTTTACTTCGTCGGGTTGCTCAATCGTTCCTCAGAAAGTGATAAATATGGATGCTGACATGCTTCGCGTTTTAGACTTTGTGATGGTTGACGACTTTACCTTCATTGTTCCGGACGGATCTGGCAGTAGCCGCTTTTGCTGGGTAAACTATCAAGGGAAATTATTGCGCAGAACCGGTCAAATACCGTCAGCCAACGCGGAGGCTTTACAGAATGCCCGTCCTGCATTGGCTCAGGCATGGCGTAGCTTCATCGACTATAATCCCCGAAATGGAGTGCTGGCAGCAGTTACCCAGTTGGGCGAAGTACTTGAAGTCTTTAATTTGAAAGATAGTACGCATGTGGTACGCATTGGTCCGCACGGTGAACCGGAGTTTAAGATTTCTCAGGGTTATGGTATTCCTACGGGTATCATGGGATTTAGCGATGTCCAAGTGGCAGACAGTGCTATCTATGCGGTTTTTCATGGGCGCTCTTTTAAGGAAATTGCGCAAAATGTACAGCAAGGTGTCTATTTGCCGGATGGAGGACGGTATATCTATGTTTTTAGTCTGACCGGCGAACCTCTCTGCAGGTATGTGTTAGATCATTATGTTTATGGCATATCGGTAGATGAACAAAAAGGAATAATCTTGGCAACGGATGTGAATAAAGATGATCCGATAATAGAGTATAGTATGAAATAAAGTAAACTATAATATGGATGGAGAGGAACGGACGGTTCACGTTTGGTTGGTGCATCTCGTACCGTCCGTTCCATAACCCACCAAGAAAGGAGGTCGAGGCAAAGATAGTAATTTGAATTGAAAACAGAGTGTGTTTTCTGCCATTTCGATAGGTATGGCAAGAAAAGAGTTCTCCAAGATTTTTATATCTTGATTCTGGTACGCAAGCATTATGCTTGTGGTAAATGATAAAAAAAGAATAATCTTATACTAATAAAACTGAAGAGTAGTATGAAGAAAATGATTAAGATAGCTTTTGTTGCAGCATTTGCAGCGATTGCAGGATATGGAGTTTATGCAAATCAGAAAACAGATGTTATGTCTGATTTGGCATTGGCTAATATAGAAGCATTAGCAGATGGTGGTGAAGGTTCTGGTGATTGTTATGGTTGTGCTATATATGCAATTGGTATCTGTAAAGATTGGGGATGGGGTGGATGTAAAGGACAATCGCTTATACACTATGTTTAATTAATAAATATAAATCAAGAAATAGTATGAAAAAAATATTAATATTGTTTGTTGTTCTGTTTTCTTTAATCAGTGTAGAAAGATTGCATACTGTAGAAGATACTGAGCAGATATGTGAGTTGCTGTTAAAGAATGTAGATGCTATGGCGTCTGGTGCAGAGATTATAATAGGTCCATTTTGTATTCAAACAGATCGTACATGTTTTGTAGATTATGATGGCTTTTTTGTAAGAGGGTATCGTCAGTATTTCTAGTAATTCATTTTATTGGATAAATACAGAAAGTAATTCAGGAGAACTCTTCTTTGTTATTCAAAATAAAAGACAACGAAGAAGAGAATTCTCTTGATTATATGTTAATATACTAATATTTTTTTATTCTTTATTATGAAATATTTATTGGTTCTAATTTTAGTAGTTTCATTTTCATCATGTACAAATTATGATGAAAAAATGAGAAAATTTGATGCTTCATTTACAAAGATGCGTAAAATTACTTCTGCGAATGTCTTAAATCATGAATTAATTTTAGGGAGACCATATATTATTCATTATGCTGATTCATCGGTTGTTATCTATGATGATATAAATGATAGTATATTTACATTAATAGATTTAAGAGATAATAATTCTGTATATCATTTTGGAAAAAGAGGGGAAGGTAATAATGAATTCCTTCAGGTTTTTTCTTTGTGCTCTTTGTATGGAGATTCGTTAATTGGGGTATATGATGTTTATAAGCGGAACCTAGTGGAAATGAATCTACGGCAAATTAAACAAGGAAACATTCAATTTCCAGTGTTGATGCAGGATAGTCTGATGAGCTTAAATATATGCCCAACTCAATATGATACATATTTAGGATTAGGGTTTTATGAAAATAATATGTTTAGTCTTACTGGTAAGCATATTGGAAGTAGGTATTACTACGAGTATCCTTATCGTGATAAACAAGAAAAAGAAGTTAAAAATCGTTTAAGAGGAATGGCTTATCAAGGAACGTTATCTTCTAATAAATCATTGAATCGATTTGTCTTTGCTATAGGGTCAGCACCTATATTTTCATTGTATTCTGTAAATAAAGATAATATAGATAAATCATTTGAATTTGTAGGAGGATACCCTGAATATAAAACAGAAGATACAGGTACAACTAGGTCGGCCCCAATGAGTGTAGCTAATAAAATGGCTTTTATTAAAGCTTATGCTACAGAGAAGTATGTTTATCTACTGTATTCAGGAAATAGTTATAAGGAAGTTGGTGTAAAGGCTTTTAATGGAAAAATTATTTATCAGCTAGCTTGGGATGCCACTCCTATATGTAAGTTTGTCTTAGATTTTCCAATTATGAATTTTTGTGTATCAGATTCAGATGATACAATATATGCTTTAATGGATAAAGAGGAAGTAGAATTGGTTAAATATTCGTTGAATTTGTAGTTATGAATCGTATTTTATATATTTCTCTGTCAGTTATACTATTTATTTCTTGTGGAAATAAGGATCGAGAAATACTCGTAAAGTTAATGCAAGAGTGGAAAGGACGTGAAATATTGTATCCTAATGATATGCATTTTTTTATGCAAGGTCGAGATACTTTGAATGCAGATTCCATATGTATGTATAAGATAATAACCTATATAGATTCGATAGGTTGTATGAGTTGTAAATTGGGTTTATCACAATGGCAAGATTTTGCAGTAAATGTTGATTCTATATTTCCGAATACTGTGCATTTTCAGTTTGTTTTTCAGCCATATAAGCTTAATGAAATACGGCTTTTGTTAAAGAGAGAACGGTTTAATCATTCGGTATATATAGATAAAAATAATAAGTTTAATAAATTGAATAAATTTCCTTCTAATATGAATTTTCAAACTTTTTTGTTAGATAGAAATAATAGGGTTATTGCTATTGGTAATCCAATTTATAATCCTAAAGTGAAAGAACTCTATCTGAAGATTATTAAAGGTGAGAAGATAGAACGAAGAGATGAAAGTAAAGTGATAAAAACAGAAGTGGATGCCAGCAATATATCTGTTTCGCTGGGTCGTTTTGATTGGCAGGAGGAACAAAAAGCAACTTTTATATTGAAGAATGTGGGTGACAAACCATTGGTTATACAAGATGTTGCCACTTCTTGTGGTTGTACTACCGTAGCTTATTCAAAGGAACCGGCATTACCGGGTAAGGAAATAGCTTTGGAAGTGGTTTATAAAGCCGAACATCCGGAGCACTTCGACAAGACGATAACGGTATATTGCAATACAGAAAATTCTCCGTTGGTTTTGAAGATTAGTGGGGATGCAAAATAACTGATTGATGGGATGAAGGAGCGGCTGCAATTGAAAAAATGGTTGAATGGAATAACAAACGTATTATTCTGTCTGTGCCTGCTTGTTGTGATACTGATAGTATTGCAGGTGTTTGTGGTGACCTCCTTCAAGATACCGTCGGACTCGATGGAACCGTCGTTGCTGGCGGGTGATTGTATTCTGGTGGATAAATGTTCGGGTGGAGCACGCCTATTCAATGTGCTTGATGCCGTGGAGAAAAAGGAGGTGAAGATACAACGTATGTCCGGATGGAGAAATTATCAGCGGAATGATGTGTTGGTGTTCAATTTTCCTTATCCGGGCAGGTGGGACAGCATTGCGCTGGACGTGATGTTGTATTACGTGAAGCGCTGTATCGCCATGCCGGGGGATACGTTGGAGATAAGGAATACGCATTATCGTGTGTCCGGATTTGATGGTATCGCAGGAAATGTGCAGGCGCAGGAGGAATTGGATGAATTGATATCTTCGGGAATGACGGAGGAGCGGGGCCTTGTTCTTAAGAGCTTTCCCGATGGTGGCTGTAATGGGTGGACTATCAGCGAGTTTGGGCCTCTTTATATACCGGCCAAAGGCAGCGTGGTAGGAATGAATCCGGAAACACGGTTGCTGTATCGGAACGTGATAGAGTGGGAACAGAAAAAGAAACTGACATTGCATGGAGATTCGGTTCTGCTGGGGGACAGTGTGATACACAATTACCGCTTCTGTGAGAACTATTATTTCGTTTCGGGTGACAAGATGGTGAATTCAAAAGATTCCCGCTACTGGGGATTACTGCCGGAACCATTTATAGTGGGAAGGGCATGGCTGGTATGGAAGTCCGTCAGCCCGAATACTGGAAAAATGAGATGGAAACGTATCTTTAAAAGAATAGACTAAGATGAAAGTTCTGTTTAAATTGCTCTGGATATTATTGATTGCCGGGATATTGGAGGCTTGCAATGCTTCCGGCAGATTGGAGTACGCACTGGAGTGTGCTGCAACCAACAAAGGCGAACTGGAAAAGGTACTGGAATATTATAAAGATGAGCCTGAAAAATATAAAGCCGCTTGTTTCTTGATAGAAAATATGCCTTATCACTATGCCCTTGAAGGTGAAGAACTGGATTCTTTGAAAACAGTGCTGGCTTCGGCAGATGCTTATGGGGTGATGCTGAAGGATACTGCCGTACCGGATTGGGATTATTATACCCCTTCCGGATTGCAGAGAAAACCGGATGTACTGAATATAAGGGCTGAATTCTTGATAAATAACATTGATTTGGCTTTTGATGGTTGGAAAAAGCGTCCGTGGAATGCTTCCCTTTCTTTTGCAGATTTCTGTGAATGGCTGCTTCCCTATCGTATCGGAAATGAGACTCCGGACAACTGGCGGCAGATATACCATGACCGTTATTCCTTTTTGCTGGACGAGGTTTATACGGGTATCGATGTAGTGGAGGCGATTAGCGTAGTTTGGGAGTATTTGCAGAAGGAAGACCCTTACCGGTTTACATGGGTCTTTAACTATCCGCATTTGGGAGGAGAGTACCTGCTGCATAATCGTATCGGCAAGTGTCAGGATGCTTGTGATTTTATGATTTATGTGATGCGGGCCATCGGCGTCCCGGTAGCCTATGATTTCTATACTTTCAATGCGGAAACACGGAAAGGGCATGTGTGGAATGTGGTGAGGGATGTAACGGGTGTCTGCCTTCCTTTTACTTTCCCTTCCCGGAAGCCGGAACGGGGAAGTTTCTATATTGACAGTCGGCGCCCGAGCGTGGTTTACCGCCGGTGTTTTGGCAGACAATGGGACATGGATGGCGATTTTATGCGGAACCGGTCCGTACCGGCTGCTTTTAAGGATGTGTTTGCAAGAAAAGTGTCGGATAATTATTTTGATTCGAATCTGGAACTGCCGGTAGAAGGGATGGACGGGAATTATGTTTATGTGGGGTTGTTCAGTGCTTATGGGTGGCGGGGAATAGATTTTACTAAGGTAGAAAGTGGAAAAGCGCTTTTCAGGAATTTGGCTTCGAGGCAGGTTTATATATTGTTGGCATTCGCAAACGGGCAGTATCGCCCTATTGGAAATCCTTTTTATTTTGATGGCAAGGATATACATCCTTATGTTGCAGATACCTCCAAGTGCTATTCTGCTGAATTGTATCGGAAATACCCTCTTTCGGAACGTATCAGGAATTATATGGGAGGGATAAAAGACGGGCATTTTGAGGCGGCTTGTGATAAGGATTTTAAAAATGCGGAGTTATTGTGTACTGTGAAAGATACGCCCGGCATCAATTATAATCACGTTATTCTTGAGAAACCGGTAAGGGGTCGCTATGCCCGTTTTTGTTCTTCGGCAGAGGGATATGCGGAAGTTGCCGAAATGCATTTTTATAAAGGAGAGGAAGAGATTGTCCCTATAGACAGTTGGGGAGATGCTCCAGCCACAGCAAATACTTTTGCCTATCAGGTCTATGATAATGAACCGTTGTCGTATTTCATTTCATCAAAACCCGGTGCAAGTGTAACGGTGGATTTTGGAAAGGTTGTTACTATAGACAATTTTATGTATATGCCCCGTAACGATGATAACTTTGTCAGGATAGGGGATTATTATGAACTCTTCTATTGGGGAGAGGGCTGTTGGAACTCATTGGGGAAGAAAATTGCCGAAAAACCTTTTCTACCATATGACGGGATACCATCGGGAGCTTTGCTCTATTTGCATGACAGTACCCGTGGAGAAGAAGAACTGATATTTCATATGGAAGCTGGTAAGCAGGTATTTGTATCGGATTGTAAGGATTGATTGGACTGCCTTTCAGATTGGAATAGAAAAAATGGAATAGTGATATGAAGCATTGGTGTGTATGGGTATGGTTTACAGCAGGTCTGTTTGTGGCTTGTTCTTCGGAAAATCAGTGGTTGGACACAGCTTTGAATCTTGCCGGTGATAACCGTGCGGAGTTGCAAAAGGTACTGGACCGTTACAAGGAAGAGGACGGTGACAAATATCGTGCTGCTTGTTTTCTGATAGAGAATATGCCTTTTCATGGTGCTTACGAGGGAAAGGCCTTGGAGAATTATAGGAAGTATTTCAGTGAATACGTTTCATTTCCTTATTCCAGGCATGTGCAAGAGTTGATTGATTCCTTGAAAAGAGCAGATGGAGAATTTTCTATAAATCAATTGACTTATAAGAGGGACATTATGACGGTGGATTCCGCTTTTTTGGTCAATCATATAGAATGGGCATTCAAAGTCTGGCGGGAGCAACCTTGGGGAAAGCATGTTGATTTTGATACTTTCTGCGAATATATATTGCCTTATAGAATAGGGGATGAGCCGCTTTCTCTCTGGCGCAAAGAAATTTATGAGTGCTATAGCCCGATTTTGGATGAATTCAGGAAGACAGATGAGGCTGATAATCCTAAGGTTGCCGCCCAGTTGTTGATGGATACGTTGCGGAAAGCGAACTACCGGAATACGGCTCTTTTTCCGGTGGGGCCTCATTTGGGACCGGATGTACTGAAATGGCATACGGGCAGTTGCCGAGAGTTTACGGATGCCATGATATATGTGTTGCGGGCATTGGGCATTCCGTGCGGAGTAGATAGGGTGATGGTATTGGGAGACAACAATGCCTCTCATTTCTGGAATTTTGTTTTGGATAAGGAAGGAAAGACATACATTGCAAATCTTCCTTATGAAGAAGTATGGAGCAAAGCGGAAGAATATAGCATTTCGAGGGGAAAAATGTACCGGGCAACCTATAGTATTGATAAGGAGGCGGTACGGAAACTGGGGAAATATTCCGATGTTTACCCGGCATTCCGACGTCCGTTCTTCCGCGATGTCACTGCACTTTATACCGGTAACAGGAATTGGACTGTAGCTCTTCCGGATTCTTTGCTTTCCGGACAGTTTCGTGAGGGGGATATGGTGTATTTGTGCCTTGCCAACAGACTACAATGGCAACCTATAGGATATACTTTCTTTAAAAAGCGGGAGGCTCGTTTTGAGGATGTGGGAGGCGGGGCGGTCTTTACGCTGGCTGCCTGGAACGGAAAGGAATACGCTGCAGTATCTTCTCCTTTTCTTCTGGAGCGTGAAACCGGAAAGATACGGTTCATTGTTCCGGAAGCTGAAAAGCAGGAATTGGTCTTGTATAGGAAGTGCCATCTTACTTTGAGTGTTCTTTTCAATGACCGGATGATTGGGGGAGTAGTGGAAGGAAGCGACCGGGCAGACTTTGGGCGAAAGGATACTCTACTTTTGATAAAGGAGGCTCCGTATCGGCTATATACTGTGGCCCGGTTGAAGTCTGATAAACCGTATCGGTATATGCGCTATAAGGGTGCTGACGGATGTTTCTGTAATATCTCGGAACTGGCTTTTTATGAGAATACGGAAGATACCATACCTCTATATGGGGAAATCATAGGTACTCCGGGAAGTTTTGAAGACAATACACATGAATATTTGAACGCATTTGACGGTAATCCGGATACTTCATTTGATTATATACATCCGGATGGAGGATGGACCGGGATGGACTTTGGAAGTCCCCATCGTGTGGAGAAGGTGGTGTATACTCCTCGTAATGAGGTGAATTTTATTTATAAAGGTAATTTGTATGAATTGTTTTATTGGGGTGGAGGAAAATGGAATTCTGTCGGGCGGCAAATGGCTGTGTCAGATTCTATTGTCTATTCAGGGTTTCAAGGTGCTTTATTTTATCTGAAGAATCACACAGCCGGTAAAGATGAACGGATTTTTGAATATAAAGACGGGAAACAAATCTTTTGGTGAATTATAGAATACTATTGAATATTTGATAGATAGAATGAATAATGTACGTAATCTATTGACTGGAAGTTTGGTCTACATTGCTTGTATAGTTTTATTGTCTTTGGCATGTAACGTTTCTTCCGGACTTCCTGCAGCTGATGTTATAGGGCAATGGCTCTATTTCGATAAAAGTGCATTGGTAGTTGCAGGATGTCTGTTGATGGCTGGATTGATGATGGAAAAAAGGTATTTTCTTTTTATACCGGTTTCGTGGGTATTGGTAATGCTGGGGGGCATTGAGGCTGTTTGGGGATTGAGGCAGCTTTATGGTTATGCTGTGTCCAACCATTCCTTGTATGTATTGACAGGTTCTTTCTTCAATCCGGGGCCTTATTCCGGCTATTTGGCCATGATACTTCCGGTCTGTCTGCATCAATGGCTGACCAAGAGGGGGGAGATTCTCTGCTCTGACCGGAATGACGGGAAAGGATGGAAAAAGGTGATGGATAAAGTTGGAGCTATGGTTGCCGGTGGCGTGATGCTGCTTATCTTTTGTGTGCTTCCGGCAGGAATGAGCCGTTCGGCATGGTTGGCGGCAGGAGTTTCCTGTCTGTGTGTATATGCTTGGCATATGGATTGGACGGATAAGTTCAGATTATTATGGCAGCAGCAAAGGCAGCGTGTGGTGATGGTAGTGGTCGGTGGATTCTGTGTCTTGCTATTGGCAGGCTATTTACTGTTTGTCTTGAAACCCGATTCTGCACGTGGCCGTCTTTTCATGTGGAAGATAACTTGTCGTGCCATTGCAGAAAAGCCGTTGACCGGATATGGGATTCATAATTTCGCAGCAGCCTACGGAAATGCGCAGGAAACTTATTTTGCAGCAGGTGATTATGAACCGTGGGAGGAACGTGTGGCGGGAAGTCCGGAATATGCATTCAATGAATATCTGCAGGCTGCGGTCGAACTGGGCATTCCTTTGGCTGTATGTCTATTGGTTGTGGTCGTGCTGTGTTTGTATAGGGGAGTCCGTAAAGGACGTTATGGTATCTGTGGGGCCATTCTTTCTTTGATGATATTCTCTTTTTCCTCCTATCCGCTACAACTTCCGGTATTTATCGTTACATTTGGAGGATTGCTTGTGGCGTGCTTGTCCGGTGCCGACCGTTGGCAATGGTTGGGGCTGGCTGTATCAGTAGGCATCATTGGCGGTTTTCGCCTGAAGAATGACTTGCAAGTGGAGCAGGCCTGTCGGGAGTGGATGAATGCGCGGGTGCTGTATAATGCAGGTGCGTATCAATCGGCAGAGAAAGAGTACGGGCGCCTTTATCCTCTGTTGAGGGACCGGGCATCTTTCTTGTTCGAATATGGGCATGGATTGCACAAGCAGCAGCAGTTCAGTAAATCCAACCGTATTTTGAAAGAAGCTTTACAGCGTAGTTGTGACCCCATGATACTGAATGTGATAGGCAAAAACTATCAGCAGATGGGTGATTGCTTGTCAGCGGAAGACTGGTTTATCCGTTCCACCCATCGTTTGCCGGGACGTATTTATCCCTATTATCTGCTTGCGAAGCTTTATGCGGAACCAAGCTTCAGGCAACCGGACAAGTTTGAAAAAATGAAGTGGATGGTATTGACGAAAGAGCCGAAAGTGCATTCTACGGCAATACGACAGATGAGGGAGGAAATAAAAAAGATTCAGCTTATTTTTGTCCATATTAAAAAAGATGAATAAGAACGTAAAGCGTTAATAATGAGCGAACTAATTACTAAAGTGCTATGAAAAAAGTGTCCACATGCAAATATCGGTTCGTTTTTTTGAAACGATTAATTTTGTCAATTTATAATTGAGTATGAATATGAAGACACAGAACTATCGATACCTGCTATGCATGGCCGTTGCCCTGCTTGCCGCCTGCTCCGATGCCGGAAAGGGAAAAGAGTCCGAGGAAGGGGTGGCAACCGTCCTGCCAAGTGAAAGCAATGAAGTGACCGTGAAAGTCCTGAAGCGGGCGACCTTTGAGCATGAACTGGTGAGCAACGGAAAAGTAACCGCCGGTGCCATGGCGGATTTGCGTTTTGAGACCACCGGTGTAGTGGCACACATCTACGTGAAGAACGGTGACCCGGTGCGCAAAGGGCAGAAACTTGCCGAACTGGATAAGTTCCGTCTGAAGAACAAGACCGCGCAAGCCAAGGATGCTCTGGACAAAGCGGAACTTGAGCTGCAGGACGTATTGATAGGGCAAGGCTATCCGGTGGGTGATACTTCCAAAATTCCTGCCGACATCATGAAGCTGGCACGAGTAAAGAGCGGTTACGACCAAAGTCTCTCCCAGTACGAACTCGCCGCCTATGAAGAAGAGCATGCTACGCTGGTTGCCCCCTTCGACGGCGTGGTGGCGAACCTCTTTTCCAAGCCCTTTAACGAGGCAAGCACTTCGGAATCTTTCTGCTCCATCATTGGCACTCAGAGCATGGAAGTGGACTTTACGGTACTGGAAAGTGAACTCCCCCTGATAAAGAGTGGCGACAAGGTGATTGTCACCCCTTACTCGGATGCCGCTTCCAAACAAGAGGGCCGCATCACCCAAATCAATCCTCTGGTAGATGATAAGGGAATGGTGAAAGTAAAGGCATCCGTCAATGGCAGGGGACGTCTGTTTAGCGGCATGAATGTGAGGGTAAATGTACACCGTTCTCTGGACAGTCAGCTCGTGATACCCAAAAGTGCCGTCGTACTGCGTTCGGGTAAGCAAGTCGTCTTTACCCTGAAAGACGGAAAGGCGCAGTGGAACTATGTGCAGACCGGACTGGAGAATGCGGAAAGCTACAGCATGGCCGACGATGCCCTGAAAGAAGGCGATACGGTCATCGTGACGGGAAATGTGAATTTGGCACATGAGGCGCCGGTGAAGGTGGTGGAAAATTGAAAGATGAAAATTGAAAGTTGAAAATTCATAATTCACAATTTAAATTCATAATTGAAAATTGATAAAGTTTTTGATACAGCGGCCTATTGCCGTACTGATGGCATTTACAGCATGCTTCATTGTCGGGCTGGTGACTTACTTCACCTTGCCGGTATCCTTGCTGCCCGATATTGCCATCCCGGAAATTACAGTGCAGGTGTCGGCGCAGAATACCTCGGCGCGTGAATTAGAGAATACGGTGGTGAAACCTCTGCGGCAGCAGCTCATCCAGGTGGCGAAACTGAAGGACATGGACAGCGAGACGCGCGATGGTGCAGGCATCATCCGCCTGGGCTTCGACTTCGGTACGAATACCGACCTTGCCTTCATAGAAGTGAACGAGAAGATTGACGCCGCCATGAACTATCTGCCCAAGGATGCCGAACGCCCGAAGGTGATAAAGGCAAGTGCGACGGACATTCCTGTCTTCTACCTCAATCTGACCCTAAAAAGCGACAGTGCATACGGCAAGGTGGACGAACGCGCGTTTCTTGATTTGTGCGAGTTTGCCGAAAATGTCATAAAGCGTCGCATCGAGCAGTTGGCGGAAGTGGCAATGGTGGATGTCACGGGTTTGGTCGAACGCCAGTTACAGATTGTGCCCGACCCGGATAAGCTTGCTGTGTTGGGGCTCTCCATTGAAGACATAGAAAACGTGCTGGCGCAAAACAACGTGGAGCCGGGCAGCATGACTGTGCGCGACGGCTACTACGAATACAACATTAAGTTCTCCACCCTGCTGCGGACAGAGGAGGACGTGAAGGGCATCCTGCTGCGAAAGGAAGGACGTATCATCCGCTTGGGAGACTTCTGCCGGGTAGAGATTGTTCCTGCCAAGGAGAAAGGTGTCTCCATGAGCAATGGCAAGCGTGCCGTTACCCTTGCCGTCATCAAGCAGGCGGACGAGAATATGGAAGACATGAAGCTTGCCATCAACAGCACGATGGACTACTTCAAGAAAGTATATCCCGACATTGATTTTAGCATCAGCCGTAACCAGACGGAGTTGCTGGACTATACCATCTCCAATCTTCAGCAAAATTTGTCGTTGGGTTTCCTGTTCATCTGCATTGTGGCGGTACTCTTCTTGGGGGATGTCAAGTCGCCGTTCATCATCGGCCTGAGCATGGTGGTGTCCATTGTAATCTGTTTCTTGTTCTTCTATCTGTTCAGGATGTCGCTCAATATAATTTCTCTGTCCGGATTGATTCTGGCGTTGGGTATGATGATTGACAGCAGCATCATTGTCACGGAAAATATTTCGCAGTACCGCGAACGGGGTTATTCGTTGAGGCGGGCTTGCGTGGCGGGTACGGGTGAGGTGGTGACGCCGATGCTGAGCTCATCCCTGACCACGGTTGCCGTGTTTGTGCCGCTGATATTTATGAGCGGCATTGCGGGAGCGCTTTTCTATGACCAGGCATTCTCTGTTACGGTGGGGCTGCTGGTTTCCTACTTCACGGGTATCATGCTGCTGCCGGTCCTCTATATGCTGGTCTACCGGACGGGGTTGCGCGGCAGGTCGTGGTTCTCCCGCATCCGCATCAACAATCCGTTGAAGGAACATACGCTGGACCGTTTTTATGATGTGGGCATCGACTGGGTATTTTCCCATAAGACGGTAAGTATCATATTCTGTGTGGTTTCTATTCCTCTTTGTGTCTTTCTGTTTTATTCCATAGCCAAGGAGCGTATGCCGCAGATAGACCAGAATGAACTGATAGTCCACGTGGAATGGAACGAAAATATACATGTGGACGAGAACCGGCATCGTGTGAATGTGCTGTTCGGACAGTTGTTGGACAAGACTGTGGAACAGACGGCTGCCATAGGCCAGCAGGACTATCTGCTGAACCGTGAGCAGGCTCTCTCTTCTTCGGAGGCAGAATTGTATTTCAAGACTTCCTCGCCTGACGGGATTGCTCCCTTGCAGAAGCAGGCGGGCGAGTGGTTGATGCGGGAATATCCGTTGGCGACAGTCTCCTTTTCTCCACCCGAAACCGTGTTCGAGAAGCTTTTCGTGACCGGGGAGGCCGATGTGGTGGCGGAACTTTATGCCCGTAACAAGGAGAAGGCGCCGGCGGCGGAAGAATTGCGCGGACTGGAACAACAGTTTGCGGAGCTTACGGGGACAGCGCCCGTAGGTATCGCTTTCGAGAACCAGCTTGACATAAGCATCCTGCAGGAAAGGCTGTTGCTCTATGACGTTTCGTATGACGAGCTTTACCGTACGCTGCGGACGGTATTCAAGGAGAACAGCGTAGCTATGCTCCATTCCTACCAGCAATACCTGCCTATCAGCATTGTGGGCGAGGAGCGGACAGTGAATGAGGTGCTGCAGCAGACATTGATACAGACCCGTCCGGACAGTAAGGGCGAAGTGGAGCATATTCCGCTTCGGGAGCTGGTAAAGGTGCGTCCGGCCGAGGATTTGAAAACGATTACGGCAGGACGCAACGGTGAATATATACCGTTCCGTTTCTATGAAGTGGACGATGCTCCGGAGTTGATGGAAAAGGTGAAGCGGGAGGCAGATGCCACGGGTGACTGGGATACGGCCTTCTCCGGCAGTTTCTTCTCCAACCGCCAGATGCTGGACGAGTTGGTGGTGATTCTTTTCATCTCTATCCTGCTGATGTATTTCATTCTTGCCGCCCAGTTCGAAAGCTTCGTGCAGCCGCTCATCGTGCTGCTGGAAATTCCGATAGATGTGGCGTTTGCCCTGCTTCTGTTGTGGATATGCGGGCATACCTTGAACCTGATGTCTGCCATCGGACTGATAGTGACGTGCGGTATCATCATCAACGACTCCATCCTAAAGCTGGATGCCATTAATGAATTACGGAGGGCTGGTATGCCGTTGCTCGAGGCCATCCACGAGGCGGGGCGCAGAAGGCTCCGGCCCATCATCATGACATCGCTCACCACCATTTTCGCTATGGTTCCGCTGCTGTTCTCGTTCGACATGGGCTCGGAGCTGCAGAAGCCGCTTTCCATAGCGATGATTGGGGCGATGTTCGTGGGGACACTGGTCAGTCTGTTCATCATCCCGTTGATATATTGGTTTATTTATAGAAAAGAAAGAGCATGAAGAAATTAAGTCTTATACTTTTGTTCAGTCTGGGAGCCTTTTCCGCTTTTGCCCAACAGCGGATAACGCTCGATTTGCAGCAGACCATTGCCCTGGCGAATGACAGTTCGCTGGAAGCCTTCCGCACCAAGAACATGTATCTGGCCGGTTATTGGGAATACCGCACCTATAAGGCAAACCGCCTTCCCAGCCTGACGCTGAACATGACTCCGGCACAGTACAACCGCGATATCACCAAGCGTTACGACTCCGAACAGGACCTTGACATCTATCGCAGCCAGCAATCCTTCTATGCATACGGCAATCTTGCCGTCAGACAGAATTTCGACTTGACGGGCGGTACGTTCTATCTGGATACGGAGCTGGGCTATATGCGGAGCTTCGGTGGAAACAAGTATACCCAGTTCACCAGTGTTCCGGTTCGTTTGGGCTACTCGCAGAGTCTGGTCGGTTACAATCCTTTCCGTTGGGAACGCAGGATTGAGCCGCTGAAGTACGAAAAGGTGAAGAAGGAGTATATTTACAATGCAGAGCGAGTATCCGAGCAGGCCACGACCTATTTCTTTGCGCTTGCCATGGCACAGGCGGAATATGACTTGGCCAAGGACAATGCCGTCTCCACCGATACCCTCTACCGCATCGGCATGCAGCGCTTGAAAATAGCCGCCATCAGCCGTGCCGACCTGCTGACGCTGAAACTCGACGTGGTGAACGCCCGCAATACTTTGCAGAATGCCGCCAGTGCCTTGAAGCGCGCCATGTTTTCGTTGGCATCTTTCCTGAATATGGAGAAGAACACGGATATCAGGGTGTCGCTTCCGGGACGTCCGAGGGCGCTGACCATACCGGTTGATGAGGCTTTGCTGGCCGCTCAAGCCAACAATCCGGAATTTCTGGGGCTTCGTCAGGAAGTGCTGGAAGCCGAGCAGACAGTAGACAAGACGAAGAAGGAATCGCGCTTCAACGCCAGCATCAACGCCAGCGTCGGCTTCAACCAGGTGGCGGAGAAATTCGGTGAAGCATACAGGCATCCCATGCAGCAGGAGATGGTGTCGGTCAGTGTCTCCATTCCACTGGTGGACTGGGGCGTGAGGAAAGGCAAATACAACATGGCGAGGAACAATCTGAACGTGGTGAAGACTTCTGCCAGGCAAAGTGAAATCAGCATTGAGGAGGAGGTTATCATGACCGTCAGCGACTTCAACGTCCAGCAAGCCCTCGTCGCCAGTGCCGAAGAGGCCCTCGACCTTGCCATCCTGGCGTATAACGAAACCCGCCAGCGCTTCATTATCGGCAAGGCAGACATCAACAGCCTGACCCTCTCGCTGAACCGCCAGCAGGAAGCGCAACGCAATTACATCTCCGCCTTGCAGGACTACTGGCTGAATTATTACAAGATACGGAAACTGACGTTGCACGACTTTGCCAGCGGATTTTCGCTGTCGGAAAAATTTGATTATAATAACTGATGAAACGAGTTTCTTCCTTCACCGTCATAGTGGCGTTTGTCTGCCTTGCTTTGGTAGGGGTGGCGTTGATACCGCTGCTCCCCGTCAAGCTGAATCCGTCACGCAGCCTGCCCGGCTTCACGGTGGGTTTCAGCATGCCTGGCACTTCGTCGCGGGTGGTGGAGATGGAAGTGACCAGCAAGCTGGAATCCATGCTGGCGCGTATCCGCGGAGTGAAGCGGCTGAACTCCACTTCGGGCAACGGCTACGGCAACATTACTGTGGAGCTGGACAAGCATGCCGATGTCGAGGCAGTCCGCTTCGAAGCTTCCACCATCATCCGGCAGACGTGGCCCCAATTGCCCGAAGGTGTCAGCTATCCCACCATTCACATGAAAGTGCCCGACGAGAACGCCTCACGCCCTTTCATGTCCTTCACACTGAATGCCCCTTCCACTCCGATATTGATTCAGCAGTATGCCGAGGAGCATATCAAGCCGCGGCTGGCAAATATTCCGGGTATCTATAAGGTGGAACTCAGCGGTGCCACGCCCATGGAGTGGAGACTGGAATATGACAGTGAACAGTTGCGCTTGCTGGGTGTGACCCTATCGGACATCAGCGAGGCAGTACAGCGGCATTACCGGAAGGAATTTCTGGGTACGCACAATGTGGATACAGGTAACGGTAGCCGGGAATGGATACGCCTGGCACTGGTGCCGGAGAGCAACTCCCTTGGTTTTAATCCTGCTGCCATCACCGTGACGGCTACCGACGGGAAACTGCTCCGCTTGGACGAACTGGTGTCGGCTGTCCGTATGGAGGAGGAGCCGCAAAGCTATTACCGCATCAATGGGCTGAATTCCGTCTATCTATCCATTACTGCGGAAGAAACTGCCAACCAGTTGCAACTGAACCGTGCCGTGATGGACGAGATGGAAGCTGTTCGGCAGGTACTTCCTGTCGGATATGAAGTGCATACCAGCTATGATGCGACCGAGTACATACGGGAAGAACTGGACAAGATTTACTTCCGTACCGGTTTGACGGTACTCATCCTGCTTGTATTTGTATGGCTCATTACTCGTAAGTTGAAATATCTTTTTCTGATAGTTACCAGCCTGGCTGTAAATATAGCGGTGGCACTTATCTTCTACTACCTCTTCGGACTTGAGATGCAGCTTTATTCGCTGGCGGGTATCACTGTCTCGCTGAATCTGGTGATAGACAGCACCATTGTCATGACCGACCACATTCTGCATCGGCGTAATCTCAAGGCCTTCCTGTCGGTGTTGGCGGCAACCCTCACTACGATGGGTGCGCTTGTTATCATTTTCTTCCTTGACGAGAAGATACGGCTCAACCTGCAGGACTTTGCAGCGGTAGTGATCATCAATCTGGCTGTTTCCTTGATGGTGGCGTTGTTCTTTGTTCCGTCGATGATTGAGAAGATAGGACTGGTGAGGCGGATTACGGGGAAGAAGAGGCGTCTTGTCTTGCCGGGGCTGACGCAAACATTCAAAACAAGGTTGGGACGGATTTTCAGACGTTTCCCCGTTTATTTCTCCTGCTGCTATTCTGCTCTCATCCGTTTTCTGTGCCGTTGGCGCTGGGCTGTATGCCTGCTGTTACTGTTGGGTTTCGGTCTGCCCGTTTTTCTGTTGCCCGACAAACTGGAAGGAGGGGGAAAATGGGAAGCTGCTTACAATAAGGTATTCGGTTCGGATACCTATAAGGAGTCGGTGAAACCCATTGTGGACAAGGCGCTGGGCGGCAGCTTGCGGCTTTTCATACAGAAGGTGTACGAAGGCAGTTACTTCACCCGTAATGAGGAGGTGGTGCTCTATGCCAACGCCAACCTTCCCAATGGCAGCACCCTCGAGCAGATGAACACTTTGATGAAACGTATGGAGACCTACCTCAGCCGGTTCAAGGAAATCAGGCAGTTTCATACTTCCATCTACAGCCCCCGGCGTGCCAGTATGCAGATTTATTTCAAGAAGGAAGCCCGGAACAGCGGTTTTCCCTATACACTGAAAGCCAATATGATAAGCAAGGCACTGGAACTGGGAGGCGGCAGCTGGGGCATCTACGGATTGCAGGACCAGGGGTTCAGTAATGACGTCCGCGAGAGTGCCGGCTCCTACCGCATCAGGATGTACGGCTACAACTACGACGAACTCTATGAGTGGGCGGAGAAGCTGAAGGCCAAGCTGCTGACGCACCGGCGTATCAAGGAAGTGCTCATCAATTCGGAGTTCTCCTGGTGGAAGGATGACTATCAGGAATTCTACTTCAACCTGAACAAGGAGCGCATGGCGCAAGAGGGCATCGACGCGCAAGTGCTTTTCTCTGCGGTGCGCCCCATCTTTGGCAAGAATCTGGAGATTGGTTCGGTAGCGGCCGAGCAGGGGATGGAGAAAATCAAGCTCTCTTCCCGCCAGTCTGCCGAATATGACATCTGGGCGATGCAGTTCTTCCCCTATGGAGTAGGAAACGGCAAGCATTACAAGCTTTCCGAACTGACTACTGTGGAAAAGGGACAGATGCCGCAGGAGATTGCCAAAGAAAACCAGCAGTACCGCCTCTGCCTGCAATACGAATATATCGGCTCCAATGAGATGGGCAACAAGATACAGAAACGTGACCTGGAGGAGTTCAACAAACTGTTGCCGATGGGTTATACAGCCGAGTCGGACAGCAACAGTTGGTCATGGGGCGAGAAGGACAACCGCCAATACCTGCTTCTGCTGGTGGTGATAGCCATCATCTTCTTTACGACCAGCGTTCTGTTCAACTCCCTGAAGCAGCCGCTTGCCATCATCTTTGTGATTCCGGTTTCTTATATCGGGGTATTTCTTACTTTCTATTGGTTCCGGCTGAACTTCGACCAGGGCGGTTTTGCCTCGTTCGTCCTGCTGTGCGGCATCACGGTGAATGCCAGCATCTATGTCCTGAACGAGTACAACAGCATCCGACGTCGTTTCCCCCGTCTTTCCGCTCTTCGTGCCTACGTCAAGGCGTGGAATGCGAAGGTCGTTCCTATTTTCCTCACGGTAGTTTCTACCATTCTGGGATTTATCCCTTTCATGATAGGTGAGGACAAGGAGGCTTTCTGGTTTCCATTGGCGGCGGGTACCATTGGCGGACTGGTGATGTCCGTCATCGGTATCTTCTTTTTCCTGCCGGTTTTTGTGCTGAAACAGCGTGATTTTCTTAGGAAATGATTACTTTTGCTCGATTTTGTTACCTGAATGGATACTTGAATTTTAAATATGGAAAGTGCGGAGTACTCTTTGGATGAGTTATTATGTCAGTCTCTTCTGTTGTTTCGTCAGTATCGGTTTTATGATGCTCCAGAATGTGGAGAAAAGGCATTCCGGATATTGGAGGAAGCCCATGTATGGATGGGGCGTACGCAAGAGTGTGTGGATATGGCGAAATGGGGGTGCGTGATAGAGTGTCTTGCGCAGAAATACTACATAGAAGATGATACGGATGCGATTCTGGAAGAAATTGATGCTGCCTTGGTTGCGCATTGGAAGAGGATAGAGAAAATCCATGCAGAAGTCACCACCGTTTATTTATGGCTGGGGTACTATTTCCTGCTACGTTTCAGAAACCGGGAATCCCGTTCCCATTCCCGTTGTAAACAGATAATGTCCAGCTTGTTGTGTGCTTTGGTCGAAATCTTCCGTAAGGTGGAGAAGGGGGGAGCCCCGACAGAAGTCTTGTCACATCTTTCGGTAGATGTTTGGGGAGAGACCGTCTGCTGGATGGAGCAGGTACATGATTCCCGTCTTTGCGAGAAGCAGTCGTCAGCTTTGCTGGCACAACTCTATAACCTGAAAAGTGTGGAGTTGGAAAAAGGTCTGGGAAAGCAGGATGCTTTGCTCCAGCAGATTCTGGAGTTTTATTGCTTTTAAGGGAAAATTATCTCTGCTTAGTTTTATCATTTCTGCTTCCACACTTCCACCTACTTCCTGCATCCCTTTATTCATCGGCATTACAAGTGCTGTGGAAGCAACTCAAAAAGGTGGAAGCAACTTTTGCTTCCACAGCGGAAATACGCCGAAAAGTAAGTTAATATCTTGTTTGTTAGTGTATTAATAGAATGTACAGCATTTTGCAAATATCTTGTTTACACGATATGCGTTTCGTGTAAACACGGTATTAACTTCGTAAAAGACCGTTTACCGATAGACTGCAGCTGGGCTCATAATAGGAATAAGATAGGTGCACAGTATGGGGAAACTATGAGTATAATAGGTGTTCAACGGTTATGAAGCACCTTGTTGACGGTCGTTAGTCGAGTGGTTGACGGCCGTTGGCAGAGCGCATCACGGCCGATAGGCGCTGATAACTCCGTACAGAAAATGGAAAGGAAGCCTATGTAAGGGGAAACAAGCTCTGAGCTATTTGTTTTGTTTGTCACATTTATCTTGTTTTTGTACATTGTTGAAGCGGTTTTTTGTATCTTTGAAGGGAGAGGCCGTAAAAAAGCTTATTCTCATCCAAAGTTTAATTATATATACATGGATTATGAAGCGATGTATAGTACTGTTCATAACATTCTGCTGTGCAGTTGTTTCTAATGCGCAGACAAATGGCATTGTGACTGATGGGGAAAAAGGATTGCCGTTGGCTGGTGTGAATATTTATCTCCAAAAGGATTCTGTGTATACGCAATGATAATCTGGTAAAGAACATGTTCATATGAAAAAACTGTTATATCTTGGGCTTTTGTCCGTTTGTGTACTGTTAGGTTCTTGCGTAGAGAAGAACGTATCCAATGTTTTTGATAAGGTAGAGAGGTATATGGATGTATATCCTGACAGTGCATTGCTGCTGTTGGAGCAAATTCCTCATCCGGAGGAGCTTCGTGGGAAGTAGCGGGCGGACTATGCATTGCTGCTAACGCAAGCACGTGATAAAAACTATCTGGATAGTTTGCAGTCGGATTCGTTGATAAAAATTGCGGTAGATTATTATAAGGATGATGGTGTAAAAGCAGGAAAGGCATTGTTTTATTATGGTAAAGTGGCAGCTTTGCAAGATAATGATACATTGGCTATACAAGCTTATTTGAGCGCTTTGGCTAAATTGGAGAAGACGGAAGAATATAAGTTGCAGGGATTTGTACATGAATATATCGGTGTTTTGAATACGGACAGAAAGCTATATAAAGATGCTCTCGACAATTATCAAAGTTCAGCGTATTGTTTTC
Organism: Bacteroides sp. AR29; assembly: GCF_900217715.1. Lineage (NCBI taxonomy): Bacteria > Pseudomonadati > Bacteroidota > Bacteroidia > Bacteroidales > Bacteroidaceae > Bacteroides > Bacteroides sp. AR29. Next base: position 100,486 of record NZ_OBMS01000014.1, read on the forward strand.
AAAAGGCTGTTGATACTTTAGGAGTTATATATGTTTATCGGGATATTGCTCGTATTTATTATGTAGAACAGAAATATGACAGTGTTTATAATTACATTAATCGTGCTTTGTCCTTGTGTGAGAAAAAGAAAGGATGTATCAGTTTTGAACGGGTAATCCCTTCTTTATTACAAGTAAAAGGGATTGCCAAAAGAAATGAAGGGGATTTGGGAGATGCAATAGCCCTGTTGAAAACTGCGGTAGAGACTGAACAAGATAGGCATTCTATGCATCACTGTTCAATGTCATTGGGGAATATTTATTTGAATCTAAATAAGTTGGATGAGGCTGGAAGATGTTTCGCTTTAGCTTTGAATTCTGAAAATCCTCGTACTCTGGCGGGTGCATATCACTATTTGTATCTGTTGGAAAAGAAACAGAAAAAGTATGCAATGGCTCTCTATTTCAAAGAAAAGTCTGATTCGTTGTTAGTCATTGAACGGGATGCTAAACAAACATCTCAAATTTTGACTTTGCAACGTAAATATGAAAGAGGAAAACTTCTTTTAGAAAAGCAACAGGTTGAACGTGAAAAGCAAATACAGCTTTATTTTTGGATAGCAGTAGTCTTGTTTATTATACTGCTATGCATTGTTTTGTATTTTCTTTTGAGAAAGAGATATGAAGGACTGTTCCGGAAGAATATGCAAATAATAGAAGAAAATGAGTGCATGATTAAACGATATGTTTATGAACTTGATGTGTTGAAACAAAGGGCAGGTGAGATGGCAGAAACAAATAGAGAGAAGATTGCTAAATTGAACCAAAAGATTTTGCTATTGGAGAGTGAGAATAAAAAAATAAGTGAAAATGTATGTGTAAATGGCGTTTATCTCTTGGAACAATTGAAGAAGGAAAAGCTGATTGTGAAGAATATGACCAACCAGGAGAAAGAACAACTCCTTGAATATATAGATTTAATATATGGTAATTTTATTTCTCGGTTAAAGAAAGATTTTAAATTAACTAGTGGCAACTTGATGTTGTTGGCTTTGCTTAAAGTCGGTTTCACTTCCAGTGAATTGATGTTCACTTTTGACTGTGAGATGAATTCCATTTTTACGAAGAAACGGAGGTTGAGGGGAATCTTAAGTTTGGATACAAATGATAAATTGGAAGAATTTGTAGCTCTTTACTAGAATAATCGCTTGATTTTCGTCCACTAATTTAGAAATGTTTTTACTGTCATCTTATTGGTGTATAGAGTATTGACTTGTCTTGTGTTGTCCACTCGTATTTTCTCTAAGAAGTGATTGAATGGCTATCTTTGTAACATTCAAAACTAAAGATACTATGAAATCATTTTTTATTTTGTTAAGTTTATACTACTTTCTTGTAGTAAATGTAGTAAGTGCAGATTCAGTTACTTTTCCTTCGAGAGTAGAAATCGTCATGGATGAGGATTTTGATTTACCGGGTGGTCCGGGGAATGCTCATCGTTCTATTCCTTCAGCTACTCCTTTTTTAGCATTTTTGAATGATGACCATTCCATTGATTTGGAATTCTATCAATCGATAGGTGAAGTGGAAATTGCAATTTCTCAGAATGGGAATGTTGTTTACTCCTCTGCTGAGAATATAGACTCTCCTATATTATGAGAATATAGACTCTCCTATATTAAGAAAAGTACAGTTACAGCAAGGTTTAGGTGGTGATTTTTTACTTGAGATAAAGGGCGCGGATGGGGCTTATGCATTCGGTAGATTTACTGTTCATTGATTTGATAATGAATATATAACACTATGAAACAAATCTCATTTTGCATCACTTGCATGAACCGGCTTATTATCGACGAAGTCATAGTGGGAATATGGTTTTTAGGTTAGCGAGTCGGTATGTAATCTGGATGCAGATAATTATCTGGGGGAAAGGCTTTGCAGAGTTCGTGATGAAGAAGTTTGAGAATGAAGAAAATATATTCTATATCAGTACTCTTTGTAAACGTGATGTTTTTGGACGAATATGTTTGAAGAAGCGAGGCTTTATTGCAATGAAAGGTTATAATGAGGCTTTGGTAGGCTATGGATTTGAGGATGCAGAATTTTATGATGGTCTGGAGTCGTAATCAGGATATGAAGTCGGGTGAAACTTGTTCGTTTTTAGCTAAAGAAAAGATTGTATAACGCTTCTTTTTAGTAAGAAGCATAATAATTATTTACGTATGAAAAAAAAATTGTAGTGTATGTCTTGATGGCTTTTATAGCTCTATTTTTAATATTTAGATTCGTGTCTATATCAAATAACATAAGTCTGCAAAGAGGAATTGTTAGAAGTGTATCTGCTACAGAGCATAATGATATTGTAATAGAGTTGGAGAATGATTCTTTTTATTATATAAATAGAGGTATGGAAAGTGAAATAAATTATGAATGGTTTCAGAATTATTTGCCAGGCCATGAAATAGAGTTGTATATTCAAAATGAACATTTATTTGGGTCAAATAGTAATCGTATTGTTGAAGTAAGCATAAATGATTCTTGCATATATAAGAAGTGATTTATATTTATTCGCAAGAAAACAGTTGTATGCCAAGAAGGTGATAACTTGTTTGATAAAGAGAACAATCAGCATATTCAAATTCGGGGAGTTAGTTCGGATGGATGTTTTTTTGCTTTATTACAACCGGATGAACTTAGCGATGATAATCAACAGAGAATGGGAGTTGAAGAAGAAGGTAACCCCATAATAGCTGTTCTTTATTAAGAAGTTGATATAAAGATGAAACTGTTTTCCCATGAAGTGTGAAAAATATATCTATGAATAGTTCGTAATTCATTTGTTTTTAGTATGTTTGTGCTATTCGTATATATAGTATGAAATACTAAGGAAGAGAATGTTCTTAATGAAAGTATGAAAAGAAGAGTTAAAGCATTGACTGTTGTTTTGGCAATATGTCTTATAACTGTTTTTATTCGATGTCAGTCGAATGAAACTCCTATTCAGCAACTTGTAGTTGTTGTGAATGGGGATTCTATTGAGATGGTTTTTGTGAAAGGAGGTACATTTATGATGGGATGTACAGATGAGCAGGGATGTGACTGTGAGGATAACGAGAAACCAGCACGTAAGGAGTCGGTATCTGATTTTTACATAGGAAAATATGAAGTTACTCAAAGGCTGTGGAGGGCGGTTATGGATACTGATTCCATTTTGCCGTTTAATGGGGGATGCGGAGATTGCCCGATGGAAAATGTAAGCTGGAAAAATGCGCAGGAGTTTATCGGTAGATTAAATGCTATGACCGGTAAAACATTTCGTCTTCCGACTGAGGCCGAATGGGAATACGCAGCGCGTGGTGGACACAAAAGTAAGCACTATAAATACAGTGGCAGCAATCAGGTAAGTGAGGTGGCTTGGTATGTTGGGAATTCCTCTGGCGGACAATATGGAGAAGCTGGAACTACCCGTCCGGTAGGTCTGAAAAAAAGCAATGAATTGGGATTGTATGATATGAGTGGCAATGTTTGGGAGTGGTGCGGTGATTTGTACACTAAAGAATACAAGCAAGGTGGTAAGTCTATCCATCCGGGATGGCCTTTTGAGGGTACTTATCTTTTTTTCCGCCGAATATTGCGAGGTGGAAGTTGGGGAGGAACAGCAGAGGGGTGTCGGGTGTCGTACATTGATTACGACATTGAGAATTATAGTGACGAGTATGGAGGTTTTCGCCTTGTGATGGAGCCGGAATCGATTAAATAATGTAATTAATGATGATAAGTGATATTTTACTACTTTCAGAGTAATGAATAGAAATGGTATGAGATATATGTGGAAATTCTTTTTATTATTGATGTTGGTTGTAACTTCGTGTTCCGAAAAGCAGATTGATGGCAATGTAATTAATGTTGCGGAAGCAATGAGTAGATTGTCAGAAGGACAATCTGTACAAAATTTGTTTTCCAGCATAAGTTATATTCCTTTGGAGACTAATGAGCAGGCTATTATAGGAAAATATCCGGAGTGCATAATTATGGATAGTGCGATATTGGTATCTTCTGTCCATCAGAATCTGAAACTTTTTGACCGTACTAACGGGAAGTATATTCGGGATATTGGACACGTAGGTACTGATCCGGAAGGATATGCAAAGGATTCATGGGGGAAAGTGAGCTTTTGGGCTGATGCGGTTCGGAGAACCGTTTATCTATTGGGATGGAATAATGATTTCCTACTATATGGATTTGATGGGAAATATAAGGATAGAATTCGATTGCAAGATACAGTCAATTGTATTCTGTCCCAAAATTACTATTTGATGGATGCGGACAGAATTTGGGGACATAATAAAATGAAACTCTCTCCGGAGACGCCATCAGTCTTTTATATGGATAGAAATACGATGTCATTGACCGGTATTGCTACATGGAATTCAGCCCTGCTTCCCATGGATGAGGTTTTGTCGGTTTCAAATTTGTTGGGGGGCAATGTTGCTTATGGAGGTGACTTGGCAATGGCAGAATTTGTTGGTGACCGGAAATATTATACGGCAATCAATAGCCCTTCGTTATGGAAATCTAAGGATGCCATCCGAGTGAAACAAGCTTTTAATGATACTATCTATACTATTTCAGAGCAGGGACTTACTCCATATCTGGTTTTTGAACTGGGTGAGTGGCACTGGAGTGAGCAGCAGCAATTGGATGTAGAAGGATGTGATAAGAAAATAGCCATAGACTATATTCTGGAGAATGCAGAATACATCTATTTCCATTTTCATACAAGCTTATATTTAGAAGAAAGCCAGTCATATTGTGGATTTTACCATAAGGAAAAGAAAACTGTTGTTTGCCAAAAGGGTGATAGCTTATTTGATAAAATGAATAATCAGCATATCCAAATCAGGGGAGTCACTTCGGATGGACATTTTTTTGCTTTGTTACAACCGGATGAACTCAGTGATGATAATCAACGGAGAATGGGAGTAGAAGAGGAAGGTAACCCTATTATGGTCATGCTTTATTAAGTACTTATTCCGTCGTCTTCCCCCTTGCATCCAAATACCCTCTTTTAAACATATCCACGAACAGAAAGAATAGTGATAAGAGCAGTGGCCCGAAGATGACACCCATGAATCCGAAAAGGGACAAGCCAATTACAACTCCGAAGACAGTGATAAGCGGATGAATGTCTGCCATTTTCTTCTGGATGATGAAGCGTATCAGGTTGTCGAGCTGTGAAATGACTGCACCGCCATAGATGGCCAGCCCGATAGCTTGAACCCAGTTGCCTATCAATGCCATGTAGACAGCTATCGGAAACCATACCAGCGCTGTTCCTACCATTGGGATGATGCTGGCGAAGCAGGTCAGGAAACCGGTGAACAAGATGTTGGGAGCACCGAAAATCCAGTAGCCTATCATGGCTACTCCTCCTTGTATGACGGCGAGTAAGGGGATGCCGATGGCATTGGAGCGGACAATCATGTTGATTTCGTGGATGACGTTTTGTGTATTGTCATCATTGAACGGCAGTAGGTCGTTGACGTACTGTTCCATCTTTTTGCCCCCTATCAGCATGAAGTAGAGTACAAAGACCAGTACGAAGATGTTGACGGCAAAACTGCTGATACCTCCCATGATGGCTTGCCCGATGCGGGGAAGAATTGAAATGACGTATGCCACCGTGTCTTTCCCCAAGATATAGTAGCCGGTTTTGGCTTTAATGATGTTGGCCGCTTCTTCGAAAGGAGCTATAATGGCTTGCGGGTCCAGATTGATGTTTTGAAGATTGACCACAGCCAGCCATACCACCAGCCCAAGCGGAACCAGAAAGCAGAGAATTGCCTCTGCTGTAATGAGGGTGGCAGCTATGCTGCGCTTCATTTTCCGCTTGTCGGAAAGATACATCATCTGCTTTCTTACCAGGATATAGATAGTCAAGGCTCCCAGCAGACCGCCCATGAATGGGGCTATTTGTCTGAAAAGAATGATTCCCAGCCCGATAATGATAGCTATCAATGAATATTTCCAGTATTGTTCTTTTGTGCTCATAAAGTTCCTGTATTTCTTAGTAAAGAAACATAAAAGAAGTTGAAAAGGTTTGGAAATTGTGGCCGGAATTCAATATTTATCCTTCGTCCAGCCAGCCTAACCCCTGGCGTATGATTTCCGGCTCCCCATTGGTGCAATCCACTACGGTAGAGCCTTCCGTACCGCCGATACCGCCGTCTATTACCAAATCGACAATATCACCGAATTTCTCGTCAATCAGTTCCGGGTCTGTGCAGTATTCAATGTCCTCATTGTCATCATGCGGCAATGTAGTTGTCATGATGGGAGCATCCAGCAGGCGGGCTATTTCCTGAATGATGGAATTGTCCGGCATACGGATGCCGACCTCCTTACGGTTACGGAATATCTTGGGCAGGCGGGTGGTGCCGTTCAGAATGAAGGTGAAAGCTCCGGGCAGATTACGCTTCATCAACTTGAAGGTGCTGTTGTCCACTTTGGCGTATTCGCTGACCTTGCTCAAGTCGTAGCAGATGATGGAAAGATTGTTCTTCTTGGGGTCGATGTCCTTGAGGCGGCAGATGCGCTCGATGGCGCGCTCCTTCAGTCCGTGGCAGCCGATGGCATACATGGTGTCGGTAGGGTAGATAAGGATACCTCCGTCATTCAGTAGGTCGATCACCTGCTGCAGGTCGGCGGGATTGTTATTTTTTTCATAAAGTTTCAGAAGCATGGCGGAAATGGATTTGAGTTTTATATTACATGCAAAAATAGATAATAATCGGCTTATAAACAAGCGATTCACCTTTTTAGCATCTCTTTCTCCAGTTTCTTTATCTTCTTCCAGGCCTCTTTGAATTTGGGACAGAGGGTGACGGCTTTCTCATAGTTTTTCATGGCTGCCTCCTTCATGTCATGCTTCAGGCATTCGTCACCCATAAGGATGTATTCGCGGGCATACTTTACAAGGGCTTTCTCTTTCTCCAATGCTGCTTGTTTCAGTGCACGGTTTTCCTCTTTCAGACGGTTGATGATGTTCAGCTTCCGGCGGATGAGGCGCTGCACGTTGGGCTTCTCGATGTCGTAGCGGGAATGGATGGCTTTGAAAAACTCATCCAGGAAAGTGCCGAAATCCCCTTTGTCGAAGGCTTTGGCGGCGGCAACGTATTGAACGTCTGCCTGTGCTTGCTTCAAGGCACGGTCGATGGCGGTGCGGTTGTTGAAGCGTTCGGAGAAACTGACAATCTCCGGACGCACGAATACATCGGCACGGCTGATGGGCTTTTTCAGCTGGATGCCTTCCAGCGAGGTGCAGCGGCTGAGGGCTACGTATGCCTGCCCACCGGCAAACACGCCGCCGGTAAAGTCGATGACTACCCGGCTGAAGGTCAGCCCTTGGCTCTTGTGGACGGTGATGGCCCATGCCAGGCGCACGGGATATTGTGTAAAGGTTCCCAGTTCTTCCTCTTCAATCTGTTTCTTTTCTTCGTTGTATTTGTAGCGGATGTTTCGCCACGACTCTCGTTTGACGTCACATTCCTTGCCGTCGTCGGTGATGACGTAGAGGGTCTCTTCGATAGGGTCGAAGCCGCTGATGACGCCGATGGTGCCGTTCACCCAGCGGCGGTCGAAGTCATTCTTGATGAAGATGATTTGTGCGCCCGGTTTCAGTACCAGTTCCTGCGAGGTGGGGAGGCTGCTTTCGGGAAAGTCTCCCATGATTTCGCCGTAGAAGGTGACCGGGTCACCGGGAAGTTCCGCCAGTTTTTTGTCGTTGATGTAGTCCACATTGTCACGGCGGGTGGCGAGGGTGATGTACATGTCGGCTTCCGATTGCTCTATTTGGGTGCCATAGCGGGTGTTGAGCAGCTGAAGTTCGGCAGAGCCGACGGTATTGTTGCGGATGTGGTCCAGCACATGGATGAACTTGCTGTCTGTTTGCCGGTATACTTTCTGCAGTTCGATGGAGACAAGGTCTATCTGGCCGAATACCCTGGCAGAGAAGAAATAAGGGGTAGGGTAGAATCGGTTCAGTATCTCCCGTTCATCTCCTTTGACGACGGGTTCCAACTGGAACACATCGCCCACCAATAATATCTGTTTGCCGCCGAAGGGTTCGCGCAGGTTGCGGGAATAGACGCGCAGGATGCGGTCTACGGCGTCGATGATGTCGGCGCGTACCATGGAAATCTCGTCGATGATGACCAGTTCCAGTTCTTCCAGTAGTTTGCGGTGGGGTTTGGTGTATTTGAAAAATTCGTGGATGCGTCCCCGTTGCAGACTGAAGTTCGGGTCATCGGGCAGCAGGGGGTAGAAGGGCAGTTTGAAGAAGCTGTGCAGGGTACTGCCTCCGGCATTGATGGCGGCTATTCCGGTAGGGGCAAGCACTACATGCTTTTTCTTCGTATTCGCGCAGATATATTTCAGGAAGGTCGATTTGCCCGTACCTGCTTTGCCCGTCAGGAATACGGACTGACGGGTATACTGAATGAGGTTCAAGGCATCTTGAAACTCTTTGTTTTGTGTATCGGGAACGAAGCTCAAAAGATTTCAGATTTATGATGGATTCCCGACTATGCCGAAATATTTCAGGGCGTTGGCGATGCCGTCTTCATCAACAGAAGTGGTTGTGTAGTTACTGGCAGCTTTTACGTCGTTATTGGCATTGCCCATGGCTACACCGATACCGGCATGGCGCAACATGCTGATGTCATTTCCTCCGTCGCCGAAGGCCATGGTCTCTTCCAGCTTGATGCCGAAGTGGCGGATAATCTGGTCGATACCGTTTTGCTTGGTGTTTCCTTTGGCTGTCACGTCTACGAAGGCAGGATGCCAGCGGCCCATCTCGCAGTGGGGGACGGAGGGCAGGATGATTGCTTCTTCCTCGGCGTTGATAAAGGGAGTCAGCTGGAAGAAGGCTTTGTCGGCATGGCTGTCGGTATAGGGCTTTGCTTCGATGGGGTCCACTTTCAATTGGTGATGGAAGATTTCCTCCACTACTTCGCCGGGCTGGTTCACGCAGATGTCGTGCTCTCCCACCAGGATGCATGGGATGTTGCGTTCGTGGCAGAAAGCTGTCAAGGCATCCACTTCCGCTGTCGGTATGGGGCTTTTGTAGATAACGGTGTCTTCTACAAAGCAATAGGCGCCGTTCATCGTGATGTAGCCGTCTATCAGATTCCGTTCCTGCAAGGCGGACAAGTTGTTGATGATGACGCGCGGACGTCCGGTAGAAATGAAGATATGTATGCCTTTGGCCTTGGCGGCAGTCAACGCTTCAATAGTGGAAACGGGAATTTCGTGGGTCTTGAAGCTGACCAAGGTTCCGTCGATGTCAAAAAACAGAGCTTTTATCATAAGGGGTTCTTTTATCTTGTGCGCGAAATTACTTAGAATTTGTTTTGAAATGCTTAGAAAAATCTCTTAAGGAGTATTTGTATAAATGCCACCGTTACCATTGCTTCTGCCGTTTCCGTCAGGAATTCGTAATCAATAGTGAGCCTTCTATAGTTTTCCAACCATGAGAAAGTCCTTTCAACAATCCATCGTTTAGGTACTACATTGAATTTTCTGGGGTTTTCTTTGGGTCTGAGTACAACCTCCAAGTCCCATCCGAACTTTTGTTTTGTCCACATAGCCAAATCCCCTTGATAACCTCCGTCAGCAAGTATCTTGCAGAGTCTTGGGAATTT
>NZ_OBMS01000033.1:0-36609 GCF_900217715.1 Bacteroides sp. AR29
AAGTTAGCTTATGAAGCGGTGCAGGAGATGCGTGTAAAAGCTCGCTGGGAGGCTTTGGATGAAGAGTCCACTCAGATTGCTTATGCAAAGGCCTGTGGAAAGATGTATCATGCACCTGTTTTCGCTAATGGAGATACAAGAAAGCATTTGTTAGCGAGAAGCATTTATCTGCTTTACAAGAAGGAATCCTTATGGACTCTGTCTCAAAGAATACGAGCTGAAATTCTTTTCAAGGAATATCCCGATATAAAGAAAGGATATTATCTGTCTATGCGGTTAGGCTTAATCTATCATCAGTGTAAGTTTAAGGATATTGCTTTGACAAGGCTGGCAAGGTGGTATGATGAAGTAGATAAATCAGGGTTCCTCACCTTTGGAAGGGTCGCACGTTCTATACAAACACATTATCTGAATATAATCAATTTTTTTGAAAGGAGGGCAACCAATGCCGCAGCAGAGTCATTCAATGCTAAAATCAAAGCATTTAGAGCACAGTTCAGAGGAGTAAGAGATAGAGCTTTTTTCTTATATAGACTTGCTAAATTATATGCTTAAATATAAAATACCTCAGATTGTTACGTTGACCCAGGAGTATCCCTACAATTTTTTACATTGATTCCACGTTGCCTCCCTTTGGGGGATTGTTTGGACAATAACAAAAAAAGAGGAATATTCTTTCGAATTTCCTCTTCTTTGCGGGTGGCAGATGGGACTCGAACCCACGACATTCAGAACCACAATCTGACGCTCTAACCAACTGAACTACAGCCACCATGTTAGTGCATTTCTTAAATGCGGTGCAAAGATAGGGATAATCTTTAATATTGCAAAGAATGAGACGAAAATTTTTGAGATTTCTGCATTATTTTTTCTTCTCGTAGATACCTATATTGTGCTGCTGGAGCAGCTTTCGAGAGCTTTTGACAAAGATTTCCAGGTGTTTACGAGCTTCCGGCGTTAAATGTTCTGTAGGAAAACTGGCAGGATAAAGAATGTAATTTTTTTCTTTAGTAAGTTCCGGCCGGCCGGTCCAGACCAGATTATATCCACAATAGGAAACACGACAGTATGGAAAAGGCAGAGGATTGGAGTCTGGCAGGGGCGTCTGACTCTGACCGGTGTAAGAGGGACGGATGGGTTGGGGGAGAGGATGTTTCTCCAACTGCAAAGTGAAGATGAGGCCGCCGTCAGTGTTGGCCTTGCTCATATTGGAAATGAAGTTTCCCAAGGAGTAGACTATGATGTGCTGTTCGGTACCGTTGGTACGTAGTTCCATCGGTTGAATGACGTGAGGGTGTGAACCGATAATATGTGTTACGCCTTGTTGGAGCAACCAGTTGGCCAGTTCGCGTTGCTCACGGTTGGGAAGGGACTGATATTCCTCTCCCCAATGCATGCAGGCAATAATGGCATCCGGTTGGCGTGCCTTGGCACTTTGGATATCTTGCAGGATGGTATTCTTATCAATATAGTTTACGATATTGGGAGAGGTAGCCTTGATACCATTGGTGCCGTAAGTATAGTTGAGTAGGGCAATGCGAAAGCCGTTTCTGTTGATGAACAGGGGATAGCGTTGCCTGCGCTCCGACAGATTCTTGTAGGTGCCTGCGTAACGAATACCGGAGGAGTCAAGCAATTGTATGGTACGCTCCATTCCCTTTTTTCCACGGTCCAGACAGTGGTTGTTGGCTGTCAGTAAAATATCGAATCCGGCGTCCTTTATGGCCTGAAGATATTCATCGGGGGCGCTGAACATAGGATAGCCCCGATAGGGCCTGCCCCCCAATGTGACTTCCAGATTTCCTATGGCGAGGTCTGCCTGGGATATTTGCTCTTTTATGAGGGAGAAGCAGGAGGAGTAGTCATATTTTCCTTCAGATACATGTGCAGCGTCTATTTGTGCCTGGTGCTGCATCAGGTCGCCGACAAATAATAGCGTAATCCTTTCCTGCGAGGAAAGGGTTACGCTATACAGTAGGACAACAATGAAGACGGCGAGCGTTTTCATCGCCTTGTTATTGGTAGATTGCTTTCTTGCCGGCGAGCAATGTATTCTTCATAAGGGAAACGATGGTCATGGGACCTACGCCTCCCGGTACGGGGGTAATGAATGAACATTTGGGAGCTACTTCGTCGAATTTCACATCACCGGTCAACTTGAATCCGGATTTCTTGGAGGTATCGGGCACACGGGTAGTACCTACATCAATAACGACAGCGCCTTCCTTGACCATTTCCGCCTTAACAAAGTTCGGTTGTCCCAACGCAGCAATGATGATGTCCGCTTCCTGGCATTCCTTTACCAGGTCTTTGCTGCGGCTGTGGCATACGGTCACTGTGGCATCGCCGGGATAAGCCTTCTGCATCATCAGGGCAGCCATGGGTTTGCCGACAATGTTACTGCGTCCCAATACCACGCATTTCTTGCCTGAAGTCTCTATCTGATAGCGCTTCAGCAGTTCGAGGATACCGTTGGGAGTAGCGGATACATAGCAGGGAAGGCCAATGGACATCCGTCCCACGTTGATGGGATGAAAGCCGTCCACATCCTTGCGGTAGTCGATGGTTTCAATCACTTTCTGCTCGGAGATATGCTTGGGCAAGGGAAGCTGTACGATGAAACCGTCCACATCCGCATCCTCGTTCAATTCGCGTACCTTGGCGAGCAGTTCCTTTTCGGTAACGTCTGCCTCGTAACGGATAAGTGAGGACTTGAATCCGCAAACTTCGCATGCTTTTACTTTGGCGGCAACGTAGGTTTCGCTACCTCCATCGTGTCCTACAAGAATGGCGGCCAGATGCGGGCGTTTACCCCCACGAGCCACTATTTCGGCTACTTCTGCTGCAATCTCTTGCTTTACTTGCTCTGAAATTGCTTTTCCATCAATCAGTGTCATAGGCTGTTATCTTATCTTTTAAGTTTCGGCATCATCTTACCCATCTTGCTGCCAGTGACCATCTTCATCATCTTGCGGGTCTGGTCAAACTGTTTCAGCAGGCGGTTTACTTCCTGAATATTCGTACCGCTACCTTTGGCAATGCGCTGGCGGCGTGAACCGTTCAGAATGGCCGGATTGCTGCGTTCTTCCGGAGTCATGGAGTAGATGATGGCTTCAATGCTCTTGAAGGCATTGTCGTCAATGTCTATATCCTTGATGGCTTTGCCTACGCCCGGTATCATGGAGGCAAGTTCCTTCAAGTTACCCATTTTCTTGATTTGTGCAATCTGGCTCAGGAAGTCGTTGAAGTCGAACTGGTTCTTGGCAATCTTCTTTTGCAGGCGTTTGGCTTCTTCCTCGTCATATTGTTCCTGCGCACGTTCCACCAAAGATACGATGTCACCCATACCGAGAATACGGTCGGCCATACGTGAGGGATGGAACTGGTCGATGGCATCCAGCTTTTCACCGGTACCTACAAACTTGATGGGCTTGTTTACCACCGAACGGATAGAAAGGGCGGCACCACCGCGGGTATCACCATCCAGTTTGGTCAATACTACACCATTGAAGTCGAGCCGTTCGTTGAATTCCTTAGCGGTATTCACTGCATCCTGACCGGTCATTGAATCCACTACGAACAGAATCTCGTCCGGATTGATGGCCTTCTTGATGGCGGCAATCTCGTTCATCATCTCCTCATCCACTGCCAGACGACCGGCTGTATCGACAATTACAAGGTCGTAACCTTTGGCTTTGGCTTCTTGGATGGCATTTTGGGCAATGGCTACCGGATTTTTGCTGTCCGGTTCCGAGTACATCGGTACGTCAATCTGTTCAGCCAGTACACGCAACTGCTCGATAGCGGCAGGACGGTACACGTCACAAGCCACCAATAACGGCTTTTTGTTCTTCTTGCTCTTCAGCATGCGGGCCAGCTTTCCGGAGAAAGTTGTTTTACCGGAGCCTTGCAAACCGGACATTAGGATAATGGCAGGCTTGGAGTCGAGGTTTATTTCAGAAGTCTCGCCGCCCATGAGCTGGGTCAGTTCATCGTGTACGATTTTTACCATCAGCTGGCTGGGCTTAACGGCTGTCAGCACGTTTTGTCCCAAGGCTTTTTCCTTAACGGTATCGGTGAAGTTTTTGGCTACCTTATAGTTCACGTCGGCATCCAAAAGTGCCTTACGTACGTCTTTCAGGGTTTCCGCAACATTGATTTCGGTGATTTTGCCCTCACCTTTCAAAATTTTAAACGACCTTTCAAGTCTCTCGCTTAAATTATCGAACATAGTATCTAATTACAATTACTAAATTACAAATTACTCTTATTGAGGCGCAAAAGTACAAAAAATCCCTTTAACTGCCTTCTTTTGAAGCAGAATATTATTGAAGACTTGCAGCGGGATGGGCGAAAAGAATGGAAGTGCCGGTCAAGGCACTGATAATCATCTATATTATTCTGTTTTTTTTAGTTCTTTTTGCTTACTTTCTATTGATAATGTCTCTGGCGCAGGGTCCTTCGTGGTTGGGATATCCCGGTGCGTGGCTGCGCCATCTCTTGTCGGCTTCAACTTTCAGGCTTCGGTAGTCGTCCTGTGTGCGGCGGATGTAGTCGTCCAGCAGTGCCCGGTGCTCGGCCAGAATCTTTGAGTATTTGGGGTCATGGGCAAGGTTTCGTCTTTCTCCTTTATCCTTCAGCATATCATACAGTTCTTCCCCGTTGCCTTCCAGATAGTGTGTGTATTTGTATCTGGGACTGCGTATCATCCGTCCCGGGCTGACGGTCACTTCGTATTCACTGTGCCATTCGGAGGCTGCATAGGGGTGCTGTCTCTTTTGCTTCTCGCCTTTCAGGAAAGGGGCAAGGCTGATGCCGGGCTTGGAGGAAGGCACCGGAATGCCTGCCAGTTCACAGAGAGTGGGCAGCAGGTCGATAGTGGGTTGGGTCAGTAAATCTTCCACCGGTTTTTGACGGGGATGAATACCGGGACCGGCTATGATGAAGGGCACATTTGTCATTTCTTCGTAAAAGCTGACCTGCTTGGTTACCATGCGGTGTGACCCCATTCCGTCTCCGTGGTCTGCCAGTACAATGACAATTGTATTTTTGCCGGCGGGAGTGGAGTAGAGGGCTTCCAGTACACTCTCTATCTGTCTGGCCACTATCCGCGTGTAATGCTGGAAGGCGGCGACGTAGTGCCGGTAATTGTCCTCGTTCCAGTGGGCGGCTTGCATCATCCTCCGGTGGCTGCAGCAGATGTACTGAATGGGCAACGGAAGTTTTTCCCAGTCTTCCACTTCAAAGTTTTCGGGTAGTAGCGGGATTGGGGTACTGATGGGGCTATCTATGTGCTCCCCTTTATTTTCGCCTACATATCCGCAGATATTGTGCGGGTTTTGGAAATCGGCTATGCAGATGAAAGGTTCTTGCGGCGGATTGCTGAGATAGGCCACGGCATCCTCGCAGGTTCCTACATCCAGAAAGCTGTCATTGTTGACGGGAAATTCGGGGTCGGTGAAGGGCTTGGCAACCGGTTCCTTGTGGCGGAATCCCCTTAGGGAACCCATGTCATGGGTTTTGCCAAAGTGGACGGCCTCATAACCGTTGGCGGTGAAGAGGCTTCCCAGGGTCGGAATGCTGTCGGGCAGCGGAGGATTGATGTGTTCGGCCGAGTTGGAACGTACATTGGTTTGATGCGGCATCAGTCCGCTCCATAAGGCAGCGCGTGACGGTTGGCTGAGGGGGCATCCCACGTATGCGTTGGCAAATGTTACACCTTGGGAGGCAATTCGGTCTATAGGTGGAGTGCAGCTGGGGTCGGCACCGTATGCGCCTACTACCCGCTGGGTCAGATGGTCGCATTGGATAATAAGAAAATTGGGCGATTGCTGTGCCATTACCGGAAAGCTGCACAATGCCATTCCCATAAAAGAGTGAATCGTTTTCATCAGATTTGGATTTTATTTGTTCAAGGTTATTGTATGGTGGCAAATGTATGAAAAAACGGATATAAAAAAAGCTTCCACCTACGTTTATGAACGTAAATGGAAGCTTTTGTACAATATCTGTATGCAGTTGCTGTTAACTGTTCATGCTCATCAGGAATTCGTCGTTGTCTTTGGTCTTCTCCAGACGGTCTTTTACGAAGTCCATGGCTTCTATCGGATTCATGTCGGCAAGGTACTTGCGGAGAATCCACATGCGGTCCAGTGTCTGCTTGTCTTGCAGCAGGTCGTCGCGGCGGGTGCTGGAGGCAACGATGTTGACAGCCGGGAAGATACGCTTGTTGGACAAGTTGCGGTCGAGCTGCAACTCCATATTACCCGTACCCTTGAATTCTTCGAAGATAACCTCGTCCATCTTTGAGCCAGTGTCAATCAAGGCAGTGGCAAGGATGGTCAGTGAACCGCCGCCCTCGATGTTACGTGCTGCACCGAAGAAGCGTTTGGGCTTATGTAATGCGTTGGCATCCACACCACCGGAAAGCACTTTGCCGGAAGCCGGGGATACGGTGTTGTAGGCACGTGCCAGGCGGGTGATGGAGTCGAGGAAGATGACAACATCGTGTCCGCATTCCACCATGCGTTTTGCTTTTTCAAGGACGATGCCGGCAATCTTCACGTGGCGTTCTGCCGGTTCGTCGAAGGTAGAGGCGATTACTTCCGCATTGACGGTACGCGCCATGTCGGTAACTTCCTCCGGGCGTTCGTCGATGAGCAGCATAATCATGTAGACTTCCGGATGATTGGCGGCAATGGCGTTGGCTATGTCTTTCATCAAGATGGTCTTACCGGTTTTGGGCTGTGCCACAATCAAGGCACGCTGACCTTTGCCGATGGGGGCAAACAAGTCTACGACACGGGCCGACATAGAGTCGGAGTATCCGCCTTTGCAAAGCTTGAACTTCTCGTCCGGGAAGAGGGGAGTGAGGTGCTCGAACGGTACGCGGTCGCGTACGAAAGCCGGGTCACGTCCGTTTATTTTGGATACTTTTACCAGCGGGAAGTACTTTTCGCCTTCTTTCGGGGGACGGATTACGCCTTCTACCACATCACCGGTTTTCAGGCCGAACAATTTGATTTGTGATTGTGATACGTAAATATCGTCCGGTGAGGACAAATAGTTGTAATCGGAGGAACGGAGGAAGCCGTAGCCATCCTGCATGATTTCCAGTACACCGGTTCCGGTGAGGATGTCATCGAATTCGTACGTTTTCTCGCGTTCTATTACGGGTTTGCGTTCCGGAGCGGCGGGATAGTTCTCTCCGTTGTTATACGGTTGTGCAGGGCGCTGCTGCACGGGGCGCTGTTGGTTATAGCCACCGTTGCGGTTGTTATTGTTGTTGTTATTGTATGGGTTGTTGTTGTCGCGGGCGCGGAGGCGCGGGCGTTGTGGCTGTTGCGGTTCGGCTGGGGCAGCGGCAGGAGTGGGAGTGGCGGGAGTTTCCGCTTTGGTCGCTTCGAATTTGCCGATAAGTTCGGATGGCAATTCTATTTTTTCCGTAGGGAGGTCTTCAATGGGGATGAAGTCATCTGCCGCTTCGGCCAGGATAGGGCTTTCGTCCGGTACGATATTCTTTTCTGCTTTGGCTTCTGCCTGAGGTTCTGTTTTCGGAGCTTTAGCCTCGAAGTTCAATTCCGGTTCGGCAACCTTCGGGGTTTCCGTTGCTTGGGGTGCAGCAGTCTCTTCCTTTACCTTGCGGGGGCGTCCCGGTTTGCGTTTGGGTACGGCGGCTTCTTTGGCTGGCGCCGGCGTTGCAGCTTCTATGGTCGGTTCTTGGGGTGCTTCCACAGTTTTGGGTTGTTCTTTCGCAGCCGGTGCTTCCTCTGTTTTAGCTTTGGTGAGGTCTCCGTTTTTATTGGCTGAGAACACTTTGTCGGCACCTTCCTTTTTTACGGTCTTTACAGTGACGCGCGAGCGTTTTTGCTTTTCCCCTTTACGCTCTTCCTTCAGCTTGTCGGCGGCAACTTTCTTGGTAGCGCCTGCGATAGCTTGTTCGTCAAGTATCTTGTAAACAAGTTCTTCTTTTTTGAGTGAGTCTGTTTTTTTTATACCCAGTTCTTGGGCAATAGTTTGTAGTTCCGACAAATTTTTGTCGTTCAGTTGAATGATGTTATACATACAGTATATATGTGAATGGTTTAAAATTTACTTTTATTGAAAGGCATAAGTGCACAGTTGCAGTTGTTGTAGGAAGCAACTTGGGCAAGTTTACCTTGTGATATATGATTTATATGGGATATTTATTATTGAACCGGAAATCTGATAAACAATTCTTGCCACAGCAAGAAGTCGCAGAATGTTTCAACGGTGCAAAGGTAATAAATATTTTTGGTTTCATAAACAAATCATCTTTTTTTTAAATTTAAAACTTTATCTTTGCTGTATTAACAACAACATGAAGGATTGGTTTATGAATATAGATGAAGTACAGTTGATAACTTTTTCACCTACTTGTACCTCTAAACAAGTGGGAGAGGCAATTGTTCACGGAACGGGAATTTCGTCTGTCTCCAAAGTGGACCTCACCTTGGAGGCGGCGGGTAAAAGGGAGGTACCTTCCCATGCTTTGGCGGTCATCACGGTGCCCGTATATGGCGGCCATGTGGCTCCTTTGGCATTGGAGCGGATGAAGGAGCTTCATGCTGACGGTGCACCTGCCGTGGTTGTGGTGGTGTACGGCAACCGGGCCTATGAGAAGGCTTTGGTGGAATTGGATGCTTTTGTCACGAAGTTGGGCTTCAAGGTAATTGCAGGTGCTACGTTTGTAGGAGAGCACTCTTATAGCAGTGAGAAATATCCGGTGGCAGCCGGACGTCCGGATGCGGACGACTTGGAGTATGCAAAGCTTTTTGGTGAAAAGATACGTGCTAAAATTGCGGCGGCCGAAGATATGGAGAAACTGTATGGGGTGGATGTGACCCGTATCCAGCGTCCGCGCCAGCCTTTCTTCCCGTTGCTCCGCTTTTTGCGCAGAGTCGTCAAGTTGCGTAAGAGTGGGGTGCCTATGCCCCGTACTCCGCAAGTGGATGCGGAACGTTGTACGCATTGCGGATATTGCGTGAAGCATTGTCCTGCAGGAGCCATTATAAAAGGAGACGAGTGCAATACGGTTGCAGAGAAATGCATCAAATGTTGTGCTTGTGTGAAAGGCTGTCCGCAGAAGGCGCGCACGTATGACACGCCGTTTGCCGTATTGCTTTCCGATTGCTTCAAGAAACAGAAGGAGGACAGAATCATTCTGTGATGGCTACTGGTCGATGGTTGATACGACCAACACTTTCCGGGTTTTTTCGTCTATTCTGAAACGGTTGTCCACCCGTTCTCCCACCAGCCAGATGATGTCATCTCCACAGCAAAGCACCCATTGCCGTTCTTTGCGCAGAAGGGAGAACTTGCGGTCGGTCAGGTAGTCGCTTACCTTCTTCCGGCCTTTCATGCCGAAGGGCACGAAGCTGTCTCCCTGCCTGCAAAGGCGCAGTGATAGGGGATGCTGGAGTTTGTCGGCATCAAAGCAGGCGGTAGCTTTGTCGCGTGGAATCATGAAATCCGGTGCATAGGGATGCTCTTTCATTTCCAATAACGGCTTTACGGCTTCCTGTACGGGTTCTATCAACAACGAGCCGCGGTCTTTGATGACACGCCAGCCGGGGGTGGCAAAGACTTTGCCGGGCTGTCCGTCCAATGTCCGGCAGATGTCCCTTACTTGTGCGGCGTTGAATCCAAGCGGATGCAGAATTTCAAATAAGACCGTTTCCGGTGCCGCTTCTTGGCTCAGGGCGCCGATACTTATGCCTTCCGGTGTCTTGACTCGCAGTTTGGCTTCTTCTATACCTATATTATATATAGAGGCGGCATCGTCCAGATGCTCTGCCGTTTTGAGGATGCTTTCCTTGACGGAGGGGTTTATCTCCTGCATCATGGGAAGCAGGTTCAAGCGTATTTTGTTGCGGGTATATTCGTCCTGCAGATTGGTGCTGTCCGTCACGTAGGCTTGCCCGATACTTTCCAGATAACCGACGATTTCCTTTCTGTCCAGGCAGAGCAAGGGGCGGACTATATGTCCGTTTCGGGGGCGTATACCCCGCAATCCGTTGATGCCGGTACCGCGAATCAGATTGAGCAGCAATGTCTCTACACTGTCATCTTGATGGTGGGCGACGGCAATGACAGCTGCACTGCATGCTTCCCTTGTTTTTTCGAACCACGCGTAGCGCAATTCCCTTGCAGCCATTTCGATGGAGATATGCCGTTCCTTTGCTTCCTGCTCCGTGTTGAAGTGGACGGTGTGCAGCGTCACCCGGTGCTCCAGGCAGAGCTGGCGTACAAAGTGCTCGTCGCGGTCGGATTCCGCTCCGCGCAGATGGAAGTTGCAATGGGCGGCTTCGCATGTGTATCCCAGGCTGAGGAGCAGGCGCAGCAACGCCACGGAGTCCGCCCCGCCGCTCAGTGCCACAAGTATCTTGTCGTCCAGCGAGAAGAGCTTGTGGCGCTCGATGTATTGTACTACCTTCTGCATATTCAACTATAGAGTGGTGCAAAGATAGTGCAAACGATTTTTATTGCCATATCTGCAAGTATCTATTTTCAGAATCTCTATCGGCTAAGGTCGTATTTGCTAAAAGCTAATCTTACCACAGCTGTGTTTTATGCATACCACACCTTTGTTCTTTTCTTACCACAGCTGTGGTAAGAAAAGAACAAAGGTGTGGTGAAGTTACGATTTAGTATCTCTGGAAGTAGTGTTTTGCCTTCTGGGCATTATTGTTTAGTGTCTCTTATTTAAAAACATTCTAAATTATTTGTGCCTTGCGGACATAAGTATTATCTTTGCCCCCAAAATAGAAAAGAAAGGCAGAAAGACTATGCGTTTGTCCGAATTGAATACCGGTGAAAAAGGTGTAATCGTAAAAGTGCTGGGACACGGTGGTTTCCGCAAACGGATTGTGGAAATGGGATTTATTAAAGGTAAAACAGTGGAGGTCTTGCTGAATGCCCCACTACGCGACCCTATCAAATACAAAGTAATGGGATATGAGATTTCTCTTCGTCGGCAGGAGGCTGAGATGATAGAGATTATCAGTGAGCAGGAAGCTAAGGAGCAGGCTGTGCAGCCCGATTACCACGAGGGGTTGGGCGAAAACATGCATCTGGGCGAAGATGAGCTGAAGCAACTGGCCCTCGGCAAACGCCGCACCATAAATGTGGCTTTGGTGGGAAATCCCAACTGTGGTAAAACTTCTCTTTTCAACATCGCTTCCGGTTCGCACGAGCATGTGGGCAATTACAGTGGCGTTACGGTAGATGCCAAGGAGGGGTATTTTGATTTCCAAGGTTACCACTTCCGTATTGTCGACCTTCCCGGAACCTATTCCCTCTCGGCCTACTCCCCTGAAGAAATCTATGTCCGCCGGCACATTATCAATGAAACGCCGGATATCATTATCAATGTTGTGGACTCTTCCAACCTGGAACGCAATCTCTATCTCACCACCCAGCTGATTGACATGAACGTGCGCATGGTGATTGCACTGAACATGTACGATGAGCTGGAAGCCAGTGGAAACACGCTGGACTATGTAAAGCTCAGCCAGTTGTTCGGAGTTCCGATGTTGCCTACGGTCAGCCGTAGCGGAAAAGGCATTGAACAGCTGTTCCATGTGATTATCAATATTTACGAAGGCGGCGACTTCCTCGACCATAAGGGCAGGATGCGCAGCGAGATATTGAGTGACCTTCGCAGCTGGCATCAGGAGTATGTTCCCGACCATGACTTCGGCAGCCATAAAGAAGAGATAGAACAGCCGCGTGGCTTCTACCGTCATATCCATATCAATCACGGTCCCGAGCTGGAACGTAGCATTGAGGAGGTGAAGCGCGTCATCAGCGTCAATGAGAACATCCGCCACAAATATTCCACGCGTTTCCTTGCCATCAAGTTGCTGGAGAACGACGAAGACTTGAAAAAGATTGTGGAGGAGTTGCCCAATGGAAAGGAGATTCTTGCTGTCCGCGACCGGGAAGAGGCACGGATTGCCGAGGTGGTGAACGAGGAGAGCGAGCAGGTCATCACCGATGCCAAGTATGGTTTTATAGCCGGTGCCCTGCGCGAGACCTATGTGGACAATCATCAGGATACGTCGCGCACTACTCAAATCATAGACTCAATCGTTACTCACCGTGTATGGGGTTATCCCATTTTCTTCCTTTTCCTTTATCTGATGTTCGAAGGCACCTTTGTGCTGGGCGACTATCCTATGCAGGGGATTGAATGGCTGGTAGGCGAATTGGGCGACCTGATATGCAACAACATGTCCGAAGGACCGCTGAAGGACCTTCTGGTGGATGGTATTATCGGAGGTGTGGGCGGTGTCATTGTTTTCCTGCCGAATATTCTGTTGCTCTATTTCTTTATTTCCTTGATGGAAGACTCGGGCTATATGGCACGTGCCGCTTTCATTATGGATAAGATTATGCATAAAATGGGGCTGCATGGAAAGTCTTTCATTCCGCTGATTATGGGCTTTGGGTGTAATGTGCCCGCCATTATGGCTTCGCGTACCATTGAGAACCGCAAGAGCCGTCTGGTGACGATGCTCATCAATCCGCTGATGTCGTGCAGCGCTCGTCTACCCATCTATTTATTGCTGGTAGGCGCCTTCTTCCCGAACAATGCGAGCTTTGTGCTGTTAGTAATCTATGCCATCGGCATTCTGTTGGCAGTGGTCATGGCACGTCTTTTCTGCCGCTTTCTGGTGAAAGGAGACGATACGCCGTTTGTCATGGAGCTGCCGCCTTATCGTATGCCGACGTCCAAGGCCATCTTCCGCCATACGTGGGAGAAGGGGGCGCAGTATCTCCGCAAGATGGGAGGCATCATTATGGTGGCATCCATCGTTATCTGGGCATTGGGATATTATCCCAACCACGATGAATATGAAAGTGTGACGGAACAGCAGGAGAATTCCTACATCGGCCGGATTGGTAAAGCCATGGAACCGGTCATCGAACCGTTGGGATTCGACTGGAAGCTGGGCATCGGCATCCTTTCCGGCGTGGGCGCCAAGGAGCTGGTGGTAAGCACGCTCGGAGTGCTTTATGCCGACGATGCCGAGGCAGATGCCGTAAGCTTGGGTGAACGCATTCCGATAACGCCCCTGGTGGCTTTCGGTTACATGGTGTTTGTGCTGATTTATTTTCCGTGCATCGCCACGTTGGCAGCCATTAAAGGGGAGTCGGGCAGTTGGAAGTGGGCCGTGTTTGCGGGGCTTTATACTACTGCGCTGGCCTGGCTGATGTCTTTCGCAATTTATCAGATAGGAGGTCTGTTTTTATGATGAATAGTTGGCAGGAGTGGGTAGTAGCCTTATTGTTGTTGCTCTGCGCTGTGCGGATTGGCATGAGTATTTATTCTTTTTCTCATCGGGTCAAAGAAAATGGTAATCCGTGTGATAGTTGTGCAAGTGGCTGTGAACTAAAGAATTTGTATGATAAGAAGCGTGCGGAGTGCAGTGGAGTGACGAAAAAAAAGAAGAAAAGTTGTTGCGGATAGTTGGTAGTTTCAAAAAAAGTGCTACCTTTGCATCCGCAAACGAGAAATAAAGAGTTCTTGTAAGAACCGGTACCTTGGATGAGTGGCTTAGTCAGCGGTCTGCAAAACCGTGTACGGCAGTTCGAATCTGCCAGGTACCTCGAAGAATAAAACTCCGAAACTGCTTTTTAAAAGTGTTTCGGAGTTTTTTGTTATAGGGAATTGTTTGCCCATTCTATAAAATATCATTCGCTGAATAGTTACAGCTTACTTATTAAAGATTGAATAAAATGAAAAAAGTTGGATTTCTGATTTTCTGTCTGTTTGCTATGTGCAGCATGGCAGGCAAGGCGCAGGATGTAGTGGCGGACAGTACCGGCTACATCGTTAAGGTAGGGGAGATGGCTCCAGATTTTACAGTGAAGCTGACGGATGGGAAAAGCATTACCCTTTCGGGACTTCGTGGGAAGGTGGTCATGTTGCAGTTTACCGCGAGCTGGTGTGGGGTATGCCGTAAGGAGATGCCTTTCATTGAGAAGGATATATGGCTGAAGCATAAGTCGAATCCGGATTTTATGCTGATTGGCATCGACCGTGACGAGCCGTTGGAGAAAGTGATTGCTTTTGGTAAGTCAACCGGAGTGACCTATCCTTTGGGGCTGGACCCGGGAGCGGATATATTTGCGAAGTATGCGCTCCGCAAGGCAGGCATCACACGCAATGTCCTAATTGATAAGGAAGGGCGTATTGTGAAGCTGACACGTTTGTATAACCCTGAAGAATTTGCTTCTCTGGTGAAGGAGATTGACGGGATGCTTTCTGAATAGCAGGCATAGGCAAGATATAAAAAAAAGAAGTGCCCCCTAAAAGTTTTTGTCTAACCTTTAGGGGGCACTTCATTTTATGCTTGTCGGGATAGTTTGGCAAGATAGTCATAATGTGTACCCTCTTTCACCAGTTTTGCAGTAAAGCCGTTTTCGGCAGCATAAAGGCTCAGGGTTTGGAAGTCGATGTAGAGCCAGTCAAAGGAGTCTCCTTTGACATTCTTGTATTGCATCTGGAAGTCTACCTCTCCGTAGTAATCACCGGCAAGGTCGATAACAATACTGCCATCTTCCTCTTCGAACAGATAGCTCAGGTTGCTGGAATCCATTAAAACGCAGCCTCCAGGCCGGAGCAGCAGCTTCATCTTCCGGAAAAAATCAGGCAGATTCTCCAACTTTCCGATAATGCCGGAACCGTTCATCAGCATCAGGATAGTGTCGTATTCATCGGCAAACTGTTCATTGAACAGATTGGTTTGTGACACGCTACGCACACCTCGCTGCTTCATCACCTCCACGGAAAGCGGGGAAATGTCGATGGCATGGACCTCTTTTCCGGCTTCTTGCAGGGCAAGGCTATGGCAACCGCTACCGGCACCCACATCCAGAATCTTTCCGGTCGCCATTTGCAGAGCAGTACGCTCCAGCAAGGGCATTTGCTTTTCTGTGCGGAATAGCTCTTCGACGGGAATTTCGTCCTCATCGAATTGTGAAGAGAACACGCGTAGGCGGTCGGCTTTATGCCGTTTAAAGTAATCGGCTATGGCTGCGCCCATCGGGTCCTTGTCGGCAGGCAATAAGGCTGTATTTATCATTTCTTATGTCTGTTAGCGCGTTTGCGGCGGATTTCTGCTTTCATTTTGGCTGAGGCGGAACCGTGTTGCCCGGTAATGTAGGTTTTCTTCTTGGCTTTGGTCTTTATCTTGTTTTCTTCTTTAGGTTTGTCCTTTTTGCCTTTGAAGACAATACCACCCATCATCGCTTCTTCTATACTCATATATTTCGTTGTTTTAGTGATGTAAAATATCATTTCTCCGGCAGTACCTCAATCCAATAGTCATCCGGGTCATTGATAAAGTACAGTCCCATTGCTGTGTTTTCGAAACATACCCATCCGTTTTCCTTATGGTATTGGCGTATGGCGTCGTAATTGCCGGATACGCGGAAGCAGAGGTGACTCTCGTTCTCTCCTAATTCGTAGGCTTGTGGGTGCTCCTTCAAGCAGGTCAGTTCCAGCAGAAAGCCGGTACTGCCGTCGGTCAGATAGACCAAAGTGAAAGAGCCGTCGGACGACTCTTTCCTATGATGTTCTTTCAGCCCCAGTGCCTTTTCGTAGAATGCGATGCTACGTTCCAGGTTGGTGACATTGATATTAAAATGGTCGAATTTACTTTTTATTTCCATTTGTTTATTCCTGATTTGATTATTTACAATTTGCAGTCTGCGTGTGCGGTCATTTGACCATTGCTTTCAGAATTTCGCCTACATACGTGCGTGGCATACCTTCCATCGTTGCCGGTGAAGGCAGCTTCTTACATTCCAGAATGACCGTAGGCTCTGTCTGTCCCGTAGGATAGAAACGGATGGTATAGCTTTCTGCTTTTTCCATTTGTTCATACGGCTGGTCGGGCGACAGTATGCTGAATACAACTGGTTTGCCGTTGACTTTGCCCAAAGAACCTCCGGAGTTTGCTGTCATCATGGTCATGTTGAAAGGCTCTTGGCCGATGACGATAACCAATTTGCCTGCTCCGGTCTGGATGGCATCGGCTGACAATTGCTCGGGGGCTATGGTTTTGTATTCTTGCTGCTGGCTCTTTTGGGCAGGAACCAGTGCGGCAGGTTTCTTGACTTGGGGCACTTCGATGACTTGGGCATCTTTCACGATGCCTTCGGATGCCTTTTCAGCAGCCTGGGCAGGTTCCACGGTAACTTGTTTCTTCGGGGTGATTACCGTCGGACCGGAATTGACGACAGCCTTCACCTCTTTCTTTTCTTCCTTCTTTTCTTCTACCGGAGCTTTGGCAGTGGTGGCGCTCAATGCTTCTGCTGCTCCCAGGCAAAGGTCATCAACGAAGTCTACGGTTTTTCTGCGCCACTTGGCAAGTCCGCGTACCAGTTTGGTCTTCGCCTTGTTCAAGGCATACTTGTCTACAATCCACTCCTCGGCGGTATATTTTTCTTTTCCTTCGCGGTAGTTAAACCGTATCTTTTCTACTTCGAGCACGCTCTTTTCGGGTTGGCAGGTCACAGTCAGCTGGTAAAGGATTTTGGTACGGTCTAATGACAGAGCCGTAGAACTGAATACAATCCATTCATCCCCGATACCTACAATTTGTCCTTTCTCTTTGTCTGAGAATACTACACGGCTGGTATTTTCATTCTCTTTCAGACGGGCATCCATCCAGCCGAGCAGACGTTCGTAGATTTCATCCTGAGACATGCCGGGGATGCTGAACTCTTTGGTGAATACCACTTTGCCGTCCACCTCGGGAACAGCACCGGCCAGATATTTACTGTCGTCCTTATCCTGCGCCTGCAGCATGGCCGGCAGACAAAGGCAAAACAGTGTAAAAAGAAGTTGTGTCAAATTTTTCATAATAGTATGTGTTTTAATTATTAATTTACGAATTATGGGCTACAAGTTGGGGAGTTCGAAACTTTCACCACGGTGTGCAATGCTCAGAAAGCGGCATCCCTTGCTCTCGGCAAACTGCCGGAAGGCGTTGCCTCCCTGATAATCTTCGCTGAAGTGCATCGGTACAAATATAGTGATTTTTATTCGTTCCACGAATTGTTCTGCTCCACGCATATAATCTTTTCCGATACGGCTGTCCACCGGAAACATGACTACATCTACGGCAGGTGCAGTTTGCTGCAGCTCTCTCACTTCGGCCAGAAAGTCACCTTCGGCCTTGCGTATTTCCTGCGGAGTAGATTCCTCGCTCCAGTGCCAGTTGTTTAGGTCACCGGCATGGAACAGTCGCCTGCCCTGCAGGTCTATCAGGAAGGAGATACCCACATCGGTAGAACCGAAGGCCTGGATACGGATATGTTCGTCTTCGTAGGTGTCGCCCTTATTGATGTAGGTGGCATCTTCCGCTGAGGCGCGGCGGTGCTTCAGGATGTCTTTGGAGAATATGTAGCGGATGTCGGGCCGCAGTTTTTTCCATGAAAGAACTTCGCGATTGAAGTGGTCGGGATGGAAATGCGAGCATAGTACGTAGAGTACGCCCGGCTTTTCCAAGAGATAGTCGTGCACGATACCTTTATTGAAAACCTCTTCCGAGGAATCTTTATAGTAATCGATAATGACCGTCACTCCGTCCGCTTCAATCGCGAAGCCGCTATGGTAGATGTAATCAAGTTTCATTTACGGATTGAATTATAGCGCAATATTACAAAAAACGCTACACAAACTTCCGGTTTAAGCTGTTATTTTATGCAAAAGCACGCTACATCGGTACTTCTATGAAGAGAATGTGAGAGTCTTTCAATGTTTCCAGCTCAAAACTGCCGGTTTCGTATACTCCCATTCCGTCACGGCGTGAGAGTATTGTGCCGTCCACTTTGACTTCACCCTCCATTACGAAGATGTAGACACCGGAATGCGATTGGTGCATGTGGTAGTCAATCTTCTTTCTGGCTTCTATTTCACCGATAGAGAACCAGGTCTGTTGTAGCAATCTGGCAGGAGCATCGCCGTCAGGGGATACTATTAGTGCCATTTCATTTTTGCGCAGAAGTGGACGTACGTCGAAGTCCTGGTATGCGGGTGGTGTGTTCAGCTTTTCGGGCATCACCCAGATTTGCAGGAATTCTACCGCTTCAGTGTCACTGCCGTTCATTTCGCTGTGGTAGATGCCGGTGCCGGCACTCATGGTTTGTATATCTCCCGGAGTGATGACGCGGCTGTTCTGATGACTGTCCCCATGTTTCAGTTTCCCTTTCAGGGGAATGGAGATGATTTCCATATTTTTATGAGGATGTGTGCCGAAGCCCTTTCCCGGAGCCACACGGTCGTCGTTCAGTACACGCAAGGCGCCGAAATTCATCCGGCGGGGATTGTAATACTCGTCGAAACTGAAGGTGTGGTGGCTGTCAAGCCAATCATATAGGGAATGACCTCTGCTGTCTGATTTGTCTATAACTTTTTTCATAATTTATTCCTTTTCTTAAAATGGTTTATATACTAGTAACGCTTTGGAAAGTTATAAAGTTTTAAAACCGATGTCTAATAATTTGTAAATGAGTGGGAACTATGCTTTGACCTCATTTTCCAGTGGCTTATGGTTCATAAAATCTTTGATGTTCTGTAACGTTGTCGAAGCAATGTTTGCCAGTGCCTCGCGTGTGAAAAAGGCCTGGTGCGAAGTGACGATGACATTATTGAAGGACAGTAGCCGCGCCAGGGTATCGTCATCAATGATTTTGTCCGATTGGTCTTCATAGAAGTATTCGCTTTCCTCTTCGTACACATCCAGGCCGGCAGAGCCGATTTTCTTGTTTTTTAGTCCTTCAATCAGGGCGTTGGTATGGATGAGTTGTCCACGTCCGGTATTGATAATCATTACTCCGTCCTTCATTTTACTGATGGAATAGTCGTTGATGAGATATTTGGTCTGTTCAGTCAGCGGGCAGTGCAGGGAGATGATATCCGAATTGTGATATAGCTCATCCAGGCTGGTATATACCACTTGATGTTCACGGGCGAAATTATAGTCGGGATAGAGGTCGTAGGCAAGAATATTCATGCCGAATCCACGCAGGATACATATCAGTTTCTTGGCTATTTTTCCCGTGCCGATGATGCCTGCAGTTTTTCCGTACATGTCGAAGCCCAGAAGTCCGTGCAGCGAGAAGTTTCCGTCTCGTGTCCGCCAGGTAGCACGTGGAATTTTACGGTTGAGGGATAACATCAGGGCAACGGTATATTCTGCTACGGCATAAGGGGAGTAAGCAGGGACACGCACTACGGTAATGCCACGGTCGGCAGCTGCCTTTAAATCTACATTGTTGTAGCCGGCGCAGCGCAACGCCAATAATTTCACGCCGTTGTCTGCCATCAGACGGATAACTTCGGTATCGGCCGTGTCGTTCACGAAAATACAGACTGCGTCTACTCCTTGGGTTAAAATAACGTTGTGCTTGTTGAGATGCCCTTTATAGTAGCGGAGCTCAAAACTATATTCCTTGTTCTTTTCATTGAAAGACGCTTCATCATAAGGTTTGCTGCCAAAAAATGCAATAGTGTATGCCATGGGATTTGTTGTTTTTTAAATGTTATATAATAATAGGGAGATAACAAGTGGAAAGTTGATATGGTTCAGTGGCCGGAAGGATTCATAAAATGATAATTATTTCCATTTGTTTCATCAGAAACTATTTGGTATTTCAATGAAAGTATTATATTAGGATAACTTTATGCACAAAATTCTTTTTCATGTGCAATATTATTGTACCTTTGCGCCCGAAAACAATTAAAAAAGATTTAGATGAGAAAAATTTCGTTGATTAGCATTGCGATGTTAATCGTTTCAATTCCAACTTTTGCGGGTGGTATCTTAACAAATACAAATCAGCATGTATCTTTTCTTAGAATGTTAGCGCGTGGTGCTTCTATTGATATTGACGGTGTCTATTCTAATCCGGCCGGTTTGGCCTTCTTGCCGGAAGATGGTCTCTATTTGTCTTTGAATGGACAAAGTGCTTATCAGACCCGTAACATAAAAGCGACATTTCCCTTGTTTATTGAAGATGGGAATACACGTTATTATAAAGGAAAAGCTTCTGCTCCTTTCATTCCTAGTTTTCAAGGTGCATATAAAAAAGGAGACTGGACTATTTCCGGTAGCTTTGCTGTTGTAGGTGGTGGCGGTAAGGCATCGTTTGATGATGGTTTGGGTATGTTCGATTCAATGGTGATGGGACAAATCCATACTATTTCGGGTGGTCAAATCACTCCCAATATGTATTCTATCAATAGTGCAATGGATGGAAGCCAGTTTATTTATGGTGTGCAATTGGGGTTGTCGTATCAAGTTAATGATTGGTTAGGTGTGTTTGCCGGTGGACGTATGAATTATTTTACCGGTGGGTATGAAGGATTTCTGACTGCAACAGCGCACAGTAATATTCCTACTTATGGTGGCATGGAATTGGTTGGTATCGATTTAGACTGCGACCAGACCGGCTGGGGATTGACCCCTATCTTGGGAGCTGATGTGAAGTTGGGCAAATGGAATATTGGGTTGAAGTACGAGTTTATGACAAGTCTTAATCTCGAAAATAAAACCAAAAAAGCTGAAGTGCGTGCAATGGGAACTGCTATGGGAGATGAAGGGAATCCTTTGGCTGACTATAAGGATGGTGTGAATACTCCGAGTGATATCCCTGCATTATTGACTGCAGCTGTTGGTTATGAATTCCTTCCTACGCTTCGTGCAACGCTGGAATATCACCATTTTTTTGATAAAGCGGCAGGGATGGCCAATGATAAGCAGAAAGCGTTGAAGCATGGCACACATGAAATTTTGATTGGTGCAGAATGGGATATAGCTAAACAGCTGACCATCAGTGGTGGTTATCAGCGTACAGATTATGGCTTGGCTGATGATTTTCAGAGTGATATAAGTTTTTCATGTGACTCTTATTCACTGGGGTTTGGTGCTGCCATCAAAATGACAAAGCATTTGACTATGAATATAGCCTATTTTTGGACAAACTATGATGATTATACAAAGAAGATAAGTGAAACCACCAAGAATGTTTATAGCCGTACTAATAAAGTGTTTGGTCTTGGTGTTGACTATAAGTTCTGATTTCACAATCCTACCTTTATATATTAAGAAGCCGTCTCAAATATCGATTTGAGGCGGCTTCTTTCTTATTTTATATTGGATTAGAAAGAATACTGTACAAGCAGGTTCATACGGTTGGCATGGTTGGTGGAATTGTCGAAGTTGGTGCGCCAGCCACGCAGATATTCAGCGCCTACCTGCATGTTCGGGGTTACGTTCCAGAATACGTTGGCTACGAAATACTGTCCGTAGCGGTAGGTACTTGGCAGGTCGTTGGGATAACCGTCTTCAGAGTAAAGGCGGGACATGCTGTAAGTGCTTGAAAGGAATACCTTTGGAGAAATGTTATATTGTAGACCTGCATACCAGCCCAGCATGGGCAATGCCTGCATTTTGCCTTCCTTTTCGGGATTGGGGACAATATCGACGTTCAGATTACTGATGTCATTCAGGTATTGCCCGATACCTTTACCATAGTTGATTTGTCCGAATGCCTGCCATTTTTTACCGAGGTTAAAGGTCGTTGAGGCTTGTACACCGTATCCGGTGACGCTGGAAGCCTTGTCCCTTTCCGTGCTGGTATATGTCATGCTGCGGATGATACCTCCTACACGCAGATGACTGCTGCTGTTCCAACTGTATTGTGCCGAAGCTGTGAAGTCCGGCATGCGTTGCTGGGCAATTTCGAATTGGCTGCTTGTTGTGCCGTCAACGGCAGGCGCCTCGATGGAAGCTTGGAAACGAAAGTCTTTCAGCCCTTTATAAGTATATGACAATTGTGTAGCGCGGTAGAACGTGGCACCGTTGGGCCCCTGGAAGTCAATGGTGGAGGGGAGGGCGCCTAAGTCCATGAAACCGCCGTAAGTATATCCCACCGTTATATTTCGGAATGACATATAAGCATTCCGTAGCTGGAATGTTTTGTCTCCTCCTCGGAAATTTCCGGCTGTATAGACTGTGAAGTCACCCAATAGCCGGGTGTGTCCGACTAATTTCAGAAAGATAGTGGCCGTACTGGCATCCATTTGAAATTGATTTTTGATTTTACTACTGCTTGGAATGTTGGCAGGAACAAAGTCAATATCATCCACAATACCTCCAAAATCATACTCGCCGGTGGCACGGACATACCCTCCGATACCCAGGGCGAATTTGCCTTGTTTGTCCATCAATAGGAAGCGGGGAGCTTTCGGGTCATGGATGTAAGGCAATTGTGACTCATTCATGATGCGGATAATCTCGTCGCCCGCTTTGTCGATGGTAACTATGACAATGCCGTTGGGGGCTTCGTCATCGATGATCTCTTTTTTTTGTGCATGGATAGTGGACAAGGGAAGTCCGGCTACGCACAACAGAAACATTGCTTTTAAGATTGTTTTCATTTAAGTTAGGTTTTGATGAATGTGCTTTCAACAACTTAAATGAAAAAAGGTTTTGTAGTCTTGGAGGAGGAAAGGAGGTTATTCCGTCAGTATTCTTGCCTTGAATGAAGATCGTATGCAAAATTACCCTTACCCTAATTTCCGGAATAACCTCCTGAGAATGTGTGTTAAGTTACTTATTTTTTCATGACGGCATTCCACAGCGCTTTGCGTAGGGTTCCCATGGTGTCATCGCCTTCATAATCCCAGAACATCATGCCTTTCATGCCATTTTTTAATATCCATTCACCTTTTGCGGCAATACTGCGGGGATTGTCGTAACCACAGTAGAAACTGCCGTTTTTGGTGACATAGGGGACATTGCCTTCTGTATCCCAATTTTCGATGACATAGCCGTCATCCTTACTCAGGTTGAGAATATCCCGATAATTGATGCTGCCGCCGGCATTGAAATCGGCTCTTCCGTAGAACGGAATTCCCAACACTAATTTGTCGGCAGATACCCCTGCATTCAGGTATTCGTCTACGGAACGCTGGCAGTCCCAGTAATTACTTGGCTTGTTCAATGCTGATTGATGCTGGGGGGCATCAACCAGATCATAGGCCATGATATTGACGAAATCTACATACGGGTCTACGGCCTTTACATCAATATATTTATAGCCTTCGCCTTGGGGACGCTTGTCCATGCAATAACCTGCATAGGTCAATAGGGTGGACTGCCCCAACGCTGCACGCAGGTCTTTCATCAATAGGGTGAAGTTTTCCACATCTACCAACTCGTCATAGGCATTGCTGCCGAAGGTCATACCGGGAAATTCCCAGTCAATGTCAATACCGTCTATGCCCTCACTCGAAACAAAGGCTTTGCAGTCTTGTGCGAATTGCTTGCGCATTTCCGGACTCTTCGCCAGGGCGGAGAAACCTCCGTCCTGGGAATTGTCAGTATTGGAAACGCTATTGGTAAAAGAGAGTAATATCTTCACATGTGGATACTGGCTCTTTATTTTCTTTACCTTATCAAAACGGGATTTATCACCTTGCAGGCCAAACTTTTCATAAATTCCGTTTTTAACATATAATTCTGCAAAAGCGTAGTTTATGTGGGTCAGGTATTTGGCATCGGGTATGGATGTGCCATAATAAGTGACGTAGCCCAATGCAACCCGGCCTGCAACCTGCTCGGCCATTTCGGTCTCGTTGTCTTCATTTCCCGGAGCTGGCAGTCCGGGCATGTAGTCGTCATTGTGACATGCGGCTACTAGAAAGACAGTAGCTATTATAAATAGCAGTTTCCTTTTCATAGAGAGTGCATATTATTCAGAATCGGTTTCTGCTTCAGTCTTGAAATAAGCATACCAGCCGCTGTCGTCCCAATCCACACCACCGCTATACTTGCCGGGATGATAGATTGTGATATAGTTCTCATCCAGTGTCAGCAGCCAGAATTTGTTGCTGCCTACGCTTTGTCCGTTGTCGTCATAATTTCCTCCGATGGTGGGGATACTTGTTATCAGTTCACCCAGTACTCCGTCTTCCGGTTTTTCGTGTGTGAAGGAGAAAGTACCTTCTGCCTTCAGGTTTCCGCTGGCATCATAGGTTTTCATCTTGTTTCCGTCGAATTCGAATACCATGGACTGGTCTCCCGCTTCGGCGGCAGTGACATTGGCCCACCAGGCAAAATTTGATTCGGGAGTATAGCCTGCACTGGTATATTTCCAGCCTCCATGAGCCCCCATATTGCAGACGGAACCCCAGCTGACTTCACGGAATTTCCAGGTCTTCTTGGCAGATTTGTCACTCTTGTCGGTTGCACCGGTGAAGTAAGTGGACCAATCGTCGAATACATTGGTCACAGTCACTACAACCGGCTCTGTCTTGATAATCTGATTGGCGGAAATGCCCATATAGTAGATGGAATAGTCCGCATTGGACTCCATGATGACCGTAGCGTTGTCCGTGACCAGAGTCTTACTTTGTTTACTTCCTTCGCCCCCCCATTCTATGTGCCATGAACCGCCAATGTCCGGGCGGGAGTTTTTCAGGGCGATATACTGGTCGCCTTCCACTACTCCGTCTTGGTTGGGGAAGGGTTGGGTAATGGATATGGCGGCTTGTAATGCCTCCTTGGTTATGGGTGTACCGGCATCAGTCACATATTTGTCTCGCAAGTCTTCGTCTTCGATAGGATCGCATGCAGTAACGATGAAGGCTGAAGCAAGCATTGCTATCAATATTTTTGTTACTTTCATATTGTCTTTATTTATAGGTTAATACTCTTACATATTGTTCCAATCCGAGAACTGGGCAGATGCATCCCAGCCTGGATTCTGCTCAAGGACTCCATTGGAGATGTCGATTTCGTCTTGCGGAATGGGCCAGTAGCCTTGGGTTGCTTGTAGGCGTTTCTTATAGTCGAATTTGACCATCGGTACCACCGTAGCGGCATTTATTATATTGAACCCGGTCTGTTTGTTGAGTATGTCACCGGCTTCCTCAAGCGAAGGACCCGACCAGCGAAGGATATCCCACCAGCGGATGGACTCGAATGCAAGTTCCCAGCGGCGTTCCTGCTTGATGGCTTCCAGGGAGTAGGCCACCGGAGCCAAGTGGGAGCGGGCACGTACCTTGTTCAGACCCGTAGCGTCTTGTTTCAGCTCGGACTGCATGAGCAGAACGTCGGCAAAACGGATATGAATCAAGTCGGCAATTTGGAGTAGCTGTTGGGATGTCTGCGAAGATATTCCGGGGAACATCTGCTTGCCGAAAGGTTCGATTTTGCCTTCATTGTAGGAATTGATATTGATGTATTTTTTCTGGAAATAGCCGGTTTGTTCATAGTAACGATAGGATACGGTATATTCCGGTTCACCCTCGTCCATGGTGCAGTCCATCAGTACATTGCCGGCAACATTCGGATCAAGTGCTTTGTACGACCATATGGAACCGGTCAGACGGGGATCCTCCTTGTAACCGTCCGTATAGGTCTGCTTGGCGGCCCAGTCTTTCCATTCGTTGACCATAGCCGGAGATACAGGGCCAGCTCCCCAACCGGTGCCGAAGGGATAACTGTCTTTGTTGGAATAGTTGTCGGCAGACGGTGAATAGAATTGCGCGCATGTGTTGGAGAACCAGGTATAGGTCCAGTCGGATTTCAGGTTATGCTTGTTGGCGAATAAAGTTTCGTCGGAACTGTTTCCTTCCCATTTCAGGTTATGGTTGATAACGTATTGGTAACGGAACCCTTCGGTATTGTCTTCGGTAGCATCGTTGGTGTAGGCCCAGATGTTGCGTTGGTCGGACACCAGTTTATGACCGGAGTTGTTTACACAGTCATCTATCCAAGAGATGACCTCCTCTTTGGTAGTTCCGTTGGGGAGCTCGTTTTTTTCGTAGCGTCCGGTATAGAAAAGGAATACACGTGCCATCATGGCTTCGGCAGCATATTTTGTAGCGTGTCCGGTCATGTCTGAGCCTTTCGGATAAATCTTTGCCGGCATCATTTCGATAGCGTTTTTCAAGTCGGCTGCAATCTGGGTGTAGATTTCGTCTACGGATGCACGCGGCAGGTTGGTACTTTCCAGTGTGGTGCGTAAAGGAACTCCGCCAAAGACTTGTGCCAGCTCATAATAAGCCATGGCACGTAGGAAGTAGGACTCACCGAAAAGTCGGTTACGTTCGCTCTCGCTGGACCATGATTTCACATTCTCCATTGTGTTGATGGCATTGTTGGCACGGTTGATAAGGGTGTAGCAACGGTCCCAGATACCGGCAAATGTATTCAGATTGCCACTGTACATAAGGAAGTTGGTGGCACAGTTGTTGGAGTAGGAGAGGTTGCCTCCCAGACAGTCGTCACCTGCCAACTGGGCAATGTAATACTGGGAAGAGGTTTCAGGACTTTCAAACAACAGATGGGCGTATATGGCCGTCACCATCTCTTGGGCATCCTTTTCTGTCTCCGGGAAGTTGGCGGTTGTCTTTTCGGTCAAAAGTTCCGAATCGAGGAAGTTTTCGCATCCTGAAAGAAGAATCAGTATTGCTGATGCTATGAATAATATCTTTTTCATAATTTCTTCGGTTAATTAGAATTTTACATTTAAGCCTATCATATAGGTACGTGCACTGGGGTAGTAGCCCAGGTCGATGCCTGATGCCCAACCATAATCGTCGCCACCGTAACCGATTTCCGGGTCCATACCGGAATAGCCGGTGAAGGTAAAGAGGTTCTGTGCGGTCAGATACAGGCGCAGCTGTTGTACCGGTAACTTCTTGAATGCTTTCTTGAAGTCGAATCCCACAGTGATGTTCTTTATCTTGAGATAGTCTCCATCTTCGATGTAAATGTCTGATACTCTGTTCCAGTTGGAGCTGGAAGCGCTGGACAGTCTCGGGAACTTGTTGGACGTACCTTCGCCGTGCCAGCGTTGGAATATCTCTGCTGTATAGTTATTCAAGGGTGAGGAGGAGAAGTCACGATAACACTTCAGAATCTGCTGGCCGAATGCGCCGTAAGTAGTGATTGAGAAGTCAATGGCCTTCCAGCTGGCATTCAGGGAAAGTCCCATTGTCAGGTCGGGATTCGGGTTACCTATCATAGTACGGTCATTGGCATCGAGCGTACCGCTATTGTCGGTGTCTGCCCAGATTACGTCACCCGGCTGTGTCTTGTCGCCGTTCAGTTTCGGACCTTTGTAGTTGTCTATCTGTTCCTGGTTCTGGAATATGCCGTTACTCTTGTAGCCGTAGAAGTAGCCGATGGGTTTGCCTACTTCAGCACGGAAGCACTCTTCGGCTCCTTCCCACAGAACGCTGCCGCTACCGTGGATGATTCCGTCTTTGTTGGCAATCTTGGTCACTTCATTCTTGTTGTGAGCAAGGGTCAGGTTGGCTCCATATTGGAAATCCTTTCCGATGTTGTCGTTCCAGTGGAGTCCTACTTCAATACCCGTGTTTTTTACATTACCGCCATTGACGGACACTGCATTGGCACCGAAGGAAGAGAGTACCGGAGCCGTAACCAGCCAGTCTCTGGTATTTTTGTTATACCAGTCGAATTCAAAGCCCAGGCGGTTGTTCAAGAAGCGTGCATCGATACCGAAATTCAATTGCTCCTGTGTTTCCCAGGTAAGGTCCGGGTTGGTCAGTCGGTAGGCGTATGAACCGGTACTGATGAGGTCCATGGAGTCGCCGAACGTATAACCGCCATATCCGTTGTTGGAAGTTATCAGTGAAAGATATTGGAAAGTAGATACATTACAGTTACCGTTTTGCCCCCAGGAAGCGCGTAGCTTTAAGAAGTCCAGCCAT
Source organism: Bacteroides sp. AR29 (assembly GCF_900217715.1). NCBI lineage: Bacteria > Pseudomonadati > Bacteroidota > Bacteroidia > Bacteroidales > Bacteroidaceae > Bacteroides > Bacteroides sp. AR29. Next base: position 27,791 of record NZ_OBMS01000033.1, read on the forward strand.
TTGATTCCTGACATGAAGGACTCGTTGCTGATAACCCATCCTGCGGATACTGAAGGGAAGTATCCCCAGCGGTGTCCGCGGGCAAAAGTGGAGGAACCGTCCGCACGCATGATGACAGAAGCCATGTATTTCTCCTGATAGTTGTAGTTGACACGTCCGAAGAAGGAGGCGATGGAACCTTCCCCGTTAGGTTTGCCAGTCAAGGAGGACACACTGTTGGCGGTCAATGGAACATTGGACAAATAAGCGTGCTTGAAATCATAGAAGTTTGAGCCTATGGCTGAACCGCTCATTTCTTCTCCCATACCCCATTTTTCAATACTCTGACCTACCAGGACGTCGATGTTGTGGTCATCGATATTGAAGATGTAGTTGGCTGTATTGTCCCATGACCAACGGTTATACATAGACATGGATTGGGTAACCTTGTCTTCTGCGTTGTTGAGTGACGCACTCAGATAATCGAATCTCGGCAAATAGGAACGATAACTGGAGGCTCCCATGATGTAACCGAACTGGCTCTTGATACGCAGGTTCTTGATGGGTTGCAGTTCTGCATAGAAGCTGCTCTGCATGTAATGGGACTTGCTTAGGTTCTGGTTCATATAGTAGTCCAGATAAGCTATCGGGTTTTTATTGGCTCCGTTGGAGATATCCCATTTGTAGTTATCCTTTTCCTGGTCTGCATAGAGGTAGTAGCCCCCGTCTGAATTGTAAGGGTGCATCAACGGGCTCATGATGAGCATATTGTGCACTCCGTTCCAATAAATGCCGCCGGTTCCGAATGAACCTTGCGTTTGCGAATATTTGTAGTTGATGGTTTCGCCCACTTTCAAGAAGTCAAGATTGCCTTTTTTCATGACTACGTGGTCCGAGTTGACACGGAAGTTGTAGCGGTTCATTTCTGGAAATTCGCCGGGAACTCCCATGGTGGCTTCTTGGTTGGTGTATGAAATACCTATGGCATATCTGGAACGGTCTGTTCCTCCGGTGATGTTGACTGCGTGGTTCTGTACCAATGCATCTTCATTCAGCACTTCCTTCAGCCAGTTTGTCCCTTTCCATGTTCCGTTCTGTATGGCCTGCAAATCCCTTTCCGGAATATAGGTCGCCCAGTTGTACGGACTCAATCCGTCCATTACACGGCCTTCATCCTGCATCATCATGTACTCTTGGGCATTGAGGATAGTAGGGATTTTGTAAAGGTTCTGCACGCCGACATAGCCGTCGTAACTGACTTCGGCAACGCCGGTTTTACCTCGTTTGGTGGTAATCAGGATAACGCCGTTGGCAGCACGCGCACCATAGATGGCGGCAGAAGCGGCATCCTTCAAGACGTCCAAAGATTCAATGTCACTCGGGTTCAGTCCGTCGATGCTACCGTTGGCAACTCCATCTACCACATAAAGCGGGGAGAAGGTTCCGGTAGTACCGATACCGCGGATATTCACCTTAAAGCCCGAACCCAGGAAGCCGTTGTTCTGCGTGATGTTGACACCCGGTGACTGGCTCTGCAAAGCGCCCAGGGCATCCACAGTGTTCAGCTTGGCTATGTCTTCTCCTTTTACTTGTACAGTGGCGCCGGTGACAAGTTTCTTTTTCTGTACACCGTAACCGACAACAACTACTTCATCCAGTAGTTCGGAATCTTCTGTAAGGGTGATTTTCATGTTGGCATCTGCTTTGGCTTCCTGCGTCTTATAACCGATGTAGGAAATGACCAGGGTGGCACCTCTTTTTACGTTTAGCGAGAATTTACCGTATAAGTCGGTGGTAACTCCATTGGTAGTACCTTTTTCCAAGATACTTGCTCCGATGATAGGCTCTCCATTCTGGTCGACAATGATACCGCGGGCTGTTTGTGCCTGCATCTGTTCTGTCACTCCGAATGAATTTTCCGAGTAGGTCTCTATTGCCATGATTTTGCTGCTTCCTATAAATAGGGAGGCGATGGCAATTGCTGTGAGGATTTTGTTGTTCGATGTTCCTCGTTTACGATTTTCATTCATAATAGATGTTTTTTGTTTAAGCTAATGGATCTCAAAATAAATAGGTTGAATAGAAGATGACACTAATAGTGTCTTGGGGCTTTCGGGTAAATCATAGGCATTCATTGTTTTTCTAAGGTTACTATATATAATATGGTATATTCTTGGTTAATATCAATGTGCTTTCCAGAGCTTCCGGATTGTTGTTATCAAATATAATCCTAATTTTCATTATTTAAAATATAGAATCGTATGTATTAAAATATGTTGTCCATTATTTTATTTGCTTAAGAAATTTGCGTGAATGAAATCTTGTTTGAGAGCAAACTTGGTTGCATGTTTTTGATTTTGTGCTAAAATCAGTTAATATATTGATTTTTATGCTGTTGGTTTGTGTTTTTTAAAACTATTGTAAATAATATTCTTGGTTTGGAAAATCTTATTTAAGTCTCGTTAACTAAATATGCACTGTCTGTAATTACTTCGAATAAAAAAAAGGAGCTTTGTCTTGCTTGGGTTTTAGTTAAAATATATGTTGTTTGTTCATTTGCAAAACTTGTTGTACCTTTGCAACCGGATTTAAAATGTATGATGCCGTGAATAGCGGTCGTGTATTCTAGAACACCACGTAAAAAACAGGAGTATGAAACAAAAAGTATCTGTACCTTTTATGTTGCTGGGCATTCTGTTCAATGTATGCTTGATTGCAGCCAATCTTCTTGAGACTAAAGTTATCCAGGTTTTTGGTATTACCGTAACAGCCGGATTGCTGGTCTTCCCGATTTCTTATATTATCAACGATTGCATTGCCGAGGTTTGGGGCTTTCGTAAAGCCCGCCTGATTATCTGGAGCGGTTTTGCCATGAACTTTTTTGTGGTAATGCTGGGACTGATAGCCGTGGCGTTGCCTGCCGCCCCTTTCTGGGATGGTGCCGCGCATTTCAATTTCGTTTTTGGAATGGCGCCCCGTATTGTCATAGCCAGTCTGACGGCATTCTTGGTGGGCTCTTTTCTGAATGCCTACGTAATGAGCCGCATGAAACTGGCAAGCAACGGGCGTAATTTCTCCGCACGTGCCATTTGGTCGACGGTGGTTGGTGAGACGGCAGACTCGTTGATTTTCTTTCCGGTGGCGTTCGGAGGAATCATTGCATGGCGGGAGTTGCTGGTGATGATGTGTATCCAGATTCTGCTGAAGTCCATGTACGAGGTATTGATACTGCCTGTGACTATCCGTGTGGTAAAAGCTATTAAGCGGATAGACGGTAGTGATGTCTATGATGAAGGCATCTCCTATAAAGTATGGAAAATAGGCGATATTTAAAGCCCCTTACCCGTAGTGAGGGGAAATCAGTTATTATGTCAAACAAATAATTAGCAATGCCCTCTCTGTTTCCCTCCCTACGGGGGAGGGCAAGGGGAGAGGCTTTTAACAAGATGAATAGGGACACTGCTTTGGTGGTTACTATTGGTTATGATAATTTTGTTTCAAGAATTTATTGTAAAATGTTTATATATAAGTGTTTAGTGTCTGTTTGTATCCTTTTTTGTTGATTTGTTAAATATATAAAAATAGAAAAGGGGGTACTTTTACCCCCTTTTTTTCTTATTATATAGTATTTACTTCTTCAATTCAGCAAGCTTTGCCTCTGCCTCCGTAGCATCAAGTCCTGCGGCATTAATAGCTTCAATTGCCACTTCCAATTTTTTAATTTCATCCTTAGTCTTATTATCTTCAATCTTCTTTTCAATTCTCTCGATAAAATTTTGGAGAGTTAATTTCAAAGCAGTTAATTCGCCTGTCTCTGTAGTCTGTTTTAAAACTTTTCCCAAGACATCAAGTGATGAAATGTTTTCAGTAACTTCATTCTTTTGTGGTTTATTTTGTTTTCTTAGGAAGCCAACAATAGCAGTATAACGTTTATCAACGTCTTTAGCATTGAATTTATCAATTGTTTCTTGCGATTTACCTTTTGAAAAATCAGCTAAATTTTCATTGATAACTTTCAATTTATCTTCTTCTGTTAATGCTTTACGTGCCATAACTATATTTTTTTAATAGTTAATACTCTTATGGCACAAATATAATTAAAATGAATTGATTAAATGATTATTCAATGGTTATTTCAACCTCGTTATTATTATTTATTGCATTTTCAATCAAAGCATATACCTTAGAAGTTACAACTTTACTATTTACAACTTTGCCTTTTTCTTTATTAAATCCACATAGAATACAACCGCTTGTATGTGTTTCATCATTTCCACTGTGTATGCGAATGCCACTAAACCCTTTTACACCTATTAATACAGGCATTTTCTTTTTAAATCTTCGTGAAAAGGTTACTTCAATTTTATATGTACCAGTTGGTATTGCTGTTTCAGAATATACCTTTAAACTCTTTATTTCTTCTTCTGACATATAAGAAGTTAATCCTCTGTCCTTATCCTCTAATGTATCACAGAAGTATTCATTATCAATGTATAAGCGTCCTATTGTATATGTGTTTCCTCTGTATATTCTCTTTAATTTTAGTTTCATTGTTTAGTGTGTTAAAAAATAAAAGGTTCAACGAATTGAACCTTTCAATTTATTATTCCTCTTTTTTGTTTTTCTTATTCAATAACATCTTGTAATGATAATCAATACCAAAAACCGCACCTGCAAAAGTTAACATTTCACCGAATGCAATTAATATACTATTATGTATTACGCCCAATGGATAAACCCAAAAGCCCATCATTATAAGGGTGCAACCAAATAGTATTAATAACATTGCTGTGATTAATTGTATTTCAGTCTTATTATCTTTAATCCAACCCATTTTTACTTACTTCTGTTTTAATGTCTGTTATTGATTTATCCACCAATGTAATAACGGTTAATTTATAATCAGGTTGAGTATTATAATTATAATTGACTTTATTGTCTTCATACTCATTATAATTTGCATTACCTAATAATATACCTTCTGCATTATAAATTGTAGAATTATAGTTTTCAATTTTATTTTCTGTATTAATTGAAAAATCACCTTCCAATTTAATTCCTTCTTCATTTGAAGCGGAAATTGTGTAGTTTGTAATGTGTTTAAGTATTTGTGTATTCATTTTTTTGTTTATTGTTTCATTAACGTTATTCCTTTGGTATTTGTGCCACCAAATGTCGTGTAGTAGGTTTTGGTTGAAATAACCATTTTTTCCCAAAACTGTAATGAAGCACTACGAGGTGTAGTGCCTTTGATGGGATTGCCACTACTATTTAAGATTAAGGTGTCATATACTGTAATTGGAGTTGAAGAAAAAGTACCATTTCCATTGTCTTTCCATCCGACCTCACTGCTTTTTGATGGATTTGCAGAATACTCGTAATAAAGTGAACTTGTGTAATCCAAATAGCTTGTCACTTTTATTTGGATTCCTGATTTTGGTATTAGTCCATTTTTTGTTGTCACTGTCAATACAATAGTAACACTATTACTTTCATTCCAAGTTACTTTAGTTGGTGAAATACTACCCATTTGTATATTTGCAGAAGGTAGTCCAGACGGATTGCCTTGCAGCCTGTCATAATGCTTGCTGATAGTAGTTATTGGTTGCCAACACTTAAAACCACTTGTTGGATAAGAGCTTGCCCAAGAGGTCTGATAATAATTGCATAAAAACAAACTCACATCAATATTTGACAAAAATTTGGTGTTCTGATAAAAAGGAGGTGCATTAAAATCGAGCATTAAGGGTCTTGCACCTACTGCAAGCGTACTATACCAATAAAAAGAACCATCAGAGGCTTGTACTTTAACACCTGCATAAACCTGTGATTCCCCTAAAATATCATATAATCCAACGTTGTACGTTCCACCTGCACCTACTGCGGTTTTTGGTATAGTAATATCGGTATATGGAAGTGTATCAGGTAATGAAGAAGAAAATGCTACAGGTGCAGTATGTTCATAACCTCTAAAATCTCCCATCCTGTACGGATAATCCCGTCCGCCTGATGGTCTGTCATAACTCCACGCATAAGAAGTGTTTGATAAATCAGTTGGTGAAGCCAATGAGCAAGTTCTTACTGATATACCATAATTACCAGCATTACTTCTTTCCCAATTTGTAATTCCTGCTGTAGTGTCCTTCTGAAACCATTTTACGGGCTTGAATCGGCTATATGGGTTAATCAATGAAGAAGAACATAGTGCACCAACATTTCTAGTACTTGTACCTAATGTTGTTCCGATTATATTTGTTGTTATTCCTGTGTTTGGAAGTGCCATTTCTATTTTTCATTATTTATTTTATTCTTTAGTGTATCAACTTCTTCTTTTAATTCTTTAATAGATTGAATTAAAATAGGTATCAATTGTTCATAATCCACTGATTTGTATTTATCATAAATTGGATGTATTAATTCAGGAAGAATTTCTTCAACTTCTTGGGCTATTAATCCGTAGTTATTCCTTTCATCCTTTTCTTTATTTAGTCCTTTTGCTTTTTGATTCCAATTAAATTGAACGGGATTTAATTTTTCAATTATATCTAAAGAATTAGTAATTGATTTAATGTTCTTTTTTAATCTCTTATCAGAAGAACTATATGCAGTAACTTCACCTACCGTAACTATATTTTTAGGTGAATACAAATTACCTGTTGAATCTATTCTAATGCTATTTGTACTACCATTTCCCAAATACATATATCCGTTATATGCTTGACAATACCAATTTATACCATTTAGAACTAATTTAAGATATGGATTAGTTGTACTGTCATTTAATAGAAAATTGGTAGATGTTAGAGAACCACTAACATTACCTGTACCATTAAAACTTTGTCCCCAAATACTTCTTGCTGTAGCCAATTTGGTAGCAGAAGCTACATTATCTGTTTTAAATGCAAACTCTTTCCAAGCAGTTTTTGCAGTAGTACTACCACCGCCACCTCTTGCGAACCACCTATTACTATTAAATGTACCATAGATTTGATTCGCAGAACCATAAGCGGCAGTACCATAAAATAATGTACCTGCTTCTGCAATTGGATAATGGCGTGCTGTTGTTGCATCTGCATTAGCCGCATTTGTCATTATTCCTTTTCCGTTCACCGTATTTAAGTCAACTGCTTGCGTTTGGTCTGCCCTTGCAAATGCTGTAGCGTGTAAATTATCAACCGTATCTGCATTACTTGCATAGTTGTTTGAAACAGATAGTGTTACATTACTACCACCATTTATTGAAACAGCCCCCGAAGCATTACCTGTTAAAGTTAATGTTCTTGCATTTCCCCAAGTTGCTGTTGTTATATTGGAAGTTCCATTAAAACTTGTTCCATTAATAGTACGTGCTGTTGTCAACTGATTGGCTTTTGCAACTGTAGCCCCTGTTGTAATAAAACCTGAATTGTTGCTTAAATGGCTTGTTGCAGTTGGCACGTTAACTGTAACTGCTGCACTACCATTAAATGACTTTGCAGCAAATGCACCACCTGCAAAAGTTAAAGTACCGTTTACTTTATTTGCACTTGTTGCTGCACCACCTGCACTACTTGAACCAGCATAATTGTGGGTATGACTTGCAGGGGTATAAGTTGAAGGTTTGTTTGTTATATTATTCCAATCCAAGCCACCACTAAATGTACCGCAATACAATATATTATTGGCGGCATCCCACTTCATTTGTGTGTTTAATGAATTTGTTCCTGCACTTATTTGAGTGTTTTTTGCATATCCAAAATATAATATATTATCATTCGATGGATATGTACTAATACTTACTCTTCCGTCCTTTACAGGAGCATTAAGGATAGCACCATAGCCACTATATTTACAGTTCAATACCGCATTGCTAACACCATTAATCCAAGTATTGCTCACAAATGTAGAATTTAATGAACCTGTTACCGTTCCACCTGCCAATGGCAAGTAACTATGTGTATGGTTTGAAGAGGCTGCACCAACATTTGCTGCCGTTATATTAATACTCTTTGCTGCACTACCATCATAAGCACCTTGAGAAGTACCATTTAATGAAATGGTTAACGCATTTGGATTCTTTAAGGCATTGGGTATTGTTGGATATACAGGAAGTGTAACAGTATTAGCACTGACCGCATAACTCGTTGTACCAACTTTAACAGTACTTACATAATTATGAGTATGGTTACTTGCTGCTTTGCCATCTAATAAACTTGATAAATTTGTAATATCACTTACTGTATGATTATGTGCTGATGGCGTAAAAGTCGAAGGTTTGTTCGTTAAGTCATTCCAACTGCTTACATTACTTTTACTATCAATCAGAGATTTCAATACTCTACCCTGATTAGCACTCAATGCACAATCTGTTGCACTTGAAGTAAGTGCATCCACAATTGTTATTGCACCACTACTTTCACCTGTAGCACCACTGCCATACGCTGCAACTTCTTGTTCTCCAATCAAATTTAATTTAACCCTTAAATTATTATCAGAATCAAAATAAAATGCCTTGTTCCAATTAGTAACTATACCATCCCAATTACTAACTTTAGTTGAAGTGATACCATCTAACACTGATTTATTAGAATGTGTATGATTATTAGTAAATGCAACATTCCAATTAGTACGTTCTGCTGCTGTTATATGTATAGTTGAATTAGAAGTATGTGCTGTTAATGTAGTATTATCAGCTTTAGCATCTAATTTTGTTTGTAAATCAGTTATATTAGCAATAGTATGAGTATGCGAAACTGCTGCTTTACCATCTGGAAAATCCAGTGTAAGCTGCCCCCTAAAACCAAGCGATTCTGCCCCCTTGTGCTAAAATAATCCTACCCCCTTGATTCCAATATAAAAAT
>NZ_OBMS01000013.1:0-116267 GCF_900217715.1 Bacteroides sp. AR29
AATTCCTGACGGAAACGGCAGAAGCAATGGTAACGGTGGCATTTATACAAATACTCCTTAAGAGATTTTTCTAAGCATTTCAAAACAAATTCTAAATCATCAGCTATCTTAAACATGGCTTTTACATCTTCACATATTGCGATAGAACATCTGCACCTAATATAGCTACCATATTTAGGAATTTCTCCCACTTCTATATCCAAGCAACAATATCGTTTAAAGAAACCAATCTTCCAACAACCTTTAGGCTTCAGTACTTATAAGGAAGTACTGAAGTACTTGCAAAGAAGTATTACAGTACTTTTAAAGGAGTACTCTCTATAAGTACTGTCTCTGTCCTCTAACACAAGAAGTGACAATATATGAACCCACCACAAGAAACGTCTATTTCTTTGCCCTATTCGCCAATGCCAGGTGCAACGACCCGTAGATGCCTAACACTATCACCAGCAACGTCTGTATGCCATGCACTATCAGAGCAAATATACCCGCATCCGTAGCATTTACCCCATAAAGCATCATCATAGTGATGACAGCAAAGTGCCAGGGTCCTGCCCCGTTGGGCGTGGGAACAATAACTGCAAACGTTCCGCCGACAAACATCACCAGCCCGGCAAGGAAACTAAGGTGCTCCGTAAACTGGAAGCAATAGAAAGTTATATAGAAATGATAGAAATAGCATAGCCAAATAAGTAAAGTGTAAAGAACAAACAAAGGCACATTCTTCACATTCTTAAGCGACATCACACCTTCCCATATATTCAAGACTACTCCCTTTACCTTTTCAAAAAAAGAAAGCATACGCAACAGAAAATAGAGAAGTACCAAAACACCAATAATAGAAAAAAAAGCCACATAAAACCAAGGGGAAGTCACAAGATGCACCAGCGAAGGAATCTTGGTGCCCGTCTCCTCAAAAAAACGGAAAAAAACGGGCATCTGCACCAAAAAAGTAATCCCCGTAATCAGCAGAATGCAAAGCGTATCTACCAACCGCTCTGTCACCACCGTCCCCAAGGACTTCGCAAAGGAAACATTATCATATTTGGCAAGTACTCCACAACGTGAAACCTCTCCCACACGGGGCAGTACCAGATTGGTGGCATAAGATACGAAAATGGCATCGACGCAATCGCTTGTTTTGGGATGAGCATCCAGTGGCTCCAAAGTCTGCTTCCAACGCCAGCCTCGTAACACATGGCTCATCACACCGAAGAACAAGGACAACAACATCCACCACCAGTTCGTCTGATGAAGGAGAACTTCTTCTGCCTTTGAAAAGTCAAAATCACGATATACCCAATAGAGGATAAAACCACCTAATAAAATGGGTAAGATGATTTTCAATGTCTTTTTTAGCAGCTTATTCATACGATATTCCCAAATTCTTCATTCTTCATTCTTCATTCTTCATTGAAAAGAACTACCTTTGCTCCGTGTAAAGATAGGTTGTAGTTCGCATTACAGCCTGCATTTACGGAGCAAAAGTAATGATTTAGTTGATACATGAGAGTAGTTAAACCTAAAAAGTTTCTCGGGCAGCACTTCCTGAAAGACCTGAAAGTGGCACAAGACATCGCCGACACGGTAGATGTCTGTCCCGAAATTCCCATCCTCGAAGTTGGTCCGGGAATGGGGGTACTGACCCAGTTTCTTCTGCCCAAAGAGCGCAACGTCAAAGTAGTAGAACTGGACTACGAGTCAGTGGCCTACCTACGGGAAGCCTATCCGCAACTGGAAGACAACATCATTGAGGACGACTTCCTCAAAATGAACCTGCAACGGTTGTTTGGCGGACAAGCTTTTGTATTGACGGGAAACTATCCTTATAATATCTCCAGCCAGATATTCTTCAAAATGCTGGAATATAAGGACCTGATTCCCTGCTGTACGGGTATGATACAAAAGGAAGTAGCCGAGCGCATAGCAGCCGGACCGGGCAGCAAGACATACGGAATCCTAAGCGTACTGATACAAGCATGGTACAAAGTGGAGTACTTGTTTACGGTACACGAACATGTCTTCAACCCACCCCCAAAAGTTAAAAGTGCCGTCATCCGCATGATGCGCAATGAAACGCACGATTTAGGATGCGATGAGAAATTGTTCAAGCAAGTAGTGAAAACCACGTTCAATCAACGACGCAAGACTCTACGGAACTCCATAAAGCCGATACTCGGCAAAGACTGTCCACTGACGGAGGACGTATTATTTAATAAACGCCCGGAACAACTGTCCGTAAAGGAATTTATTCAGCTGACCAACCAAGTGGAGCAGGCATTGAAAACGATTAATGATTAGTGATCAAACACGAACAATCATGGAAATAGACGAAGAATACATAGACAAAGTCAAAAGCCTGATAGAACAGAAAGACGCGGAAAACGTCAAAACACTTTTGACAGACCTTCACCCGGCGGATATTGCAGAACTGTGTAATGACCTCGGCTTGGAGGAAGCCCGCTTCGTTTACCGCCTCCTTGACAACGAAACGGCAGCGGACGTACTGGTTGAAATGGACGAAGACATCCGGAAAGAATTCCTGGAACTTCTTCCTTCGGAGACCATTGCCAAGCGTTTCGTGGATTATATGGACACGGACGATGCCGTAGACCTGATGCGCGAACTTGATGAAGACAAGCAGGAGGAAGTACTTTCGCACATCGAAGATATAGAACAAGCCGGTGACATCGTTGACCTGCTGAAATATGATGAAGACACTGCCGGTGGTTTGATGGGTACGGAAATGGTGACTGTCAATGAAAACTGGAGTATGCCGGAGTGCCTGAAGGAAATGCGCCTGCAAGCTGAAAAGCTGGATGAAATTTACTACGTATACGTCATCGACGACGAAGACCGTCTGCAAGGGGTATTCCCATTGAAGAAAATGATAACTTCCCCTTCTGTCTCCAAGGTAAAGCATGTGATGCGGAAAGATCCTATCTCCGTCCATGTAGATACCCCCATTGACGAAGTGGTACAAATCATCGAAAAGTATGACTTGGTGGCAGCTCCTGTTGTAGACAGTATCGGGCGTCTGGTAGGCCAGATTACCGTAGACGACGTCATGGACGAAGTCCGCGAACAGTCGGAACGTGATTACCAGTTGGCATCCGGTTTGTCCCAAGATGTAGAAACGGACGATAATGTCATGCGCCAGACTTCTGCCCGCCTTCCATGGTTACTTATCGGTATGTTAGGTGGTATAGGCAACTCCATGATATTGGGTAACTTCGACACGACTTTCGCCGCCCATCCGGAAATGGCCCTTTATATTCCGTTGATTGGTGGTACGGGGGGAAACGTGGGAACCCAGTCGTCTGCCATCATCGTGCAAGGCCTTGCCAACAGCTCACTGGATGCCAAAGACACCTTCAAGCAGGTAGCCAAGGAAGCAGTAGTGGCGGTCATCAATGCCACCATCATCTCCCTGCTGGTATACATCTATAATTTTATCCGGTTCGGAGCTACGGCTACGGTCACTTATTCCGTCTCCATCAGCCTCTTTGCAGTCGTCATGTTCGCCTCCATCTTCGGAACGCTAGTCCCCATGACTTTAGAGAAACTGAAGGTTGACCCGGCCATTGCCACCGGCCCGTTTATCTCCATCACCAATGACATTATAGGCATGATGCTGTACATGGGTATCACTGTCTTACTGTCATAAAAACAAGAAAATAGAAAAAAATCAAGGCAAATTGTATGAAGTAATCATTTTATTTCATTAATTTGTAGCCTAATGTAACCCGAACGGGAGGAACCCGTTTCTAAAAAAGTAAATACAATGACGGACACTCATGACACTAATCTCCCCGAAAAGCCGGTGGAATTAGAAGAAGAAAAGAAGGCAGCAGAGGTTTCTGAACCGGCAACAACAGAAACTCCCGCTGAAGAAATCGTTTCGGAAAAGCCGGTAGAGCCAGTTCAGAAGCTCACGAAAGAGGAAATACTTGCCAAACTCAAAGAGGTGGTTGCAGACGTGGAGAACGTGGCAAAACCTGAAATAGACGGTTTGAAGCAATCTTTCTACAAGCTGCACAATGCTGAGCAGGATGCGGCCAGAAAACTGTTCATTGAAAACGGAGGCGCCGCGGAGAACTTTGTTCCACAAACAGACTGTGTGGAGGAAGAGTTCAAGAATATCATGTCCGTCATCAAAGAAAAAAGAAGTGCACTCACAGCCGAACTGGAGAAGCAAAAGGAAATGAACCTGCAGGTAAAGCTTTCCATCATCGAAGAGCTGAAGGAGCTGGTTGAATCTCCAGATGACGCCAACAAGAGCTATACGGAGTTCAAGAAACTACAGCAGCAATGGAACGAAGTTAAACTCGTTCCGCAAGCTAAGGTCAACGAGCTTTGGAAAAACTACCAATTGTATGTTGAGAAATTCTATGACCTTCTGAAACTGAACAATGAATTCCGCGAATACGATTTCAAGAAGAATTTGGAAATCAAGACACATCTCTGTGAAGCTGCCGAAAAGCTGGCGGATGAAGCGGATGTAGTTTCAGCTTTCCATCAGTTACAGAAGCTACATCAAGAATTTCGTGATACAGGGCCGGTAGCCAAGGAACTACGCGACGAAATCTGGGCACGTTTCAAAGCTGCCTCTACAACCGTAAACCGACGTCACCAGCAACATTTCGAAGCGTTGAAGGAAGTGGAACAACACAATCTTGACCAAAAGACCGTAATTTGCGAAATCATAGAAGCCATCGACTACAAAGAACTGACAAACTTTGCTTCTTGGGAGAGCAAAACGCAAGAAGTCATCGCACTTCAAAACAAATGGAAGACCATCGGTTTCGCTCCGCAAAAAATGAACGTGAAGATTTTCGAACGTTTCCGCAAAGCGTGCGACGAGTTCTTCCGTAAAAAGGGAGAGTTCTTCAAGACCCTGAAGGAAGGTATGAACGAAAACCTGGAAAAGAAGCGTGCCTTGTGCGAAAAAGCAGAAGCTCTTAAGGACAGTACCGACTGGAAAGTAACTGCCGATGAACTGACCAAACTTCAGAAAGAATGGAAAACCATCGGTCCGGTAGCAAAGAAATATTCGGATGCCGTATGGAAACGTTTCATCTCCGCTTGTGACTACTTCTTCGAACAAAAGAACAAAGCCACTTCTTCACAGCGCAGCGTAGAGCAGGAAAATCTGGAAAAGAAAAAAAACATCATCGAGAAACTGAATGCTATCGATGACCAAATGGATACGGAGGAAGCTACCCAACTGGTACGCGACCTCATGAAAGAATGGAACGGCGTAGGACATGTACCTTTCAAAGAGAAAGACCGAATCTATAAGCAATACCATAGTCAGATAGACAAATTGTTTGAACGCTTCAACATCAGTGCCTCCAACAAGAAGCTAAGCAATTTCAAGTCGACTATCAGCTCCATTCAGGAAGGTAGTCCACAAGCCCTTTACCGGGAACGTGAGAAGCTGGTACGTGCCTTCGACAATATGAAGAACGAGCTCCAGACATATGAAAACAATCTCGGCTTCCTGACCACTTCTTCCAAGAAGGGAAATAGTCTGCTGACAGAAATCAACCGCAAGGTGGAAAAGCTGAAAGCAGACATCGAGCTTGTGAAAGAAAAGATAAAAGTGGTGGACGAGAACATCAAAAACCAAGGATAACGTAACAAGATAAGACTTAATAAAAAAGGAACCCGCCCCTACAGCTATGCAGCCGTGGGGGCGGGTCTACTTTTTATACACCTTATCAATGATGGAACAGACGGATACCCGTGAACGACATGGCAATGCCATATTTATCGCAAGTTTCAATCACATGGTCATCGCGTACAGAACCACCCGCTTGGGCAATGTAATCTACTCCACTCTTATGGGCACGCTCAATATTGTCTCCAAAAGGGAAGAATGCATCCGAACCCAAAGAAACACCTTTCAATGTATCCAACCAAGCCCGTTTTTCTTCACGGGTCAGCACTTCAGGTTTCTCCGTAAAGAACTGCTGCCAAACACCGTTAGCCAGCACATCGTCATGGTCTTCACTGATATAGACATCAATCGTATTATCACGGTCGGCACGGCGGATTTTCTCTACCCATGGCAAATTCAACACCTTCGGATGCTGGCGTAAATACCAAATGTCGGCCTTGTTGCCCGCCAAGCGAGTACAGTGGATACGGCTCTGCTGGCCGGCACCAATACCGATAGCCTGACCGTCCTTCACATAGCATACAGAATTCGACTGCGTATATTTCAAAGTGATAAGGGCTATCATCAAATCACGTTTCGCTGCTTCCGGGAAATTCTTATTCCGAGTAGGAATATTCGCAAAGAGTTCATCTCCATTCAGCTTTATCTCATTACGTCCCTGCTCAAACGTGATACCAAAGACATCCTTATGTTCAATCGGGGCAGGCTTATAGCCGGGACTTATCTGAATCACATTGTAAGTTCCTTTACGCTTTTCCCTCAAGATAGCCAGTGCTTCGTCCGTATACCCCGGAGCAATAACGCCATCCGAGACCTCGCGGTTAATAAAACGTGCAGTAGCCTCGTCGCACACATCACTCAAAGCGATAAAGTCACCATAGGAAGACATACGGTCGGCACCGCGGGCACGCACATATGCGCAAGCAAGCGGAGAGAGCGGAAGATTATCCACAAAATAAATCTTCTTCATTGTCTCGTTGAGTTCCAAGCCGATGGCGGCACCCGCCGGACTGACGTGTTTGAATGAAGTTGCAGCAGGCATACCGGTCGCCTCTTTCAGTTCCTTTACCAACTGCCATCCATTCAAGGCATCCATAAAATTAATATACCCCGGACGTCCATTCAAAACCTCAATAGGTAACTCCCCCTCCTGCATGAAAATGCGAGCCGGCTTCTGGTTAGGGTTACAGCCGTACTTCAGTGCTAATTCTTTTGCCATAAAATTCTGCTTTAATGTTGAAATGCTACAAATTTACAGAATATTTCCGGCTTACAGAAGCCTTGTCACTGAATTTGCCACCGAATGCCTACACTGAAATTTTCGTACATGGTCGAAAAGCAACAAAAAACCACTAAAACTTGCGATTTTAGTGGTTTTTTGACTTAAATAAGGTAAGTTCGTTGGGCTACCTGGATTCGAACCAGGAATGACAGGACCAGAATCTGTAGTGTTACCATTACACCATAGCCCAATTGTTATTATTTCCGTTTTGCGGTTGCAAAGATACAAAGATTTCTATAAATCAAAACAAAAACGAGTATTTTTTTCGCAAAAAACTGATAAGATACCGTAATCCAAAGGATTATATAACTAAAAAAAATCAAAAATTGAAAGAGTTTTCCTCTTTTGCGTGTTTGATATGAGAAATCAACGTATATTTGTCAACTGTTTTAATATAATAATGTATAATGAACGAAACGAAGAAACTGATTCAACAGATAACAGAAGGTATTCAAGATAAAAAAGGAAAAAAAATCGTCATCGCAGACCTGACAAAAATCGACGATACAATATGCAATTATTTCGTCATCTGCCAAGGAAACTCTCCCAGCCAAGTGACAGCCATTGTAGAATCCATCAGGGACTTCACACGCAAGGGTGCCGATACCAAGCCCTTTGCCGTAGACGGGCTGCGCAATGCCGAATGGGTAGCTATGGACTACTCGGACATATTGGTGCATGTCTTCCTGCCTGAAACAAGGGAATTCTACAATCTGGAGCACCTATGGGCAGACGCCAAATTAACTCAAATTCCTGACCTCGATTAATCAAAACGTATGGACAATAATACCAACAAGAAACCCAATAAAGTGAATATGCCCAAGTTCAACCTGAACTGGCTGTATATGATTATAGCGATGATGTTGCTGGGGTTGTACCTGACCAATGAAAGTGGTACGGCAACTAAAAACATCTCTTATGATGAATTCCAGCAATATGTACGAGACGGTTATATAAGCAAAGTCATCGGCTACGACGACAATTCCGTCGAAGCATACGTCAAACCCCAGCACGTAGGAAACGTATTTCGTCAGGACTCCAGCCGCGTAGGCAAGAATCCGCTTATTACGACCGAGGCCCCCTCACGCGAGAGCCTAGGTAATTTCCTGCAAAAGGAAAGAGACGACGCCCACTTTGACGGCTCCATTAACTACGAAAAAAAGCGGAACTACTTCGGTGCCATTTTGTGGCAGATTCTCCCCTTTGCATTCCTTATCGGTTTCTGGATTTTCATGTCCCGCCGCATGAGCGGTGGTGGAGGCATGGGCGGAGGTGGAGGCATCTTCAGCGTAGGAAAGTCCAAGGCCCAATTGTTTGAAAAAGGTTCCCCCATCAAGATTACATTCAAGGATGTGGCAGGACTTGCTGAAGCCAAGCAAGAGGTAGAAGAAATTGTCGAGTTCTTGAAAGAGCCCCAGAAATATACCGATTTGGGAGGTAAGATACCCAAGGGCGCCTTGCTGGTAGGCCCTCCGGGAACCGGAAAGACCCTGCTTGCAAAGGCCGTGGCCGGAGAAGCCAACGTACCTTTCTTCTCTTTGGCAGGTTCCGACTTTGTGGAAATGTTTGTCGGCGTGGGAGCTTCCCGTGTCCGCGATTTGTTCCGCCAAGCAAAGGAAAAAGCACCTTGTATCGTGTTCATCGACGAGATTGACGCTGTAGGGCGTGCCCGTGCCAAAGCAGCCGCTATGGGTGGCAACGACGAGCGCGAGAACACATTGAACCAGTTACTGACCGAGATGGACGGTTTCGGCTCCAACAGTGGTGTTATCATCTTAGCCGCCACCAACCGTGTGGATGTTTTGGATAAGGCATTGCTGCGCGCCGGACGTTTTGACCGCCAGATACATGTAGACCTACCCGACCTTAATGAGCGTAAGGAAGTATTCGGTGTACACCTGCGCCCCATCAAGATAGACAATAGTGTGGATGTAGACCTTCTGGCACGCCAGACTCCCGGATTCTCGGGGGCAGACATTGCCAATGTATGTAACGAAGCAGCTTTGATAGCTGCCCGCCACGGCAAAAAGTTTGTCGGAAAGCAAGACTTTCTGGACGCCGTAGACCGTATTGTGGGTGGGTTGGAAAAGAAAACCAAAATCACTACCGAGGCCGAACGCCGTTCCATTGCCATACACGAAGCCGGCCATGCCAGCATCTCCTGGTTACTGGAATACGCCAATCCGCTGATTAAAGTAACCATTGTACCCCGTGGACGCGCTTTGGGCGCGGCTTGGTATCTGCCGGAAGAACGGCAAATCACCACTAAGGAACAGATGCTCGATGAGATGTGTGCCACCTTGGGAGGACGTGCCGCCGAAGACCTATTCTTAGGTAGAATATCCACCGGAGCCATGAATGACTTGGAACGCGTGACAAAGCAGGCGTACGGTATGATTGCCTATCTGGGTATGAGCGAAAAACTACCCAACCTCTGTTACTATAATAATGAGGAATATTCCTTCAACCGCCCGTATAGCGAAAAGACTGCGGAACTGATTGACGAAGAAGTGAAGCAGATGGTCAACGAACAGTACGAACGTGCCAAGAAAATATTGTCCGAAAACCAAGAAGGGCACAACCGGCTGGCACAACTGCTGATTGACAAAGAAGTAATCTTTGCCGAAGACGTTGAACACATCTTTGGGAAACGTCCATGGGCTTCCCGCTCGGAGGAAATCAGTGCAAACAAGACTGCTGCCGAGCTGAAAAAAGCGGAGCAAGAAGAAGAGCAAAAAGCCATAGAAGCAGAAAAGGAAGTCAAGGAAGAAGAAGAAAAGCATGAAAAATAACTTTATCCAACGTGCCGTTACCGGCGTGTTATTCGTCATAGTATTGGTGGGCTGTATTATTTACAGCCCCCTTTCGTTCGGTATACTGTTCACCATTATCAGCGCACTGAGCGTACATGAGTTTGCCCAATTAGTCAGCAAAAGCGGCGAAGTAAGCATTAACAAGACCATCACTGCATTGGGGGGAGCCTACCTTTTCCTTGCATTAATGAGTTTCTGTACCCAGCAGTCTGTAGGAGCACGGGTATTCCTTCCTTATTTGGGACTATTGCTCTACATGATGATTACGGAACTTTACCTCAAGAAAAAGAATCCGACGGGTAACTGGGCCTACTCCATGCTAAGCCAATTGTACGTGGCACTCCCCTTTGCCCTGCTGAACGTACTTGCTTTTCAGAACTCCCCGGAAACGGGCAGTGTGACCTACAACCCTATTCTACCGCTTTCCATTTTCGTTTTTATCTGGTTGAGCGATACAGGTGCCTATTGCGTAGGTTCGCTGATAGGCAAACACCGTCTGTTCGAACGTATCTCACCTAAAAAATCCTGGGAGGGCAGCATCGGCGGCGGAATATTCTCCATCGCTTCCTCTCTTGGCTTTGCACATTTCTTTCCTTTTATGCCAGGATGGCAATGGGTAGGTCTGGCAATCGTTGTCGTCATTTTCGGCACTTGGGGCGATCTGACCGAATCACTCATGAAACGCCAATTGGGCATCAAGGATTCCGGTAACATTCTGCCGGGGCATGGAGGGATGCTCGACCGTTTCGACAGTGCCCTGATGGCAATTCCTGCAGCAGTTGTTTATCTATATGCCTTGACGATGTTCTAACGACGGCTCACATGACCAAACTTACATAAAACAGATATAAAAAGAGCACCCGGGCAAGATGAATGACATCAAAATCACGGGTGCTCTTTCTAACTATATACTCTCGCAAACTCTTTCTTACTTCAACTGCATATTGGACAAATCCACATTAGTAGTCAGCTTTTCATTACTCCCCGCAGTTTTCAAATCAAAGGTTACTTCCACCTCTCCATTCTCTTCTGAATTGAGTTTCAACTTGATGCCTTTGGTTTCAGAGGGGATGTCCAGACTGTTCAAGTTATAGGAGACAGCACCAGGACTACGACGTCCCGTCAGGTCATCATAGTCGTTATAGCGGAGTCCCAAATGGACGTATCCATCTTCGCCATACAAAGTATCATCTTCTTGCGGACGCACCAGGCTGATACGGTGTTTATTATCAGTCGAAGATGGCAGGTTCTGCATGAAAAAAATGTTCATATAGCCACCACTGATGGTAATATCACCTTTATATATACGCACGGGGTCATTACCGAATTCCTCTTCGGTTTCGGGAGTCAGCGTCTCCACCTCTTTCGTCAAGACGTTCTGCAGACGCAGCAGCTTCACAGCATGGTCATATCCTGCATAGTTGTCCCACAAAGGATTGAACACGGTAATCACACGCTGCCCATCCACAGCATCATACCACCCAATGTCCGTATTTACCGGCCAGAGTGTCCCCCAGACATCGCAGTTTAAATAAAAGGCATTTCCCGTAACACGCACAGTAGCCCACAAAGGCGGGGTAAAATCACCCAAAGAATATCCGTCGTTATCATCACATGATTGCAAAGCGGGCATCACTGCCAAACATATTGCCATAAATAACCAATGTAGCTTTTTCATAATCAAAGTTCTTTTCATTTGTTTCTGTATAGAAAATACAAAAGCCGGGCATTTACTGCACCGGCTTTCCCCATTTTAACAAATTCTTAATTTTTCGACTATTCCTCCCTGCTCCTCCTCAACAATGCCACCATCTTGCGGGCAGCATGTTTGGGTGCCCCTGCCTCTCCCAGACGGGATGCCATATACTCATATCCCTCGAGCATCTGACGGCGGTATTCCTTATCGTACAAAATGCGGTTCAGCTCCGAGCGTACCTGCTCTACCGTCATGGTATCTGCAACCAGCTCTTTCACCACCTCCCGGTTGGCTATGAGATTGACCAGGGAAATGTACTTCACTTTCAGTACATGCCGTTTCAGGAAAGCGATAACCTTCCCTATCGGAGTATGGTAGCACACCGCTTGCGGCACACGGAACAGAGCAGTTTCCAGCGTTGCTGTCCCCGAAGTGACCAGTGCAGCCTCTGCCTGCCTCAACAAAGGAAATGTCTTGTTGAAGATAATCTTCACGTCCGCCCCACCCACATAACGTTTGTAATACTCGGGAGAAATGCCCGGAGCACCGGCCAGCACCAGTTGATAATCGGGAAAAGAAGCTGCCGCACGAAGCATGTCCGGCAGATTGTCCTTGATTTCCTGCTTGCGGCTACCGGCCAGCAGAGCAATAACGGGTTTGGCCGAAAGTCCGTTTGCCCGGACAAAGTCGTCGAATGTCTCTGAGCTGGAAGCAAGAAAAGCCGTCACTTCATCCACTGTCGGATTGCCGACATAATGTATTGGATACCCGTGCTTCCCTTCAAAAAACTCCACCTCGAACGGTAGGATGGAGAACAGCTCATCCACATCCCGTTTAATATTCTTGATGCGGTATTCCTTCCATGCCCAAATCTTGGGAGAAATATAATAAAAGACAGGAATCCTTGTGTTGGCATGGACAAACTTGGCTATATCCAGATTAAAGCCCGGATAGTCCACCAAAATCAGCACATCCGGCTGCCACGCAACAATATCCTCCTTGCAGCGCTTCATATTGGCAAAGATGGTGCGCAGATGCAGCAATACGGGAATGAACCCCATATACGCCAACTCTTTGTAATGCTTCACCATCACACCGCCCACTGCAGCCATGAGGTCGCCTCCGAAGAAACGGAACTCCGCTTGCAAGTCCTCCTCCTTCAATGCAGCCATCAGATGGGAGGCATGCAGGTCGCCGGAAGCTTCACCGACAATCAAGTAATACTTCATATCAATTGATAATTGTCAATTAATTCAGAACCATGCTTTCAGTTCATCAATCAAGCCGTATGCCGTTGCATCCACCGTGGTCGGGGTGATTGCCACATAACCGTTATCAAGCGCCCAATGGTCATTCTTCTCATTTTCGGCATCGTTGTTCTCAAACTCGCCGGTCAGCCAGTAGTAATGGGCATCTCCTCTATGAGCAAAGTTTTCCCATTCATTGGTCCATTGCCCCTTGGTTTGTTCGCAAATCTTCACACCCTTCAATTCTTTGGTATCGGGGAAGTTGACATTGAGGCATGTCAACGGAGGGAGTCCTTTCTCCAATACCAGCCGGGCTATCTCGCGGATGTAAGGACCTGCAGGTTCAAAATCAGCGTTCGGCTCATGGTTGCAAAGGGAGAATCCGATGGAAGGCACTCCTTTCAGGCATCCCTCTATCACAACGCCCATCGTACCGGAATAATGCAGGTTTACAGAAGAATTGTCGCCGTGGTTGATGCCGCCTACCACCAAGTCGGGCTTGCGGTCGAGCACCGTATGAAAAGCCAGCTTCACA
This sequence comes from Bacteroides sp. AR29, assembly GCF_900217715.1. Taxonomy (NCBI): domain Bacteria; kingdom Pseudomonadati; phylum Bacteroidota; class Bacteroidia; order Bacteroidales; family Bacteroidaceae; genus Bacteroides; species Bacteroides sp. AR29. The sequence goes on from NZ_OBMS01000013.1 coordinate 13,257, forward strand.
CAATCGGTCGGCGTACCGGAACACTTGTATACCGTCAGCCCAACATCCTTACGGACCAACTGGTAGTGGATAGGTTCCGTTACAGTCAGCGCACACGCACTTCCAGAGCGGGGTGCATCCGGCGCCATTACCACAATCTCGCCCAGCGGACGGAGGAATTTGATTAACTCGCTAATACCTTTCGCAATGATGCCGTCATCATTGGAAATCAATATCAAAGGTCTCTGATTTTCCATAACTTTCTTTTTTATTATCGTGCAAAAGTAGCTAAAAAGGCTTTAAACAGAATACTACAAAGATAATAATTCTTTTGTATTCAAAGATATTTTCAGAAAAGGCTAACTTTGTACCGACAATAGTTGGAATATAATCATTCATAAAATCCATGCTATAATGAACACTTTTTGCCATTCTACCATTGCTGCACGCATCGAGACGGCAGCTGCCGCAATTATTCTGTTTCTAACAACCCTGACAAGCTGTGGCAGGAGCAGTTCTCCCGAGCCACTTGACCAATGGAATGACGGGACATCTACGCTTCACACGGCAGACCCGGTCATTGCAGAAGGCCGGAAGCTCTTCAACGACAAAGAATACCAAAATTTCCGACTCACCGGAGAAGCCCTCACACAACCCGGCTCCGAAGCAGGCCTCCTCTTTCATACGGACGGCGAGTCCGGTTATGAAGTGATATTCCGTAACGGAGACATCGACGGCACACGCAAGAGCGGCTCACTCGCCTCGGTGCGCAACCTCTATCGCTCACTCGCAAAAGATGGAGAATGGTTTGACTTCGAGATAACCGTACGCGGACAAAACATCATTGTCTGCATTAACGGAACCGAAGTTGTTTGCTATACCGAACCCGGACACCCATATCGCACAGAGGAGCACGCCCGGCAACTGCTGAGTCAAGGTTCCATTGCCCTGCAAGGCATACACGGCGAAGTGTCATTCCGGAATCTCGCCATCGAACGGCTTGCCAAGGAAGCACGCAACGAAGCCGACACGCTTGCTCCGGTAGACGAGCACACGGATGAGATAATCAGGCTACAGCAGCGCGATTTCCCAGTTATAGACTACCACGTTCACTTGAAAGGAGGGCTGACGAAGGAAACGGCACACGCCATGTCCATGAATTACGGTATCAACTATGGTGTCGCCCCCAATGCCGGAGAAGGAGGCGTAGGACGTATGCTGGCCGACGACAAAGAAGTGTATGACTATTTTAATGAAGTAAAAGAGATGCCATTCCTATGCGGTGTACAAGGTGAGGGACGCAAATGGACGGCAACTTTCTCGCAGGAAGCCTTGGGGATTTTCGATTACCTGTTTACCGACGCCATGACCATCATAGACCACAAGGGACGTAATTCGCGCATCTACCGGGCCGAAGAAGCACTCTTTGATGACATTACGCTTGAACAGTATATGGACCACCTTGTCGACCAAACAGTCCTGATTCTGACCAACGAGCCTGCCGACATTTATGCCAACCCTACCTTCTTGCCCGATACTATGGCGCATGATTACGACAAGTACTGGACGGACGGACGCATTGAACGCGTATTGGATGTATTGCAACAACATGGAATCGCTCTGGAAATCAATGCACGCTACCGGATTCCCAGTTTCGAGATTATCCGTCGCGCCAAAGCACGTGGAATCAAATTCACATTCGGTACAAACAATGTCGATGCCGACTTCGGACGACTGGAATACTGCGCCGAAGCCATCAAGCAATGTGGCCTCACAGCCGACGATATATGGTTCCCGTCGATGAGCACACGCCGCTCCCGCCCCATTGTCATATACAACCGATTCGAGTAGCAGGGAACAACCGCTGCCATCTTCACCAACAGAAACGATACACCTATGGACATTCTTCTCATCATCTTGGGCATCCTCTGCCTGATTGTCGGATTGGCAGGCTGCATCCTGCCTATGATTCCGGGACCGCCCGTAGCCTATGCAGGCTTGTTGCTTCTACATTTCACGGACAAGGCGCAGTTTTCCACCACGCAGTTACTTTTATGGCTGGCAGCAGTCGTCCTTGTACAGATACTGGATTATTTCGTCCCGATGCTGGGCAGCAAATACAGCGGAGGCAGTCGGTGGGGAACGCGCGGCTGCCTCATAGGCACCATCGTAGGGTTGTTCTTCATGCCTTGGGGCATCATCCTCGGCCCCTTTCTCGGAGCCTTTGCCGGCGAACTGATGGGAGGCAGCAAGACAGACCAGGCCTTGAAATCGGGGCTGGGCTCGCTGCTTGGATTCTTGCTGGGCACAGTAGTGAAATGTGTGATGAGTGCGTACTTCTGCTGGGAGTTCGTCAAAGCCTTGGTCTGACACCAGCTCCTCTCCTTCTGCCCGGGAACAACTTATCCCCCGACCATCTTCCACACGGTAGTCCATCTGCATGAGATGTACATCTCGAGCAACATGAGATGCACGTTTCAAACAACACGAGATGTACATCTCATGCAAGTAGAGAGAATAGTCCAAGCCAATGTCTTCCATTGGTTTACAAATCTTAATCTTCTGCAAGCGAGACAAAAAATCAGCTTCATTTCAAGATAAATACGTATATTTGCCCACTAAACAGAGAAAGAACGCTTTACGCGCAATTTACAAGAAGAAAAACAGCGGTAAACGTCTGTGAGTTATTAACAAAACAGCCGACTTATCAACCGTTTTTGCAATCTTTCTCCAAATTTGTAGGCGCTATCCGGAATTATCACTTATTTCGCTGCCAATAAATATTGAGATTATGGGAAAAATAATTGCTATGGCTAACCAAAAGGGTGGTGTAGGCAAGACTACGACGACAATCAACCTCGCAGCCTCACTCGCCACGCTTGAAAAGAAAGTGCTCGTTGTAGATGCCGACCCGCAGGCCAATGCCTCCTCAGGATTGGGTGTGGACATCAAGCAGTCGGAATGTACTATCTACGAGTGCATTATTGACCGTGCAGACGTACGCGAGGCCCTTCATGACACGGAGATAGACACACTGAAGGTAATCTCCTCCCACATCAATCTGGTAGGTGCCGAAATAGAGATGCTCAATCTGAAAAACCGCGAAAAGATACTGAAAGAAGTACTCGCTCCGCTGAAGAATGAGTTTGATTATATCTTGATAGACTGTTCCCCGTCTTTGGGTCTGATTACGGTCAACGCACTGACTGCCGCCGATTCGGTAATCATCCCCGTACAAGCGGAATATTTTGCACTGGAAGGCATCAGCAAATTGCTGAATACCATTAAAATCATCAAGTCCAAGCTGAACCCTGCCCTCGAAATCGAAGGCTTCCTGCTGACGATGTACGACTCGCGTCTGCGCCAGGCCAACCAGATTTACGATGAAGTGAAACGCCACTTCCAGGAATTGGTATTCAACACCGTCATCCAGCGCAATGTGAAACTGAGCGAAGCTCCCAGCTACGGCCTGCCCACCATTCTCTATGACGCAGACTCAACCGGAGCCAAAAACCACATGGCACTTGCCAAGGAATTGATAAGCAGAAACGAAAAGAAGTGATTATAGTGGTTAGTGATTAATGATTAGTGATAAATACCATATTTACAATGCACAAACAAATCATCCCGTATGGTTAAATTGTAAATCGTCAAATAGTAAATAAACAGATGGCACAAAGAAATGCATTAGGACGCGGGCTGGACGCCCTCTTCTCCATGGATGAAGTAAAGACCGAAGGCTCCTCCTCTATCAATGAGATAGAGCTGTCGAAGATTACGGTCAATCCCAACCAGCCCCGTCATGAATTCGACCCGGTTGCGTTGCAGGAGTTAGCCGATTCCATCTCCGAAATCGGCATCATACAGCCCATCACCCTGCGCAAGCTTAGCGACGACGAATACCAGATTATCGCCGGCGAGCGTCGTTTCCGTGCTTCGCAGCTTGCCGGACTGACAAGCATCCCTGCCTATATCCGCACTGCAGATGACGAGAACGTCATGGAAATGGCGCTCATCGAAAACATACAGCGCGAAGACTTGAACTCCGTAGAAATAGCCCTCGCTTACCAGCATCTGTTGGAACAATACGGACTGACGCAGGAACGCCTCAGCGAACGCGTAGGTAAGAAGCGTACCACCATTGCCAACTACCTGCGCCTGCTCAAACTGCCCGCCCCCGTCCAGATGGGACTGCAGAACAAGCAGATAGACATGGGACATGCCCGCGCGTTGGTAACGCTTGGCGATCCCAAACTGCAAGTGAAGATTTTCGAAGAAATCCTGGAGCACGGGTATTCCGTACGCAAAGTGGAAGAAATAGTAAAGTCACTGAGTGAAGGCGAAAGCGTGAAGAGCGGTGGTCGTAAGATTGCCCCCAAGCGCGCCAAACTGCCCGAAGAATTCAATATGCTGAAACAACAGCTCTCGGGCTTTTTCAGTACCAAGGTGCAGCTAACCTGCTCGGAGAAAGGAAAAGGTAAAATCAGTATCCCGTTCAATAACGAAGAAGAATTGGAACGTATCATCGGCATTCTTGATACGCTGAAGAAATAAATGAGGAAAAAAGGAAGAATATATCAGTTAGCCATTGCCCTGCTGCTCTGTTTTTTACAGATGGCAGGGATTGCTATGTATGGTCAGGACCGTCCACGTGCCGCTTCCAAGCGTGCGCAGCGGCATCAGACCGATACACTCAACACCGTGGTGAACCGGGACAGCCTCACTGTTGCCGACAGTCTTGCAGCCGAAAACAAGCGGAAGATGCTGGAAATGACTGCCAGCCCCGACCTGAAGGAACAGCCCGTGCCTACAGACAGTCTGCAAAAGGCCATCGACCCCAAAAGGTGGGTACCTAATCCCACAAAAGCCACCTGGCTTGCCCTCGTCATTCCCGGCGGTGGACAAATTTACAACCGCAAGTATTGGAAACTGCCCATCTTCTATGGAGGATTTGCCGGTTGTGCCTATGCCCTTACGTGGAACAGCAAGATGTATAAGGACTATTCGGCCGCCTACAAGGATGCCGTAAATGGTAATTTCAACTCCAGTACCATTACCGACCTGCTGCCTCCCAACTATAACTATACCGAAAGCCAGCTGACGGAGACACTACGGAAGCGTAAGGATACCTTCCGACGATACCGCGACTTGAGCATCTTCGCCTTTATCGGTGTATACCTGCTGTCTGTTGTCGACGCATACGTAGACGCAGAGCTGTCCAACTTTGACATCACCCCCGACCTCAGCATGAAAGTGGAACCTGCCATAATCAACAGCCAGATGACTGGTTCCTCTAATAAGAACGTCGGCGTGCAATGCAGTTTCCGATTCTAAAAACGAAAATTAAAGCATAAATTATTACCTAATGACACACAAGGCCATATATATGAAAAGAATTATTCTCGGTTCCTCGCTTCTGTTTTGCGCCCTCTTCACCGCTCCGGCCATGCATGCGCAAGAAAGCGTGGAAGTGCTTATCCGCGAAAACGGCACGGAACGCCAGGAATCCATCGAGCTGCCCAAAAGCATGACCTATCCGCTGGACAGCCTGCTCAATGACTGGAAAGCCAAGAATTACATAGACTTGGGAAAAGACTGCAGCACCTCTACCGTAAACCCGATGTTCAGTGACTCTGTATACATAGACCGGTTGTCGCGCATGCCGACCGTCATGGAAATGCCATACAACGAGATTGTGCGCAAGTTCATCGACATGTATGCCGGACGTCTGCGCAACCAGGTTGCCTTCATGCTGAGCGCCTGCAACTTCTATATGCCCATCTTCGAAGAAGCGCTGGATGCCTACGGCCTGCCGCTCGAGCTGAAATACCTGCCCATCATAGAATCTGCTCTCAACCCTTCTGCCGTATCCCGCGCGGGAGCCTGCGGACTATGGCAGTTTATGCTCGCCACCGGAAAGATATACGGACTGGAAAGCAACAGCCTCGTAGACGAACGCCGTGACCCGATAAAGGCGACCTGGGCGGCAGCACGCTACCTGAAGGACATGTATGACATTTACAAAGACTGGAACCTGGTGATTGCCGCCTACAACTGCGGTCCGGGCACCATCAACAAAGCCATCCGCCGCTCGGGAGGGAAAACCGATTATTGGGAAATCTACAACTATCTGCCCAAAGAGACACGCGGCTACGTGCCCGCCTTCATTGCCGCCAACTACGTAATGACCTACTACTGCAAGCACAACATCTGCCCCATGGAAACCGACATTCCGGAAGCAACCGATACGGTGCAAGTAAGCCGTAACCTTCATTTCGAGCAGATTTCCGACCTATGCGGCATCAGCCTGGACCAGATAAAGAGCCTAAATCCCCAATTCAAGAAAAGCATCATCCCCGGAGAGAGCAAGCCGCAGACGCTACGCCTCCCCATCAACTACATCAGTGCCTTCATTGACAAGCAAGACACCATCTATGCCCACCGCAGTAACGAGCTGTTCAAGAACCGCAGAGTCGTGGCCGTTTCCAATACACGCTCGACGGCACGTAGCAGCAAAGGCAGTACCGCTACGGGGAATGTCACCTACCACAAGATACGCAGTGGCGAGAATCTCGGCAGCATTGCACGGAAATACGGTGTCACTGTCAATCAGTTAAAAAGTTGGAATGGATTGCGCAGTACCAGAATCTCCGCAGGAAAGCGCTTGAAGATTTATAAATAAAGACATAAACGCTTGCCCGGTGTTGAAAATTGCTTATTTTTGCAAAAAGTGAAGTGAAGAAAGGAGAAAGCAGTATATGGAAGAAAATATAAGTCAGAAGGAAAAGGAAAAAGCCGAAGAGGAAATGATCGAACAGGCATTCCAAGAACTGTTGAACGACTATTTGGCCACCAAGCACCGCAAGCGCGTCGAAATAATAACCAAAGCATTCAACTTTGCCAACCAGGCGCATAAGGGCATCAAGCGTCGTTCCGGCGAGCCCTACATCATGCACCCCATTGCTGTGGCAAAGATTGTCTGTAATGAGATAGGACTGGGGTCTACTTCCATATGCTCGGCATTGCTGCATGATGTGGTGGAGGACACCGACTACACCGTAGAGGATATTGAAAACATCTTCGGTCCCAAAATCGCCCAGATTGTAGACGGGCTGACAAAGATTTCCGGCGGTATCTTCGGCGACCGTGCCTCGGCGCAGGCAGAGAACTTCAAGAAGCTGCTGCTCACCATGTCCGACGATATCCGGGTTATCCTCATCAAGATAGCCGACCGTCTGCATAACATGCGTACACTCGGCTCCATGCTGCCCAACAAGCAGTTCAAGATTGCAGGCGAAACACTCTATATTTATGCCCCGCTCGCCAACCGCCTCGGCTTGTACAAAATCAAGACAGAACTGGAAAACCTGAGCTTCAAGTACGAACATCCGGAAGAGTACCACGAGATAGAAGAGAAACTGGAAGCCACCGCCGTGGAGCGCGACAAGGTATTCAATGAGTTCACCGCTCCGATACGGGCGCAACTGGACAAAATGGGACTGAAATACCGTATCCTTGCCCGTGTAAAGTCCATCTACTCCATCTGGAACAAAATGCAGACCAAGCATGTCCCCTTCGAGGAAATCTATGATTTGCTTGCTGTCCGCATCATCTTCGAGCCCCGCAATATAGAGGAAGAGCTAAACGACTGCTTCGACATTTACGTCTCCATATCCAAGATATACAAGCCCCACCCTGACCGCCTGCGCGACTGGGTGAGCCATCCCAAAGCCAACGGCTACCAAGCCCTGCACGTCACCCTTATGGGTAACAACGGGCAATGGATTGAAGTACAAATCCGCAGTGAACGCATGAATGACGTTGCCGAACAAGGCTTTGCCGCCCACTGGAAATACAAAGAAGGCGGAGGCAGCGAAGATGAAGGCGAACTGGAGAAATGGTTGCGTACCATCAAGGAAATTCTGGACGACCCACAACCGGACGCCATCGATTTTCTCGATACCATCAAACTGAACTTGTTTGCATCGGAAATTTTCGTCTTCACCCCGAAAGGCGACCTCAAGACCATGCCGCAGAACTCTACGGCACTGGACTTTGCCTTCTCCTTGCATACCGACATCGGCAGCCACTGCATCGGCGCCAAGGTAAACCACAAACTGGTTCCCCTAAGCCACAAACTGCAAAGCGGTGACCAGGTAGAGATATTGACCTCCAAATCGCAACGCGTGCAGCCGGAGTGGGAAGTGTATGCCACCACCGCCCGCGCCCGCGCCAAGATTGCCGCCATCCTGCGCAAAGAGGCGAAAGCCTATCAGAAAGAAGGTGAAACCATACTGAACGAATTCTTCAAAAACGAGGATATACGTATGGATAATGCTGCTCTGGACAAGCTGACCAGGCTGCACGGCTTCCACACCCGCGACGAGCTGCTCGTTGCCATCGGCAACAAACGGGTTGTGCTGGGCGATGCCGACAAGAACGTGTTCAAGGAAAAGCAGAACAGCAACTGGAAGAAGTTCCTGACCTTCTCCTTCGGTAACAAGGACAACAAGGATGCCAAAGAACAACCGGAAGAGAAAACACCGCAAGAGAAAATCAACACTAAGCAGATTCTGAAGCTGACGGAAGAGACCATCTCAAAGAACTATATTATGGCCGACTGTTGCCATCCCATTCCGGGTGACGACGTACTGGGATACATCGACGAGCAAAACCGTGTTGTCATCCACAAGCGCCAATGCCCCGTTGCCACCCGCCTTAAGAGTAGCTACGGAAACCGTATCATCGCCACCGAGTGGGACACTCACAAGGATTTGTCGTTCCTCGTCACCATATATATAAAAGGTATAGACAGCATGGGATTGCTGAACGAAGTAACTCAAGTCATCTCCCGCCAGCTCAACGTGAATATCCGTAAACTGACCATCGAAACCAACGACGGTATCTTCGAAGGAAAGATACAACTCTATGTACACGATGTGGACGACGTGCGCACTATCTGCAATAACCTGAAGCAGATACAGAATATAAAACAAGTGACGAGAGTAGAGGAATAAACGGAGTGGTATTTATTCTACTTCAGTCCTTGAATATTTTCCTTCAAGCTCTCCACATCCTCGTAAGTAAACTCATCCAATGCCAGTTTCATGCCTACCAGTTCTTCGCGGATAGCTCTCAGGCGATCTACGATTTCAAAGTTGCGTATCGTAGCTTCTTTATTGTCTTTCATCCGTTGGCGGGCGCCGGGCAAGGTCATTCCGCGCTCCTTCACCAGATGATAGATAAGTTTCACTGTCTCAATGTCCTCCTTACGGTACTGGCGTATTCCCCGCCCCCCCTTCTTCGGATTGAGTTGCGGAAACTCCTTTTCCCAGAAACGGAGCAGTGATTCGTTGACATCGAACATGGCAGCCACCTCGCTGATGGAGTAATATAACTTTAAATTCTTATCTGTATTCAGCATGATGTAATCCTTTCTCTATAAATCATCCGTCAATCAAGCACCTTACCATGGTTCGCCGCAATCTGTATCATGCGGTCATAATCCTCGGCACTGAGATCCATGAAGTAGTAGTTGACGGGATTCACAACTTTTCCCTTAACGTGTACTTCGTAGTGCAAGTGCGGACCAGTACTCTTGCCCGTACTGCCTACCCCGCCAATGACCTCACCACGTACCACTTTCTTGCCCAACTTCGTCCGGAAATCGCGCAAGTGTGCATACACCGTCTGATAACCGAAGCCGTGGTCTATCACAATTCTGTTGCCATAGCCCGATTGCCAGCCCATCTGCACCACGGTGCCATCTCCCGTGGCATAGACATCCGTGCCCTGGGGAGCCGAAAAGTCCATACCCTCATGGAACTTGCTGGTACCATAAATGGGGTCAATACGCGTACCGTAACCCGAAGCGGTCTTACGGAGGTCTTTATTGGAAACCGGCTGTATGGCAGGAATGCAGCGCAGCATTTCATCATGATTCTTGCACATCTCCACCACATCGTCAAAGGAGCGGGACTGGATATAGAGTTGCTTGCTAATCATATCCATTTTCTGCGTGGTATTGATAACCAAGTCGGAGTTAGCCATATCCATCAGATGCTCATAGCGGTTGGTACCGCCGTATCCAGCCTGACGGATGGCAGAAGGAATAGGGTCGGCCATGAAAATCACCCGGTACAGATTGTCATCACGCTGCTGTATGTCTTGCAGCACTCCCATAGCCTCGTCCAGCCGGCGGGAGAGGACGTTGTACTGCGCCTGCAGTTTGCTGTTCTCCTTTCGCAACTCCTTCTCCGACGGAGAGCCGAAGATAAGCAGCAATACGATGAAACTGCCCGCACCCAGCCCCATACCGATGAACAAACGGCGGAGAATGCTCAGCGCCCGCTGCCTCACGGTAGGATAAATACGGTCGTACGTCTGCGTCTGGGGATTATAAATGTAGTAAACTTTGCGCATCTTAGGAAATATTTCGCTTGTCAATGCGACAAAAGTAATAAAAACAAGCTATCTTTGCACAGTTTTTTCAAGAATATTAAGACTAAGTAGCAAGTAGTTAGTAGTAAGAAACGGGCAAAAAACGACAAGAGAAGGTAAATCAAATTAGAATCAGATAAATCAATAGAGAGTATGTTGACTGCAAACGAAATCAGAGACTCTTTCAAGAGTTTCTTCGAAAGTAAAGGTCACCAGATAGTGCCTTCGGCCCCGATGGTGATTAAGGATGACCCCACGTTGATGTTCACCAATGCGGGAATGAACCAGTTTAAAGATATTATTTTGGGCAACCACCCGGCGAAATACAAAAGAGTTGCTGACTCGCAGAAATGCCTTCGCGTAAGCGGAAAGCACAACGACCTGGAGGAAGTGGGTCACGATACCTACCACCACACCATGTTCGAGATGCTGGGCAACTGGTCGTTTGGCGACTACTTCAAGAAGGAAGCCATCTCCTGGGCATGGGAGTATCTGGTGGATGTATTGAAACTCGACCCCAAAGACCTCTACGCCACCGTATTCGAAGGTAGCGCCGAAGAAGGACTGGAACGCGACAACGAAGCCGCTTCTTACTGGGAGCAGTTCTTGCCGAAAGACCACATTCTGAATGGCAACAAACACGATAACTTCTGGGAAATGGGTGATACGGGACCGTGCGGTCCGTGTTCGGAAATCCATGTGGACTCCCGTTCGGAAGAAGAGAAGGCCAAAGTACCCGGCAGCCAGCTGGTGAACAAAGACCACCCGCAGGTGATTGAAATCTGGAACCTCGTGTTCATGCAGTTCAACCGCAAGGCGGACGGCAGCCTGGAAGGACTTCCCGCCAAGGTTATCGACACCGGCATGGGCTTCGAGCGACTGGTGCGCACACTGCAAGGAAAGACCTCCAACTACGACACCGACGTATTCCAACCGATACTGAAAGCCATCGGAGACATGGCAGGCAAGAAGTATGGCGAAGATGAGAAGTCGGACATCGCCATGCGTGTAATTGCCGACCACATCCGCACCATCGCCTTCTCCATCACCGACGGACAGCTTCCGAGCAATGCCAAGGCAGGTTACGTCATCCGTCGTATCCTCCGCCGTGCCGTGCGCTACGGTTACACGTTCCTCGGACAGAAGCAGGCATTCATGTACAAGCTCCTCCCCGTACTCATCGAGAACATGGGCGCCGCTTATCCCGAACTGGATGCACAGAAGGAACTGATTGCCAAAGTTATCAAGGAAGAAGAAGACTCCTTCCTCCGCACTTTGGAGACAGGTATCCGCCTGCTGGAAAAGACCATGGCAGACGCCAAAGCCGCCGGCAAGAACGAAATCAGCGGAAAGGATGCCTTTACCTTATATGATACCTTCGGTTTCCCGCTCGACTTGACGGAACTGATTCTCCGCGAAAACGGCATGACTGCCGACATCAAGGAGTTTGACGCCGAAATGCAGCAGCAGAAACAGCGTGCCCGCAATGCCGCCGCCATAGAGACCGGTGACTGGATTACGCTAAAGGAGGGTACTACCGAATTCGTAGGATATGACTATACGGAATACGAAACATCCATTCTGCGCTACCGACAAGTGAAGCAGAAGAACCAAACCTTGTATCAGATTGTACTGGACAAGACTCCGTTCTATGCCGAAAGCGGCGGTCAGGTAGGTGACACCGGTGTATTGGTGAACGAGTTTGAGACCATCGAAGTGGTAGACACCAAGAAGGAGAACAACCTGCCTATCCACATCACCAAGAAGCTGCCCGAACACATGGAAGCTCCGATGATGGCATGCGTGGATACCGACAAGCGTGCCGCTTGTGCCGCCAACCACTCTGCTACCCACTTGCTGGATGCTGCGCTGCGCGAAGTATTGGGCGAGCATGTAGAGCAGAAGGGCTCTTTGGTTACACCGGACTCCCTGCGTTTCGACTTCTCACACTTCCAGAAGGTGACGGACGAGGAAATCCGCAAGGTGGAACACATCGTTAATGCAAAGATTCGCGCCAACATACCTTTGAAGGAATACCGCAACATTCCTATCGAAGAAGCCAAAGAACTGGGCGCCATCGCTCTGTTCGGCGAGAAGTACGGCGACCATGTACGCGTTATCCAGTTCGGTTCTTCCGTAGAATTCTGTGGTGGTACGCACGTGGCTGCAACCGGAAACATCGGTATGGTGAAGATTATCTCCGAAAGCTCCGTGGCTGCCGGTGTGCGCCGTATCGAAGCCTACACGGGTGCACGCGTGGAGGAACTGATGAACACCATCGAGGACACGCTGCACGACTTGAAGGCGCTCTTCAACAACGCACCCGACCTTGCCGGAACCATCCGTAAGTATATTGACGAAAACGCCGGACTGAAGAAACAGGTAGAGGACTTCATGAAAGAGAAAGAAGCACAGCTGAAAGAAAGACTGCTGAAGAACGTGCAGGAAGTCAATGGCGTTAAAGTCATCAAGTTCTGTGCTCCCCTGCCGGCAGAAACAGTGAAGAACATCGCCTTCCAGTTGCGTGGCCAGATTACGGAAAACCTGTTCTTCGTAGCGGGAACAGAAGCCGAAGGCAAGCCGATGCTGACCGTCATGCTGAGCGACAACCTCGTGGCAGGCGGACTGAAAGCCGGTAACCTGGTGAAAGAAGCTGCCAAACTTATCCAAGGCGGTGGCGGTGGCCAGCCCCACTTTGCAACTGCCGGCGGTAAGAATGCTGACGGACTGAACGCTGCCATTGACAAAGTTTTGGAATTGGCAGGATTATAATTGAAAATAATTGGCGAAACACTTGACATCGCCTCTGTGATGTTGTATATTTGTAATGTCATTTTTTAGATATTTCAAAATTAAACTACCGGGAAAGGAGGAGCATTGCTTCTCCTTTTCTTTTTATCCTCCACGGTATTCCATTTGAAATGCCACATGCCGGCTCCCCAAACTCCACACCTTACCATCCTAAATGCCACACCTTAGCAAGTGAAATGGCTGGCATTTACCCTCCAAAGCCCTGGGGTTTCCGTGAAAAACCCTAAGGTTTGGGACAGTGAAGTGGAGGGAACGGATGATTAGTCCAGAACAAACAGACAATGCATTCGAAGCAAACGAATGATGCATACAGAACAGACAGATGATGCGCAACAGAAACAAAAACGGGAAGCCTAAGCCTCCCGTCTGTTAATCTTTCGTAAATCTGCTCTTGACAAGATTTCCACTAAAACCTTATTCCATCCGAAGTATAAACATTTCGCGATAAACCACCAGTGCACCTTCGGGCAGCAAACCGGAAGGACAGAAAGGAGTTACATTTTCCGCAAGTACACATTTACCATTTCCCGAGACCGTCCGCGTAAAGAGCCTCTTCTCTCCATTATAAGTAAACTGCCACAATGCATATGTATCTCCGTTCTCATCTTCCACTGGAACTGTCTCGTATATCCCCATTAGCGGTTCCTCCTCTTTTCCCGTCGGATAGATTTCCAATACACCTTTCCACATACTATTGGAGAAATCTTCGGGCACCAGCACATAATACCCGCCATCCTTCACCCAAGGACGCTCGGCAAGTGCCTTAGAAACATCACCCAGCAGTTCCGTCGGTGCACCACTACTGATACCATACTCGAAGCCCATTTTCGTCAACGTATATTGCCTACGACCTTTCACCGTGATGCGCAGTTGTGTTTCCTCACCGGAACCATCCATCACCTTCACAATCGTCTCCCCCTCTGCCAGCGGATGAATCTTGATACGCTGATACCCGTTGACATCATCGGTAAAAGTCACGGAAGCCACCGACTCGTGCTCGTTAATCACATTATAGGAACCGTCGCCGCCGTCAATGCCCAGCACTGTATCTTCGTTTGTTTCAGAAAGATAATAAGAAAGATTGGACACCAGATTGTCACATGTCCCAATCTGGTAGATAGGCTCCACACCTTCGAAAAGTACCATGCTTCGGTAATCGTCCTCGCAACCGGAAGCGGTAAACAGCAGTGCTATCAAAGCAAAGAGAGAGTATAGCTTCTTCATACTTGTTCAGTTATAGTTGTTCTATCTACAAAAATACAAAAAATGCCAGAATACTGCATCGGTACCCCTCTCTTTTTCAAACTATTTGTTCTTCCGGATAGTTCACCAAGTAGAGCGTTCCCGTGGCACGGGTAAAGGCGGTGTAGAGCCAACGGAAATAATCGGGTGTCAGATATTCATCCGTCATATACCCCTGGTCCAGAAAGACATTCTTCCATTGCCCGCCCTGCGCCTTGTGGCAAGTCACGGCATAGGCATACTTCACTTGCAAGGCGTTGTAGTACGGGTCTGCCTTCATCTTCTTCATCCGCTCGCGCTTCACGGTGATGTCGGCATAATCTTCGAGGACGGAGTAGAAAAGCCGGTCGTTTTCTGCCTTGGGCAGCGCAGGCGAGTCGGTATGCAGCGTATCAAGCAGCATGTTCACTTCCAGTTCAAAGTCGTTATAGTCGGGAAAGACCAGCGTCACGTCTGCAAAGCGGAAGCCATACAGCTCTCGCGTACGGCGCACGCGGCGCACCACGGCAGTCTCACCGTTGGCAATGAAATCCATCTCCTTCTCCTTTTCCGTCCAGAAGTAGTTATTTTTCGCCACCATCAACAAATCACCGGTGTTTAATTCATCCTCACGCCAGAGAATCTGCGCACGGATGCCTTTGTTGTAGATGTTCGCCCTCTTGTTGGAACGGCACACCACGATGGTTTCATCCAGCCCGTCGCGGTCGTAGCAAGAGCTCAGCGTTTCTATCAGCTCATTTCCGGGCAGAACTTTAATGTCGGCAAACCCCGAAACCTTTATCTTTGGCAGGCTGTAGCAATCGTCTTCCGCTATCAACTGCCTCAGGCGGGTGGCATTCCACAAAATGCCCGACTGTTGCTCCTGACGCACCACCTGCGTCAAGTCCACCTCCACCACTTCCAGCCCGTAGCCTTTCAAGGCATCGGCAAAGAGGGCAGGGCTCTGCTCCTCCCCCACCGGCGGCAGCTGTGCCGTATCGCCCATCAGCAGCAGGCGGCATCCCTGGCCGGAATAGACAAACTGCACCAGGTCGTCCAGCAATCTGCCCGTGCCGAACATGGAACCGGACAGTCCCTCATTGGAAATCATCGAGGCCTCATCCACTATATATAAAGTGTGAGTTGTCAAATTATCGTTCACAGAAAAATTGCTCAGCTCATTGGAGAAAGATTGCTGTCTATAAATTTTTTTATGAATTGTAAACGCCGGATGCCCCGCATACGCCGAGAAAACTTTTGCCGCCCGTCCGGTCGGTGCCAGCAATACCGACTTTTGTTGCAACTTATCCAACGTCCGCACCAAGGCACCGACCAACGATGTTTTACCCGTCCCCGCATAACCACGAAGCATAAAAACCACCTCGCTACGGGGTGACAGAAGGAACTCCGATAAAGATTTTACAGCAATTTCTTGCTCAGGAGTTGGTTGGTAAGGAAAATTTTCCTTAATTTGCCTTTCTAAATAGTTATTTATCATTTTTGTAACAGAAAAAAGTAAAGGGAACTATCGTTTTTAAATTAATTTCTTTTATTTTTGCGGTGCGAATATAACAACTAAAAAACATATTTATCATGAAAACAGTATTTAATGTCATTTTAGGCTTATGTGCTTTGGTGCTAATTTATATTTGTTACACCAGCATTATGGGTCCTATCAACTTTGAAAAAGCAAAGAAGCACAGAGACGCAGCCGTCATTGCACGTCTGATTGACATCCGTAAAGCACAATTGGAATATCGTACTTTACATGACCAGCAATATACTGCAAGCTTCGACTCTCTGATTGACTTTGTTAAAAACCAGAAACTTCCGTTCATCTTCAAGCAAGGAGAACTGAACGATAAGCAGCTGGAAGACGGTCTGACTGAAAAGAAAGCCATCAACATCATCAATAAGGCAAAGAAGACAGGTAACTATGCTGACGTCAAGAAATGGGGATTGGAAAACTTCAAGCGTGATACTCTGTGGGTAGCCGTATTGGATACTATCTTCCCGAAAGGTTTCAACCCCGATTCAATGAGATATGTTCCCTTCGGAAACGGTGCACAGTTCGAAATGGCCATCAAGAACGATACAGCCAAATCCGGCGCTCCTTTCTGTCTGCTCGAAGTGAAGACTCCGTACGAAGTTTATTTGAACGGTCTGGATGCACAAGAAATTGCCAACATCAAGGACGTACAAACCAAACTTGGCAAGTACTGCGGTCTGATGATTGGTAGCTTGGAAACAGCTAACAACAACGCCGGTAACTGGGAATAATCTCACCCCGACAAACGTATGATAGAAACGACTGATTTTAATAAATCGGAACAGTATACATTATCCATCCGTCTCAGTACGGATGGATTTTCTTTTTCTGTGTTCAACCCTCTGGGCGACGGTGAGTTTTCTTACTACGACCGCGAAGTGGATGAGTCCCTCTCCCTCACTGCCAATCTGAAACAGACCTTCCGCGAACTGGAGTGGCTGAAACGCCCCTTCCGCCGTGTCAATGTGCTCATGGCGAACAAACGCTTTACATTCATTCCTCTGGAGTTCTTCGAGGACGAACAAGCGGAAATCATCTTCTATCACAACCACCCCAAGCGGGAAAACGAAACCGTGCAATACAACATACTGCACAAGAACAACACCGTCGTACTGTTCGGCATGGACAAGAGCGCCTGCTCCTTCCTTCGCGAACAGTATCCCGATGTCAAGTTCTATTCCCAAGCCAGCCCCTTCATAGAGTTCTTCTCCGCAAAGAGCCGACTGGGTAACAGCCGGAAAATGTATGCACACTTGCGGAAAGATGCCGTAGACATCTACGGCTACGAGCGCGGACGCTTGCTTCTTGCCAACTCCTTTGAGTGCAGAACCACTCCCGACCGCATCTACTACCTATTATATATATGGAAACAGCTCGGCTTCGAGCAGGAACGCGATGAGCTGCACCTGACCGGTGACCTAAACGACAAAGAACTGCTACTGCCCGAACTGCGAAAATTCATCCGGCAGGTATTCATCATGAATCCCGCCACTAATCTTGACCTGCAAGCCATAACCCTATGCGAGTAATCAGCGGAATATACAAAAGAAGACGTTTCGACGTGCCCCACTCCTTCAAGGCACGCCCCACCACAGACTTTGCCAAAGAGAATCTGTTCAATGTGCTCTCCAACTACATGGACTTTGAGGACGGCATCCGTGCCCTCGACCTATTTGCCGGTACGGGCAGCATCAGCATCGAGCTTGTGTCCAGAGGCTGCGACCAAGTAATCAGCGTGGAAAAAGACCGCGACCACTATGCCTTCATCTGCAAAATTATGCAGGAATTAAAGACGGACAAGTGCCTACCCATACGCGGTGACGTATTCAAATACCTCAAAAGCGGACGCGAGCAGTTCGACTTTATCTTTGCTGACCCTCCCTACGAGCTTGCCGGGCTGGAAACCTTGCCCGATCTCATCTTCGAGAACAACTTGCTGAAAGAAGACGGACTCTTCGTCTTGGAACACGGGAAGAAAAACAGTTTCGAGGAACATCCGCACTTTGTGGAGAGAAGGGTATACGGGAGCGTGAACTTCACGATATTTAAATGATGAATGAAGAATGGTACGATATGAATACACTTCAAGAAATTCTTCATTCATCATTCTTCATTATAACAGCGGCGCCATCAGCCGCACCACACTCTCTGCAGCCTTACGATACCAGGGGCGCTTCACCCAGTTCTTCAGGAATACTTGTACGCAGTCGCGCTGGTCTTGAAGGAAGATTTCGCGCATCTGAAGCGCTGTTTCTGTGTCATAGATGAAGGCATTCACCTCAAAGTTATGTTCAAAACTGCGGAAATCCACATTCGTAGAGCCTACCGTGGACAACTCATCATCCGAAACCATCAGTTTGGAGTGCAAGAAGCCTTTCTTATAGAAATAGACCTTGACTCCCGAATAGAGCACATCTGCCAGATAAGAGCAGGAACCCAGATGCGTCAAGCGGTTATCAGCACGCATGGGCAACATCAGACGCACATCGACACCTGACAAGGCGGCTGTCTGCATAGCAACAAGTACGGCTTCGGTGGGCAGGAAGTAGGGAGTCTGGATATAGAAATATTTCTTTGCACTGGAAATGGATATGACAAGTCCCTGCATAATGTCTTTCCATGGGCCTACGGGCTCACTCGTTACAATCTGCGCCAAGGAAGTACCGCAGTTTTCTATTTTCGGGAAATAGCGGGTAGACGTAATCAGTGTACGGTCCACAAAGTACCAATCGAGTAGGAAGGCGGTCTGCAATCCGTGAACAGCCTTGCCCTCCAGCAGCAGATGTGTGTCCCGCCAGATGCCCCATGAGAATCCGCGCATATAGCGTTCGGCAAGATTCATCCCCCCCACAAAGCCGATGCGCCCGTCAATGACAACTATTTTCCGATGATTACGATAGTTCACCTTACTGGTGAAAAGCGGAAAACGTACCTTCAGAAAGCTGCGTACCTCGATACCGGCCTCGCGCATCTCTTCAAAAAAACGGTTGGGAACATGCCAGCAACCCACATCATCATAAATCACACGTACCTCTACCCCGGCACGCGCCTTTTCCATCAGGACATCACGCACCAAGCGCCCAATGGCATCGTCCTCAAAGATATAGAATTCCATGTGGATATGCTTCGTTGCTTTCCCCAGTTCGCGTAGCAGGGATTGCAGCATGGAGAGCCCCAGGGTATAGGCTTCCACCCGGTTTCCATCGAAGGGGAAAGCCTGGTTGGTATTACGGAACAAGGATATGAGACGACTGTAATTGATGGGAAGCGCACATGAGTCCTGCGCCAGATATTCCGCCATAGGTTTCTTCAACAAACGGCTGTAACTCTTCTTCCCTATCATGCGCACACGGCGCTGACTACGCCCGAAGAAGAAGTAAAACACCAGCCCCACGATGGGAAGGAACATCAGTATCAGTATCCATGCCATGGTTTTCACCGGATTGCGGTTGTCGAGGATAATGACGACAATCGTTCCGATGATGGCACCGAAATAAACAATGTCGAAGGCTATCGTAGCAATCTGGCTGGCAATGAAGTTCCAATCAAGCATGTTCACAGACAATTAAGTGTGAAACAAATGTAGGAAAAACACAGAAACTTTCACCGAAGATTACAGAGATTAACATAAAAGTCCCTCTTCCCCCAACTTGTCTGAAAACTTATACTTGCTATCGCTTTGACGCGGATGACGCAGATTTTTAATATTCTTATCTGCGTCATCCGCGTCTGAAAAATAATCAAAAAGAAACCTGCCACAGAATTGAGAGTGTATCAGAATGACAAGCTGCTTAGGGGGGTGATCCCCTCCGCTTTAGAACGGCCTGCGTCCTCCGAAACCGCCAGGACCATGACCCGGACCGAAGCCCGGACCGCCGAAGCCGCGTCTGCCCTGCATCTTATCGCGGGCGGCCTTGCTGCCGAAAATATTCAGACGATAGATGAAGTGAAGCATGCAATAGCTGTTCACGCCGTTATATTCGTACACCGAGCGGCCGCTTGCAGTCAGCGAACGGCTGATGTTACTCTGCTTCTTCAGAATGTCGTACATCTCGAAGCTGACGGTGGCATTCCCTTTCAGGAAAGTCTGCGACAACTGTGCATTCCAGATAAGCTCGTTACGGTTCATACTGCTGTCCGTATATCCTCGACGGCTCTGGTTGGCAATGTTGGTAGAGAGCGTCATGTTCCACGGCATGGAAATCTGCGTATTGGCACCGTAGGAGAAGGTATAGGGCTCCTGATTATTGTCAGGCGTCAGTTTATCCTTCTCTATTGAATAGGAGATGCTTCCGTTCAAGCCGAATTCAAACCAGTCATTACGATAGGCGGCATTCAGACGTTCGCCCAGCGTCAGGTTGGTGGTTGTATTCTTCCGTTCCACGGCATCTGCTCCCTTACCGGACGTCAGATAAGCCACATTGTTCTGATAGTTGGCATTGGAGAAGGAGTTGATGGTATACTTCTTATTGGGCAGTGCCGTATTGAAGCCAAACATGCCGAACGCATTCCAATTACCGTTGATATTCTTCGGAGTTGTAGTCCATCCACCAGTCTCCGAATTGTACACACGGCTATTGCTGATGCTATTCTGCGTTGCCGAGAAGTTGACGTGCGACATAATACCGCGCTGCTTTTCGGCATTATACGTATTATAGAAGAATCGCATGTTGTGCGTGAAGGAAGGCTTCAAGCCCGGATTACCGATACGCACATTCTGCGGATTGGAGTTGTCCACAATCGGCAACAGATTCTCCATACTCGGTTGGCTGCTACGCCCGCGGTATGTCATACGCAGCTGGCTCACCTTGGAGAAACGGATGCGCAAGTCCAGGTTCGGAGCGAAGTTGAACACATTGCGGGTGGTATCAATCATATAGTCGCCGCGCTTATAGGACAATACAGAATGCTGCGGCTGGAACGACATACCTGCGCTCAACTGATACTTCTCGCGGATAAAGCGCAAAGACACGGATGCATCGTGGTTGTAGTAGCGGTATTCCGCATACTTACCCAGACTATCCACCGCATGCTCTTCATATCCCGTGGGAAGCTGGGTTGACAATCCCCAATCCGGAAAGCCCTGCAAATCATACGTCGTCTTGTCGCTCTCGCTATACTTGTACTGGAACTGATAGCTGAATTGCAAGAAAGTGGCGCGGGCTATCGGTTCGCTGTAAGTCAGCTGTGCACTGTAATTGTAGTTCTTGGTAGGAGTAGTGATGTACTGGTTACGAACCAAGATGGAGTCTCCTCCCAAAGCATTCAGTAACTGGAAGTAATGTGTTTCCGACTCCGTATACTGGTTGTTGTCATTATTGGTATAACCGAATCTTCCACGGAACGTGACATTGCGTCCTTTGTCATTCAGCTTTCTGTTCAACTGCAAGGTTGCATCCGTAGACACACTCTTGTTGTCGCTCAGCGAACCGCTGTTGATAGCATTTATACGGATACTCCTCAACGGGTCATCGTCCGGATTAAGAATCTTCTCCAGATTCAGCCAGTTATTGGGGTCACTCACCAGACTGTAAGGGTCGGAACTGAACGTACCGCTCTCAGAATTGGAGAGATTGTCCGTTTTGCCGTACGAGAAGTTGGGACGGAAAATGATATTCGTCATCGAGTCCGGCTTCCACTCCATACGGAAATCGGCATTGAAATTCTTGGCTTTGTTACGTTGCCTGCTGTTCGAGTTGGAGTAAGAGTTGCTGTCCGGCAGAAAGTCCTCGGTAGAACCGATACTTGCAATATCCCCATCCTGATAGTTGTAGCGTGCACTACCGCCCAGTTCCAGCTTATCGGTTTGGGTAGCGAAATTCACACCCAGCATTTTCGTTGCAGTAAGTCCGTTGTTCCTGCGCCAGCGCGGAGGACCGCCACCGCCCGAAAAGCCCTGGTCGTTCACGTTATTGGCAGAACCCACTACCGACACCTGGGTTTTGTCCACGAAGCGGTTCAGCATAAAGCGGCCCATATAGCGGTCTTCCGTCCCTCCGGCCACGTCGGCATTACCGAACCAACCCTGGTTCATGCCTTTCTTTACGGTCAGGTCGAGCACCG
Organism: Bacteroides sp. AR29; assembly: GCF_900217715.1. Classification (NCBI taxonomy): domain Bacteria; kingdom Pseudomonadati; phylum Bacteroidota; class Bacteroidia; order Bacteroidales; family Bacteroidaceae; genus Bacteroides; species Bacteroides sp. AR29. The sequence goes on from NZ_OBMS01000013.1 coordinate 35,320, forward strand.
TCTCCTCCTCACCGTCGTCAATACCGGTGATACGTGCCAAATCGGACTTCTTATCGTAGGTTTTCAGCTTCTCTATCATATCTACCGGCAGGTTCTTCAAACCGGTCTTTACGTCTCCACCGAAGAACTCCTTGCCGTCGACCATAATCTTCGACAAGTCCTTACCGTTGATTTTCACATTACCCTCGTCGTCAATCTCCGCACCGGGCAGCTTCTTCACCAACTCCTCGAGCATGGCTCCCTCGGGGGTACGATAGGCAGATGAGGTATATACCAGTGTATCTTCCACCACCTGCACTTGCGGCGCTTCTGCCGTAACCACAGCCTCGGCCAGCATCACCGCATCCGTTTCCAGTGTCAGTGTACCCACGTTCTTGGCAGTTGTCGTAGCATAAAGGTGTAAAGGGATGTACTGGCTCTTGAATCCGATGTAGGAAACCTTCAGCACGTATTTACCCGCACTGACTTTGGGAAGAGTGAAATAACCTTGTGCCGTAGTGGCCGTACCCGATGCCTGAACACTGTCTGGCAACAAAAGCAACTGCACGGTAGCTTGTATCGCAGGCTCCTTGGTGTCCTCCACGACACGGCCCGATACCGTAATGTTTTTGGTCTGTGAAAATGCAGACAGCGTTGTTACCAACAGCAACGCCATCCCCGTGATAATTTTCTTCATGTGTCTATTCTTTGTCTATTCTAAATGAGCAATGCCTTTTATTCACTGTTTCATTTGACAGACTTCCGGGCAAAAGGTTTAATGCCCCACATGACGATTTGCTTTATTTATCGACCATTCCGCTTAAATAATCTATCAACTGTCGCTTTCTTTATACCAAATTCCAAGCAAAGCACATTCAATATAAGAAATATGAGAAAAGAAGAAGAATCGACCGAAAGGAGGTCACCCTGCGCCACCCGGTAGAGCATACCGCCGAAGATAAAAAGAACGGTCAGAAAGATGGCATTGCGCGTGGCCTTGTTGCGCACCTGCTCTATCTCCTTATTCTCGTTCTTCGTCAAGGCAAAGATTATCATCAGTGCCCCCATCATCATCAGGAGTTTGGAGCATTCCTTGTAAAACAGCAAGTTGGCATCTGTCACTTTTCCCCACAATAGGAATATGAAAGGAAGGAACAACGCCAGAGCTATGATGAAATAACCCAGCGGACGGCAATAAACGGGAAGTAATGCTCTCATTTCTATCAATCAATTACAAATTACAAATAGCAGGAGACAGATGACGGAAACGCCTTGCCACCCATAGAATTTCACGGGACAAAGATAACGTTTTATTGCCAAAAGAGCTATCTTTGTGCCACAATATAATGAAGAAGGCTCCCTTTCCTTCATAATCCGTAACATCAGTAATTGGTAATTCGTAATTTGTAATTAACAAGATGAGTAAACAAGAAGTAATCCTTTGCGAAGGACTGGCAAACAGCCTGACGCATGCCATAGAGAAGTGTCCCCATGACAAGCTTTTCATCCTTACCGACGAGCATACCCACCGCCTCTGCCGCCCGCATCTGAACGGTATCCCCACCCTGGAAGAAGCGGAAGAGATTATTATCGGGGCAGAAGATGTGCACAAGAATCTGGAAACGCTGGCTGCCGTATGGCAAGCCCTGAGCGAGAAAGGGGCCAGCCGCCACTCCCTGCTCATCAATCTGGGCGGTGGCATGGTGACCGACCTTGGCGGTTTTGCCGCTTCCACCTTCAAGCGGGGCATCGCCTACATCAACGTTCCCACTACGCTGCTCGCCATGGTCGACGCTTCCGTGGGAGGCAAGACGGGCATCAACTTCAACGGTCTGAAGAATGAAATCGGTGTTTTTGCTCCTGCCGCCTGCGTGCTGCTGGAAACCGAATTCCTGCGCAGCCTCGATGCCCATAACTTCTTCTCCGGCTATGCGGAGATGTTGAAGCACGGCCTCATCAGTACCCCGGAACATCTGGCAGAACTGCTGTCATTCGATACGGAAAAGATAGATTATGCCTTACTGAAGTCCATGGTAGGACGTTCCGTGCAGGTAAAGGAACACATCGTAGAAGAAGACCCGCAGGAACATGGCATCCGCAAAGCCCTGAACCTGGGGCACACCGTAGGACACGCCTTCGAAAGCCTTGCCCTTGCCGAAAGGCGTCCGGTGCTGCACGGCTATGCAGTGGCATGGGGGCTGGTCTGCGAACTCTACCTTTCTTATATAAAGACCGGATTCCCGAAGGACAAGATGCGCCAGACCATCCAATTCGTCAAAGAGAATTATGGCAGCTTCACCTTCAACTGCAAACAGTACCACCAGCTGTACGAACTGATGAAGCATGACAAGAAGAATACTGCCGGAGTCATCAACTTCACCCTATTGAAAGAAGTGGGTGACATCTGTCTCAACCAGACGGCAGACAAGGAGACTATCTTCGAAATGTTCGACTTTTATAGGGAGTGCATGGGGGTATAACGCTCCCGCTCCCTCTTCGGCAGGCTCTCCACAACCAGCCGATAGGAGCGTGCCACCAGTTCTCGGATAATGCTGTCCGGTACATCCTGATTAAAATACACACTGTTCCAATACTTCTTGTTCATGTGCCACCCCGGCTTCACCCCCTCGTACCTTGCCCGCAGCTCCGTTGATTCCTCCGGGCGGCACTTGATGCAGCAGAAGTCGAACACTTCGATATTGACAAAGCAGAACCACTTGTCGCCCACATAAAAGCAAAGCACATCGCGGCTGTATCTGTCGGCCACATTAGGAAAAGGCATCTTCTCGCTTACTCCCGGCAAGGAGAGACAGTATTCTCTGAATTCTTCCACATTCATCGCTCACTCCTCCCCCGAAAAGTCCTCCGTATCATTTTCCATCCCAACTGGGTCTTCATCCGGAATTCCCGTCTTTCCCTCGGCCCGCTCCTTTCGCAGCGTTTCCGGTCGCAACATATCGTGAGGGAAATATCGGCTAAGCGGATAACGGTAGAAATCCATCCCGCTGTTCAGCCTCGCCACCAGCGACTTATCCGGACGAAAATAGACACGGGATAAGCGTACCTTGCCCGGCATCACATCGTCGGGATGCTCAAACCCGTCACTCGTCACCGCCACATGGAAGGAACCCAGCCCCTTAATGGTCACCGACTCTCCCTCCATCAGCGCTTCCTCTATAAACTTCGGCAAATCTATCAATACACTCTGCACGTCTCCCGAACTCATCCCTTTTCTGGATGCCATACGCTGCGCCAGCAGCTCTGCCGTCACACCTCCACGCCGCTGTAACACACGCTGCACAGCATAATAGAGTTGCTTCACCCCTTCTGCCGTGCGGAAAACCTTCTTTCGAACCAAATAGACTATACTCATACTCTTTTCACAATGAACATAATGTTTCTTACTGCAACCAGACTGCTGACACCCCACCCGAAGGTTACTTCCCCTAAACAGAAAGCCAGTTTCCATACGGCCGGACAGCTATTCCCCAACATGCACGAGATGCACATCTCATGCAGTTCGAGACATACATCTCAACACACGCGAGATGTGCATCTCATACAGCAAAGGTAATCATATTCCACCTGATATACAAATATCTTTCATGTATCGGGGAATAATATTCCGCACCAGCTTACTCCGGCTCTTATCATTAATTAACAATGCTGCATGCAGGGTTTTCGCAAATATGCTATTTCTATAAAAGCAAGACCTATTCCAAATGTTTAATTTAAAAGAGTACACTATGAAAATGAAGTCAATCTTTAACAAGAAAATTTTAATCGCTATTGCAACCATCAGCTCCTTAAGCCTCCAATCGTGCCTGGACGACGATGATAATTATGCCATGAGATTCCCCAATGCCCTGGTAACGGTAAAGACCGATGCAGACCAGACAGTCTTTCTGCAATTGGATGACAAGACCACTCTGCTGCCTACCAACATGACGAAATCTCCCTACGGCGAGAAGGAAGTCCGCGCTTTAGTAAACTACAAGGAAGTGGACGAGCCCAGCGATATCTACACCCAAGCTGTACATATAAACTGGATAGACAGTATCCTTACCAAACCCATCGCCCCGGATTTGGGTGAAGAGAACGATACCGTATACGGCACCGACCCGGTGGAAATAGTGAACGATTGGGTAACCATCGCAGAAGACGGTTATCTGACCCTTCGCTTTAGAACTCAGCAAGGAGACTATCAAACAAAGCACTTTGTCAATCTGCTGCTGAGCGAGAATCCGGAAAACCCGTATGAAGTAGAATTCCGCCACAATGCCAAGGGCGACATTTACGGCAGGTATGCGGACGGACTGGTTGCTTTCAAGTTGGATGCCCTGCCTGATACAGAAGGCAAGACCGTTAAATTGAAACTGAAGTGGAAATCATTTAGCGGCGAAAAATCTGCGGAATTCGATTATTGTACCCGGAAATCCGTAACGCCCGAAAGTCCGGCTATCACTTCCGTAAGAAACAGCCTAAACCTGCAATAACTTCATTCAAAGTATGCCTGCCCGCTCAAAGCCATTGCCTTGCGAAGCAGGCATACAAGTAAAAAGAGAGCAGGACACGTTGACCGAAAGCCTTGAAACTGCAAATTATAAGTTCATTCAATAAAAAAAACACTATAAATATTTGCTATTTTAAAATAAAGCCGTACATTTGCACCCGCAATTCGGGATGTAGCTCAGCCCGGTAGAGTACGCGTCTGGGGGAAACAAAGAGCTAATTTTCAAGAACTTAATATTACTTTCAGATATAGAAGGAGTTAGAACAATCTGTTCATCTCCTTTTTCTTTTTTATATACAACTTTTCTAAAACAATCATTACAAATTAATGAAAATCGATACAAATCAACTCCGAAATAAACCATAGTATCACTTATTTTAGTACACTATAAAGTTCGGACATTCTTTAACCGCGGACAACAAAAAATGCTCTCCAATTCCCTATCAATTCCCCATAAGCAATCCCTATTTTACCAACACTTATAAATAGTATCTATTCTTACAATAGCATTCAATACAAAAAAAATGCCATTCAATATTTTCATTAAACGGCATTCTATTATATACATGAATTATAATTAGACTAATCTAACCCTTCTCCTTACCTTCACCCTCCCTTTTATTGTCAGCAAATTTCTTTGCATTCTTAATTGCATTATTAATCATTTTATCTATTGCTTTTTCCCTCTCTTCCTCAGTAGGAGTATGAATAATACTCATTGTACTGCAGTCATTCCACCGAGAACTAACTAATTGTTTTTCTTCTTTACTATTCATTTCTTTTTCCAGTTTACCATGTGTAACATTCCCACTTTTAACAGAAGAATTCAACAGCTCCCAACGATTTTTATATCCTTCAATATCCTTTTTAAAGATATTATAACGTTCTCCACCAGCTTTCAATTCATATTCTTTCCTGTTTTCTACCACATATGAACTAGGAACTATATAAAAATCAGGCAGTGTAGGAGTACCTTCTATTTCAAATTTTTTATTATATATCACAAATATAACATAGTGGTTATCTTTTGCCTCCACATTACCTACGGGAATAGAATCATATTCACGAACAGATTTCACATCAATCGAGACAGCAGTTTTATCATCCCTCATTATCCAAATATCAACACTTTTCTTATTTCCCATTGTTATATAAGCCTCATAATTCAACCGATACAACATGGACAACACCAAATACTCACTAGCAATTCCAGTATTAAAGCCGTTCTTTTTAGTCGCCATAATCCTAATATTTGTTCATATTAATACTCAATGCACTATACTAACACACTGTATATAGCACATTTATACCTTATGAAGAACAAATATATTTAATTATTTTTGACTATCCAAATATTTATTACATAATCTTTTATAAAGTAGTGAAAGCGTAACAACACAATGAACACCAATATAAATAAAGTACACAGACAACATGTTCATCCTATTCCAGCATTTATATAAACTTTACTTCCCCACGTCTTTTCTGTACCAATAGGGGATGATTTCTTAGCTTTCTCTATAATTTCGTCCATAAATTGTTGTTCAATATTTAGATTTGTTGTATCTTTAGGAACTAAAAGAGAGCTTTCAGAGCTAAAAACAGTTAATGACTGACCCTTGTCTGTTTCAGAATTACCAGGAAGTGTGTAATCGAAGCTCTTTTTTAATTTATCTTCTTGGTTAATTATACTTAACTCTGTATTCCTTTCGTTGGTGTTCTCAAATTTTCTTATGACATTTAATCAGAAGAGCAGCTTCGCCCACTCTCTTCTTTATTAAAAGAGTCGATGAGACTAAAATGAGATTTATTCTCTACCGAGCTCAGGCCATGCTGAAAGACGGAGTTGTTAGGAGTATTACAACCGAGACTCTTTTCTAAAGCAGTTTCTTCGGAGACTGCTTTTCTTTTTCACAGAAGTTTTACGGACTTTCATCAAATCTAGCTTAAATTTCAATATTTAAATCTTTCATAATAAAATCCATTACAAATAGGAGGTCTTGCTCTGCAATGACACAAAACCTCCTTCCTAATGTAACAACAACCGATACCTTGCCCATTTCAACTCACCTGCATAATTGAAATTGTTATTGATTATATAAAAGCATTTTTACGCGTTTTATTTCATTATCAATAACAGACCTACTGAGGAACCCGACTTCAATATATACCATGCAGAAAAACGAATATAAACCATATTCTAACTGGGCATTCCAGTCACTCCTCTATCCACCCACCTATTCAATTTTTCCAAGCGCTCAGGAGCAACATCATATCTACTTCTTAACTTGACATATGCATGCTCTATTTTAGAGGTCAGCTCATCTATCATGGAAGCTGCATTAAGTGAATCAATCCCCACATTTTTAGCCTTCGCCAACACCTCCTTTATATCATACTTGTTCTTGCTACTAATATCCCGTCTGATAAAAGCTTCCTCCAGTATATCATACACATTGAACTGAGTCATACAATAAGCAACACATGCAAGCTCAAAAGCCTTTTTACTATTGAACATGCAATAAGAAAGCTCTATATCATATGTCTTTTGTATATCCATATAACAATCATGCCATTTTTTCAGTACCAACAAACAAAAGGACGTAGTATATAAATCCTCTCCACGGATTGTCCTACCGAAAATGGACTTGACCTTCTTGAATCTGAATTCATACCTTAGCACATTCAAATCCTCAAAATCCTCAAGCCCCTGCTTTATATCATCCGTCCTTTTACAACTTTTCATTTCAGCTATCTTATCATAAAACACCATCTGACAATCATGCTTGCTAAAATACAAAGTCTCTTTCTTTATATGAGCACTATAGAAACCATCCGAATACAACAACCTACGCATATACAACCAAGGCATATGCTTTACACGAAAATTGAAAGCAACATCCAAACGCTGTACCACAGCCTTTTCAATAGGGACACCAAGAGCCACACTCAATGCCTTAACTCCACTTCTAACTTCCCATATCCCTAAAGGCTTTGCATAATTATTACCCAATACCCACTTAGTCAGACTACCTTCTACCACCAAAGTAGTTCCCCTAACTTCTACCCGCATGTTCCTCAGATAGCCGACAACCCTATTCTCTGAACATACACTCACAACAATTCTGCAAGGAATCTCTTCCATGAAACTAATCTCATTATTCAAGTCCTTTTCGGACAACACAATTTTTATTGAGTCATACATTACTGCCTCCTTTTTTAAATTGTTATTATTTTAATTATATTATTCATATTATTATAAAGCATCCTGCGCATCGAGGTATTCATCAACCGTCCCTATGCGGTGTTTCAATATCCAATTCTCTATCTCAGAACGCCTAAATCGCAGAACACTCCTCCGGCTTAAAGTAGATTTATAGAAAGGAATCTCCTTATTCGAAGTTTTTTTATAAATAGTATGCTTCGAGAATCCCGTAATTCTACACACTTCATCTATTCCAATAATCTCAGAAGCAGATTTTTTATCTGCATTCATTACATCATTCATCAGCTTTATCAAATCTGCTGTAGACACGTAATATTTATTATTTTCCATATAACTTTTTTTTAATGTATCAGCAAAATTACAAAGCAAGTTTCAAATAAAAAAACAGCAAATGCGCAACTATACGCACAAAAAAATAAGGAGCTAACAACACTTATTATCAGCTCCTTATATCAAAAAAAATGCTTGCGCAAAAATATATAGAATTTAACTTATTATATATCAGACAGCAATTTTATCAACTCCTCACTTACCTTTTTGGACGGTCTATTATGGATACCAATATTCAATGCTCCTCCATCCTCATAACAAAAACACGAATTCACAATCTTGGCGTCAAAGGCTCCTACCAAAACATCCACCAAGGCTCTTACGAAAGCCTTACTTCCCCCTATCTTCCGAATACGTAGTTTCTTACTAAGACCATCGATAGAACTGGTTTTAAATATCCTTATAAAGTCACGTGAACCAATATTATTATCCGCCCAATATTTAGTATTGCGCAGATAATCATATACTTTTTTCAGAGCAGCTTCATCATATTTGCTATTCATTGTAACCAACACCTTTTTAAGAATAGGCGTACTACATAACTCCGACTTCCAAATCTCTAATTCAGAGAGATAACATTGCAAATTGAAACTTTCGATTTCATTTAAATCCATCAACAAGGCAGGCAAATTATTCCAATCCTTATCCACATTGTACCAAAAAGTCGTATCACTGGAAAAACCTTTCCGATACCTATTTATTTCTTGTTGAAGATAAGCTAACGACTGTTTGACCCCTTTTATCAACTCAAAATAATTGCCCGTCTTCAAATATACAATATTATCTTCCTCCGTAATTATTCCATGCCTTTTACAACGGTTATTCAACATTGATTGAACAATTTGAATTTCTCTTTCTACAAGTTTCTCACTTCCAAGTTCCTTACGCATATAGCTGCGCATTTTATTATTATCCACTCTATACTTCAATACACTAAGTTGGTCTTTAAAATCTCTCTTACTCATAATTTCATTTTATTTTTATATAAATAATTTATTGTAATTCTCTCTATTTCAGCGTCACCGAAACTATCCAAATAAGTATTGGTAGTCTCCATGTCCTTATGTCCCATTACCTGACTTATCATTTCACGAGGAACACCGTTAGTCTGTAGGGTCATAGCCATGGAATGCCTACTCACATAGCTTGTCAATTTCTCTGTAAATCCAAGCTCCTCGCCGATTTCTTTTAAACGCTCATTATAGCGTGCCAGTCTACGACGCAAATGGTCATAAAGCTTCTCACCATCATAGTCTTTCGACACTAGAGGAAGAAGATAATCACCTACAAGAACACTGTTGGACTTGAACCACAGAAGCAGATTATTCAGTTCATCAGTCACGGGTATTCGAATGAATTTGGCATTCTTACTGTGTTCCGTCTTATGCCTTTTATATATAATATGTACAGAAGTACCCTCCACTCTTATATTTCCTTTCCTCAGATTAGCCATATCGATGAAACTCATCCCATAACAGAAATAAGAAAACAGAAACAAGCGCCTTGCAATTTCCTTGGGCTTGTTCTCAAACTGCCGGTTCATCAATCTCAGCAGATATTCTTGAGGCAAATATCGCTTACGGGTCTCTTCTTCCAATGCGGAAATACAAAAACCACCTTTACCGAAAGGATAAGAAGTCGAAGAACATTCCTTAGCAACGATAGCACGATTCAATATTGCCCTTAACGTCTTCATATCGTGCTTACGGGTGTTGCCGCACCATCCTTTCTTTTCCATAAAAGAATTATAGGCAGAAACATACTTGATGTCTATCTCTTGAAAATAACGTGTGGACAGCTTCTTGTCGAACAATTTCATATTACAGATGACCTTTTCCCACACTTTTGCATTACCGATATGTCCCGTTTCTTTCATATCCTTAATACACAACAATGCGAAATCCAAGAACTTTCCCTTCTTATCCTTATATAGGAAAGCATCCTCGAATTGATTCAGCGTCCAATCAATCCTATCAAACTCAAAATGGCGCTCGACTTCTTGAGCGCGTGCCAGCAGTTGAACTATTCGCGCATTGAATTCCTTATAATTAGGACAGACACGCTTATCACATCTGAAACGTTCACCAATAACGTCCCATTCCTCCTTCTTGGAGTAAAGCCCCAGTGAAATATACTTGGCTTTCATGTTCTTTATGATTCTCAATGAAACCGGATAGGTTCCATCCTTCCTCCTATTAGAGGAATGCAAAAGCACTTTAAATGTTGCCATATTATAAATATTAAAGTGCAGCAAAAATATAGGGTTATTTCTCAAAAGAAGAAAAATAGGTTTATAAAAATATCGCCTATTTAATACTGATTAACAGAAGAAAATATATACCTAATTTCTGCCACGTTTTCTCCCTAAAACTTTCCTAAAATATTAAAGTAGACTGTATATAAACAAATACAAACAACAATCAACATCACAGCAGCTGATAATCAACTACAAAACAACAAGTTACGCATATCAAAAGAAAAAAACTCATTATTAATACAAAAAAAGAGGAAGAAAATTTGCAGAATCCCCATAAATACGTACCTTTGCACCGCAATTCAAAGAAAGACGGGATGTAGCTCAGCCCGGTAGAGTACGCGTCTGGGGGGCGTGTGGTCGCAAGTTCGAATCTTGTCATCCCGACTGTTGAGCATTGAGGAGTTAAGTCTAAAACTTAGCTCCTTATTTTTTTACATTAACTCAATGTCCGATATTCATTCGGAGAACATCCTACAACTCTTTTGAAAGCCTTGCTGAAATACTGTGGATATTGATATCCTAAGGCATAAGCAACGTCACCGACAGATTTAGCGGGGTCAGTAAGCAACTCTTTTGCCCTATCCATTATTTTGGTTAATATATATTCTTGCGCAGAAACACCTGTCTCCTTTTTAATCAAGTCTCCGAAATAATTTGCAGACAGGTTCAGTTGGTCTGCACAATAAGCCACAGTCAGCGTACCCCGCTCAGCGGGTTTATCCGATACGAAATAGTCGTTCAGCAATGCTTCAAAAGAGCCGAGCATGCCCTTGTTCTCCTTTTTACGGGTAGTAAACTGTCTATCATAGAAACGAATGCAATAGTTGAGCAGCAGCTCGATGGCAGAAGCGATAATCAGGTTAGTGTGACGGTCTGCCTGGTTGTATGTTTCCTCGTCAATCTTTGTCAAACAATCAATGATGGTCTGTTGCTCTTGTTTGGATAGATGCAATGCTTCGTTAGCGGCGTATGAGAAAAACGTATAATCCTGCATATGCCGACCGAGCGGCGTACCGCGTAGCAGGTCGGGATGGAACAACAGACACCATCCGGAACCGGTAAAAGTCGACCCGTCGGCTTCATGCCCGAATACTTGCCCCGGAGCGATAAACACCAGCGTGTTCTCCTGAAAATCGTAAGAGCGACGACCGTAGGTCAAATCGTCCGTACATCGTAGTTCTTTCAGAAAAATCACATACATCCCCACGTGCTTGCGTGCATGGGGTACGGGGTGCGGCATACGGCTTCCCTCTATGACACTGACCAGAGGATGCCTTGTTTCCACACCCATATAGTCATTGTACTCCTTTATCGTTTTCAGTTGCATAACCTTCTCCATAACAGTCTATTTCAGTGGTTTCTATGCAAATGTAGAAAATATCTTCAGGTTATCTCTCCAATCAGTAAAAATTATCCTTTAAACCGTAATTCATGACCGGTCGAAGTGGAAAATCCAGCCTAATTTTGCAGCAAGTAAAACTTGATACATAATAATAAAGATTATGAAACTAAAAATGAGAATTATGACAACGCTACTCGGACTTGTCTTTGGATGCGGCATCGCAGCTTCGCAAACACCGAGAGCAGAACAAACCATGAACAGTAAACGACAATACATCGCAGAGGTCGCAGCCCTTACAAGCATGGGGCACCTCGACCAATTAAGAACAGTCCTTATCGGTGGACTGAATAGCGGTATCACCGTCAGCGAGCTTAAAGAAGTTATGGTCCATTCCTACGCCTATTGTGGTTTTCCGCGTGCCCTGCGCGGACTGCAAACATTGGTTGCGGTACTTGACGAGCGTAAGGCAAAAGGCATCAGAGACAACCAGGGGCGCGAAGCGTCACCGATAACCGATACCCGCAGCAAATACGAACGCGGACGTGACATTCTTGCAGAGATTTCGGGCACCCCGGCAGATGCGCCGAAAGCCAACTATGCCGTCCTGGCCCCGGAAATCGAAGTATTCCTTAAAGAACATCTCTTTGCCGAGCTTTTCGAGCGGGACGTGCTGACCTATGCCGAACGGGAACTGGCAACCGTTGCCATAATAGCTTCTTTGGGCAAAGGCGTGGAACCGATGCTGAAAGGGCACATGGGTATTGCGCTGAATGTAGGCGTAACACCGGACGAATTACGCGGTGTGCTGGCTATCATTGAAAAGAATATCGGACGTAGCGAAGCCGATAATGGCAAACAAGTATTGAACGAATTATTGCAAAGCAAAGGGTTGACTATCAAACCGGAAACCCCGATTGTAGCAGTGGAGAATGACGTGAAGAAACAGAAAGTGACATTCCACAACCGTTTTTTGATTGATATAGTTGGCGACCTCTATTTCCCTGCAGACTATGATGCCACAAAGAAATATGCCGCCATCATCGTCGGTCATCCCTTTGGTGGCGTCAAAGAACAGACTTCGGGACTCCATGCCCGTAAGTTGGCGGAACTCGGCTATGTGGCATTAGCCTTCGATGCGTCCTATTATGGCGAGAGTGGCGGTTATCCGCGTCGTATGGAATCGCCCGAAGTGCGGGTAGAAGACTTCAGTGCGGCAGTCGATTTCCTCACGAACCATCCGGCTGTCTATGCTGATAAGATAGGAGTAATCGGCATCTGTGGCGGAGGCTGCTACTCTGTCAGTGCTACGCAGATAGACCATCGCATCAAGGCACTTGCCACCATCAGTATGTACGACATGGGCCGCGCCCGCCGTCAGGGTGTAGGCGACTCGCAGACTTACGAACAGCGTATGGCTATCCTTGATGAAATCGGCCGCCAGCGTACGATGGAATATGGTGGGGCTGTACGCAAGGATATCCGTGCCCTGCCCGAAAAAGTGGATGAGAACACACCGAAGTTTGCCATCGACTTCCTCGATTATTACGACAATCCACAACGCGGTCAGCATCCCAACTCTACGGGCTATTACTCCTACACGAGCCTCGCACCGATGATGAACTTCTTCCCCTTTGTGCAAATCGAGACTATATCGCCACGTCCTATGCTTTTCATAGTGGGAGAAAATGCAGTATCGAAATATTTTTCTGAGGACGCATACGCGAAAGCCGCCGAACCGAAAGAACTGTTTGTCGTACCCGGAGCTACGCACGTGGATTTATACGACCAGCCGAAATATCTGAAAATCACGCTTCCCAAACTGGACTCTTTCTTTAAACAACATTTAAAATAACTCTTCAAGATGAAAAAGATGACTTACTTATTTCTACTGGCTGCAACACTTGGTGCTTGCAGTCCGAAACCGGAAAACAAGATTGAAACACCCCCAAAAGCATCAGCCTCTCTCTTTCCCCAAGGAGATGCCATCGAGGGCAGCAATTTCAACGGAACGGCATACCTCCAACGGCTGATGACCGACAGTGAAACATTCGATGTGGTAGTCTCCGACGTGATATTCGAGCCGAAAGCCCGAAACAGCTGGCATTCGCATCCGGGCGGACAGATTCTGATTGCCACCGCCGGAAAAGGTTACTATCAGGAAAAGGGGAAGCCTATACAAGTGTTGAATCCCGGCGATGTAGTCGCTATTCCGGCAGATGTGGTGCATTGGCACGGAGCGGCTCCCGACAGCGGATTCACGCATATAGCTATCAATACAAAAGTTCATTTGGGTGCTACACAGTGGTATGAACCTGTAAGCGATGAAGAATACACTAATCAATAAATATCTAAAAACAACTCGAATATGAAAAAGTTACTTCTTATTCCGCTCTTGCTCCTCTCTCTAACGACAATGGCAGCATGCTCTACCACCGACGACACTCCCGATACTCCATCCGGAAACGGCAATATGCTTGTGCTCTACTTTTCTGCCGAAGGACACACCCAGGCCATTGCCGAACGTATCGTGAAACTTACAGGCGCAGATATCCATCGCATTGAGGCTGCCGAACCGTATGCTGCAAATCCTTACGATGACAGCGACCGCATTCAGCATGAAGCCTATAATGACCTGCGCCCTGGAGTAGCGAATCTGCTTGATAAAGAGGCATTGGCGAAATATGATACAATTTTCGTCGGTTCGCCTTGCTGGTGGCATCAACCCGCAATGGTAGTCTGTACATTCCTCGAAGCATACGACCTGAAAGACAAGGTAATCATTCCTTTCTTTACCTACGGGGCTACTACCTATCTGAACGAGTCCATGCAGAAAATTTACAAGGTAACATCCACTTCAAGACATATTCCGGAAACACTTCCCGAAGACCTTGATGCGGAGGATATTACGACACCAGGACGCCCTGATGATGCAGATATCGACATGCCGGGCAACGCTAATGGTACAGAAGGATGGTTACACCGAATCGGAATAGCAGTGCGTTCGGGAATATTCAATACATCTGCCGACTAATTGATAATATCTTTTTCTTCTTCGAGCACTCCGTCTGCCAATGCAATATCTTCCCCCATCTCCCAATACTTCATCCACTTTTACTGGAATTCTCGTAAGAAATCTCTATTTTTGCACTTTAAACAAGAAAAATTATGGGAGCAGCTAAATGGATAGGCGGCATCATCGGCTTCATGGCCGGAGGACCGCTGGGAGCCTTGGCAGGTTTTGTATTCGGTTCACTGTTCGACACCGATTCAAGTGACGCAGGCAGTTATTATGGAGAAGAACCAACGCACGGCACTACCTATACCGGGCAACGGAACAGTTTCCTCTTCTCCATGCTCGTGATGGCTTCGTACATTATCCGTGCAGACGGGCGCATCATGCATAGTGAAATGGAATTCGTCCGCCGCTTTCTGAGAAGCACATTCGGTGAGGCTGCCGTGGGCGAGGGAGAACGGATACTGCTCAACCTCTTCGAACAGCGCAAGCAGATGGACAGACAAAACCCACTGGCATTTAAAAACACCATCCGTGACTGTGGAACGCAGATTGCCGCCAACCTGACATACGAGGAACGCTTGCAACTGCTGGTATTCTTGGTAGAAATTGCCAAAAGCGACGGACACGTCTGCAACGAGGAGATAGAAGCCTTGAAAGAAGTGGCCATGTACATGGGACTATCCGTCAAGGAAGTGGAATCCATGCTTAACCTAGGCGGTAGCTCACTGAACGAGGCCTACAAAGTACTTGAAATTGAACCCACTGCCACCAATGACGAAGTGCGTGCCGCTTACCGCCGCCTAGCCTTGAAACACCATCCCGACCGGGTGGCAACGCTGGGCGAAGACATCAAGAAAGCCGCAGAAGAGAAGTTCCAAAGCATCAACAATGCCAAAGAACAGATATACAAGGCACGAGGTATGAAATGACGTACCTCGCTCCTTGCCTTGTGGACAGCATCATGACGTTTATAAACATTCTATATTAACATCAACCCACACACTTATGAAGAAAACCCTTGCAATCCTTGCACTAGGCCTTACTGCCATTGCCGGACATGCCGCCACGCCGCTCTGGATGCGCGATGTGCAAATCTCTCCCGACGGTACGGAAATCGCATTCTGCTACAAAGGAGACATCTACAAGGTGCCGGCCAAAGGTGGAACCGCCACACAGCTTACTACCCAAGAGAGCTACGAATGTACCCCCATATGGTCGCCGGACGGCAAACAAATAGCCTTTGCCAGCGACAGATACGGCAACTTCGACGTATTCGTGATGCCGGCAGACGGCGGAACCGCCCAACGGCTCACTACCCACTCCACCGGTGAGATACCCTCCACATTCACTCCGGACGGAAAGTATATCTTGTTTTCCGCCTCCATCCAGGACCCGGCAAGCAGCGCTCTTTTCCCCACTTCGGCCATGACCGAGCTTTACAAAGTACCTGCAACGGGAGGGCGTACGGAGCAAGTGCTGGGCACCCCTGCCGAAGCGGTCTGCTTCGACAAGGCGGGCCATCAGTTCCTCTACCAAGACCGCAAGGGATTTGAAGATGAATGGAGAAAGCATCACATCTCCTCCATCACCCGCGACATCTGGCTGTATGATGCAAAGACGGGTACCCATACCAACCTCACCGACCGCGCGGGCGAAGACCGCAACCCGGTGTTGTCACCCGATGGAAGAACGGTTTACTTTCTGAGTGAGAGAAACGGCGGCTCATTCAACGTGTATGCCTTCCCGCTGGCACAGCCCCGAGAGGTGAAGCCCATCACCAGCTTCAAGACACATCCCGTGCGCTTCCTCTCCATGAGTGACGGCGGGACGTTGTGCTACAGTTACGACGGCGAAATCTATACCCAGCAGCCGGATGCCACCCCGAAGAAAGTCGCCATAGAACTGGTGCGCGATGACCGGCCGCAATTCGCCAACCTGCAGTCTTCCGACGGAGCCACCTCTGCCGTTGTGTCCCCGGACGGAAAACAGATTGCCTTCACGCTGCGCGGAGAAGTCTTTGTCACTTCGGCAGACTATGCCACTACCAAGCAGGTGACGCACACACCGGCACGCGAAGCGGGCCTCTCCTTTGCGACGGACAACCGCACCCTGGCCTACGCCAGCGAGCGAGGCGGCAACTGGCAGCTCTACCTTGCCAAGATAGCCCGCAAGGAAGACCCTAACTTCCCGAACGCCACGCTGATTGAAGAAGAAGTGCTGCTGCCCTCCACCACCGTGGAACGTGCCTATCCGCAATTCTCGCCCGACGGCAAGGAACTCGCCTTTATCGAAGACCGCATCCGGCTGATGGTGCTCAATCTGGAGACGAAGAAGGTGCGCCAGATTACGGACGGCTCCACCTGGTACAGCACCGGCGGAGGATTTGACTACGCATGGTCGCCGGACGGTAAATGGTTTACACTTGAGTTCACGGGTAACAAGCACGACCCCTACTCCGACATCGGCCTGGTCAGCGCAGAGGGAGGCAAAGACATCATCAACCTCACCAATAGCGGCTACATGAGCGGCTATCCCCACTTTGCGCTGGACGGCAACGCCATCCTTTTCACCACCGAACGCTACGGCATGCGTGCCCATGCCTCATGGGGCTCGCTGAACGACGCCATGCTCGTCTTCCTCAACCAAGACGCCTACGACAAATACTGCCTGAGCAAAGAAGACTACGAACTGCGCAAGGAGCTGGAGAAGGAACAAAAGAAGTCTGCCGGAAAAGACACCCCCCAAGACAAAAACAAGGATAAAAAGAAGAAAGACGACAAGAAAGACAGCAATACTGACGAAAAAGATGACCAGCCGAAAGACATCGTCGTAGAGCTGAAAGGCATCGAAGACCGTGTGGTGCGCCTCACCCCGAATTCTTCCGACATGGGCAGCACCATCATCTCCAAGGATGGCGAGACACTCTACTACCTGGCAGCCTTCGAAGGCGGCTACGACCTCTGGAAGATGAATCTGCGCAAGAAAGAGACCCGCCTGCTGCACAAGATGGATGCCGGATGGGCGGACATGCAGCTGGACAAGGACGGCAAGAGCCTCTTCCTGCTGGGTAGCCACAAGATGCAGAAAATGGACACTTCATCCGACGCGCTGACCCCCATCACCTTCCAGGTAGATGCCAAGATGGACCTGGCTGCGGAGCGCGAATACATGTTCGACCACGTGTACCGCCAACAGCAGAAGCGATTCTACAATACCAATATGCACGGAGTGGACTGGGACAAGATGACCGCCGCCTATCGCCGCTTCCTGCCCCATATCGACAACAATTATGACTTTGCCGAACTGCTGAGCGAATGGCTGGGCGAGCTGAACGTATCTCACACCGGCGGCCGTTTCTATCCCAAAGGGCAATCCGAACCTACTGCCAGCCTGGGACTGTTCTTCGACTGGAACTACACGGGCAAGGGCATGCTCATTGCCGAAGTAGTGGAGAAAGGCCCCTTCGACACAGCCAACACCCGGGTGAAAGCCGGCACAGTCATCGAAAAGATAGACGGCGTGGAAATCACCCCCGATGCGGACTATTACACGCTGCTCAACAACAAGGCACGGAAGAAAACACTTGTTTCTCTCTTCGACCCGCAGACCAAGGAGCACTGGGAAGAGGTCATTATCCCCATTACGAACGGTGCGTTCAGCGATTTACTCTACAGCCGCTGGGTGAAACAGCGTGCGGCAGACGTTGACCGATGGTCGGGTGGCCGATTGGGTTACGTGCACATCGAGTCTATGGGAGACGACAGTTTCCGTTCCGTCTACTCGGACATCCTGGGAAAATACAACAACCGCGAAGGCATCGTCATCGACACCCGTTTCAATGGCGGTGGACGCTTGCACGAGGATATAGAAATACTTTTCAGTGGACAAAAATACTTCACCCAAGTGGTGCGCGGTCGCGAGACGTGCGACATGCCCAGCCGCCGCTGGAACAAACCCTCCATCATGGTGATGTGCGAGGCCAACTACTCCAATGCGCACGGCACGCCGTGGGTTTACAGCCACCGCGGACTGGGCAAGCTGGTAGGCATGCCCGTGCCGGGAACCATGACCAGCGTGTCGTGGGAACGCCTGCAAGACCCGTCATTGGTATTCGGCATCCCCGTCGTGGGCTACCGCCTGTCGGACGGCAGCTATCTGGAGAACTCGCAGCTGGAGCCGGACATCAAAGTAGCCAATTCACCCGAGACCATCGTGAAGGGAGAAGACACACAGCTGAAAGCTGCCGTAGAGGAACTGCTGAAGGAACTCGAAAAATAAGTACCGCCCTGCCCCACGCAGGAATACCGGTCATATAGGCCGATATATATATTAAGATGATGTGTCAAAACGGTTGATGGCACATCATCTTTTTTTATATGCCACAAGGAAGCAAGACTTTTTCTATCTCACTTTTTTGCACTATCTTTGTGACATAAATTCCTAACTCTTTAACTGATTATGTTTGCTGACTTGTTAAACTCCTCCTATTTCGCGCTCTTTCTCATTGTGGCTTTAGGCTTCATGTTGGGAAGAATCAAGATTAAAGGGCTTTCGCTCGACGTCTCCGCCGTCATCTTCATTGCCCTGCTGTTCGGACACTTCGGTGTCATCATCCCCAAAGAATTAGGAAACTTCGGACTGGTGCTCTTCATCTTCACCATCGGCATCCAGGCCGGTCCCGGATTTTTCGACTCCTTCCGGAGCAAGGGCAAGACGCTTATCATCATCACCCTGCTCATCATCTGCTCCGCCGCCCTGACGGCAGTAGGACTGAAATATGCCTTCGACATCGATACTCCCAGTGTCGTGGGACTGATAGCCGGTGCCCTGACCAGTACGCCGGGACTCGCCGTTGCCATTGACAGCACCCATTCCCCACTGGCATCCATCGCTTACGGTATTGCCTATCCTTTCGGCGTTATCGGCGTGATTCTCTTCGTTAAGCTGCTGCCCCGTATCATGCGCATCGACCTCGACAAGGAGGCGCGCCGGTTGGAGAAGGAACGCCGCAGCCAGTTCCCGGAACTGACAACCTGTCTGTTCCGCGTAACCAACCCCGCCGTCTTCGACCGGAGCCTGATGCAAATCAATGCGCGCGCCATGACCGGAGCCGTCATCTCACGCCACAAGCACAACGAGCAGATAGCTATCCCCACCGCCCAGACCATACTTCACGAGGGAGACTACATACAAGCCGTGGGCAGCGAAGAGGCCTTGAACCAGCTCGCCGTCCTCGTGGGCCAGCGCGAAGAAGGCGAACTGCCACTCGTAGACATGCAGGAGATTGAATCCCTGCTGCTCACCAAGAAGGACATGATAAACAAACAACTGGGCGACCTCAACCTGATGAAGAACTTCGGCTGTACCGTCACCCGCGTCCGCCGAAGCGGTATCGACCTCTCCCCCTCGCCAGATCTGGCACTGAAGTTCGGCGACAAGCTGATGGTGGTAGGCGAGAAAGACGGTATTAAAGGCGTGGCACGCCTGCTGGGCAACGACAACAAGCAACTGTCCGACACCGACTTCTTTCCCATTGCCCTGGGTATCGTGCTGGGCGTGCTCTTCGGCAAGCTGAACATCTCCTTCTCGGACAGTCTGTCGTTCTCACCGGGACTGACGGGAGGCATCCTCATGGTGGCCCTCTTCCTCAGTGCCATCGGAAAGACCGGTCCCATTCTGTGGTCTATGTCCGGCCCAGCCAACCAACTGCTGCGCCAGCTGGGACTGCTGCTCTTCCTGGCCGAAGTGGGAACCTCGGCAGGACGGAACCTGGTAGCCACATTCCAGGAAAGCGGCTGGCTCTTGTTCGGCGTAGGTGCCGCCATCACGCTGGTACCCATGCTGGTGGCCGTCATCGTCGGACTGTTCGTATTCAAGATAAACATTCTCGACCTGCTGGGCACCATCACCGGTGGCATGACCAGCACGCCCGGCCTTGCCGCCGCCGACTCCATGACGGACAGCAACATACCGAGCGTAGCCTATGCCACGGTATATCCCATTGCCATGGTGTTCCTCATTCTGATAATCCAGGTGATAGCCTCCGCAGTCTATTGACGCATGAAGACGTACAGCCGGACAGAAACCATCGCCCGCATGAACGCACTGGCCGGAGCCAATGTGCCCTTCCTCTTCATCGTAGACTACGTGCAAGAGCGGTCGCACATCGAGCCCCTCGACCGGATAGACCCCGCCACTTGCCTTTTCCAATTCCCGAAGGCAGGCAACGCGGGGGCGGCTGCAACAGCCCTTGCCAGAAGCACAGCCGCCCGATGCGCCGGCCCTATTCAGTGGGACATCATTCCCCCTTCCCCCACCGCATACAGACATTCGTTCGACCTCGTGAAGCAAAACCTGCTGGCAGGCAACAGCTACCTGACGAACCTCACTTGCCGGGTACCCGTCACCACCAATCTGACACTGGAAGAAATATTCCTCCACTCCGAAGCCTTGTACAAGCTGTGGCTGAAAGACCGGTTCGTCTGCTTCTCCCCCGAAATCTTTGTCCGCATAGAGAAGGGCAAGATAAAGTCCTTCCCCATGAAAGGCACCATCGACGCTACCCTGCCCGATGCGGAACAGCTCTTGATGCAGGACACCAAAGAGGCAGCCGAGCACGCCACCATCGTCGACCTGATACGCAACGACCTCAGCATGGTTTCGGAACACGTCGAAGTGACCTCCTACCGATACATAGACCGCCTGCAAACCAATAAGGGCCCCATCCTCCAGACCAGCTCCGAGATATGCGGCACCCTGCCCGAAGACTACACCGCACACCTGGGCGACATCATCTTCCGCCTGCTTCCTGCCGGCTCCATCACCGGTGCCCCCAAGCCCAAAACCGTAGAAATCATCGCCCAGGCCGAGGACTACCGCCGGGGCTTCTACACCGGCATCATGGGGTATTATGCCGACGGACAGCTGGACAGCGCCGTCATGATACGCTTCATCGAGCAGGAAAACGGCCGGCTCCACTTCAAGGCAGGAGGCGGCATCACCGCCAAAAGCCGGTGGGAAAGCGAATACAACGAAGTAATACAGAAAATATATGTGCCTATTTATTGAGACCATACGCATCGACCACGGAAGGGTCTGCAACCTTTCCCGCCACAACCGAAGGCTGAACGATACCCGCGCCCACTTCTGGCCGGAAAGCACACCGCTGCAACTGTCCGATTATCTGCACTCTATCTGCGAGACAGGCATCTGCAAGGCAGGTATCGTCAAGGCACGCGTAGTGTATGGTGAAAAAGGCATTGAAGACATCAGCTACTCCCCCTACGCCATGCGGCATGTGCATTCGCTGGCACTGATGCAGGCAGACCACATCGACTACACCTACAAAAGCGCCGGACGCGAACCGCTGAACCGCCTCTTTGCCCTGCGCGGCGCATGCGACGACATTCTGATTGTGAAACAAGGCCTGCTGACAGACACTTCCATCGCCAACATCGCCCTTTCCGACGGCACCCACTGGTACACGCCAGCACATCCCCTGCTGAAAGGGACCAGACGGGCAGCCTTGCTGGAAGAAGGAATCTTGCAGGAAAAAGACATCAGACCGGAAGACTTGCCGTCGTTCTCCACCGCCAGACTGTTCAATGCCATGATTGACTGGGGAGAACTGGAACTCCCCGTACGGAACATCATCCCGTAGTGCCTCTACTCGTGCATATCGTTGAGATGTATCTCCAAAGACTTCACCGATATATATATTTCGTACACCGATATGGCCAGCGAAATAATCAGCAATATCAGCGCCAAACCGAAGATATAGGCCGAAAGCAGATGGAGACGGATATAGACAAAGAACATGCTGACCACGCACAGCAGCAGGCTGCCGATACCCGCCACCTGCATGGCACGCGTCAGGTAGAGCCGCTTCCTCAGGTTGGCAATCTGCGCCGCCTTCACCGAAGACGGGTTCTCCATGTACTGTTCCTTCAAGGTGCGCACCAGTTGGGCATAGGACAAGAAACGGTTGGTATAGGCCAGCATAATCAGCGATATGGCCGAAAACAGCAAGGCGGGGGTGGTTAAATCTATTTCCATAAGAATGATGCTTAATTATATCTATCCGTCCCGATAGCAGGACTTACCTCCGCAAAGATAAACGAAAGATTGAAACCACAGAAACAAGTTTCCTTTTTTCCATTTCCCAAAGATTTATCCTACTTTTGCAGTGACAATAAAAAAACTCCTTACCACCGTAACTTAACAAATACGACCATGCGATATACCATTTCTGCCCCTATCGCCCTGCATGCCGCCATACAACTCCCGGCATCCAAAAGCATCAGCAACCGCGCCCTCATCCTCCACTCCCTTGCCCATGGCAATATCCTGCCCCGCAATCTGAGCGATTGTGACGACACCATGGTGATGACCCGCGCCCTCGACGGAAATCCCGGACATATAGATATCCTTGCCGCCGGCACCGCCATGCGTTTCCTCACCGCCTACCTCAGTGTAACTCCGGGCACCCGCATCATCACCGGTACACAACGCATGCAGCAACGCCCCATCCGCATACTGGTAGACGCCCTGCGGAAGCTCGGCGCCCAGATAGAATACGTCGGAAACGAAGGTTTCCCCCCCTTGCGCATCACCGGAACGGAACTGACCGGCAGCGACATATCCCTTGCCGGTAACGTCAGCTCACAATACATATCCGCCCTGCTGATGATTGGCGCCGTCCTTCCCCAAGGCCTGCGCCTGCACTTGACGGGCAGCATCATCTCCCGCCCCTACATCACCCTAACCCTGCAACTGATGCGCGACTTCGGTGCCCAAGCCGACTGGACCTCCGAAGATTGCATCACCGTCAGCCCCGGCAGATACACGGATACCCCTTTCACCGTGGAAAGCGATTGGAGCGCCGCCTCTTACTGGTATCAGATGATGGCAATAGAAGGAATTAAAAATTATAAATTAAAAATTGAAGGAATCGAACTGCTCGGTCTCTTCGCCCACAGCTATCAAGGCGACAGCCGCGGCGCGGAAGTCTTTGCCCGCCTCGGCGTCCATACCGAATATACAGACCGGGGAGTAAAACTGATCCGTAAGGGTACTCCCGCCACCCGTCTCGACGAAGACATGGTGGACATCCCGGACCTGGCGCAGACCTTTGTCGTCACCTGCTGCCTGATGGACATCCCTTTCCGCTTCACCGGACTGCAAAGCCTTAAAATAAAGGAGACCGACCGTATCACCGCCCTCATTACGGAACTGCGTAAACTGGGTTACGTCGTGCGCTCCGAGCAAGACAGCATCTTGTTGTGGGATGGCGAACGCTGCCCGGCAGACGCTGACCCCGTCATCGCCACCTA
The DNA here is from genome assembly GCF_900217715.1 of Bacteroides sp. AR29. Taxonomy (NCBI): domain Bacteria; kingdom Pseudomonadati; phylum Bacteroidota; class Bacteroidia; order Bacteroidales; family Bacteroidaceae; genus Bacteroides; species Bacteroides sp. AR29. The sequence goes on from NZ_OBMS01000013.1 coordinate 59,315, forward strand.
CGAAGACCACCGTATGGCCATGGCATTTGCCCCCGCCTGCCTTGTACTGCCCCAAATACAGATAGATGAACCACAGGTCGTTACCAAATCTTACCCTGCTTACTGGGAAGACTTGCAAAAGGCGGGATTTAAAGTCTGCCAAAATGCAATGCAATCTTAGAATAAAGCTTTTATTCTTAGAAATACAGCCTTTATTCTTAAGAATATAACCTTTATTCTTAGAAATAAAGGATACATTCTAAGATTAGGATGTATCCAAAGTAGTTTTACACTACGTTCCAAGCAAGTAATGCCTGCGTCGGGTGGAAGTAATCTACCTACCTGCAATCTGAAGCATTATTTTGTCGTGTACAAAACAATATGTATCTTTGTCCGTTCTATTAATGGAACATGTTTTTCAAGAAAAGGAAGCCCATGTGGATATTGATTATTAGCTTGATTGCCCTTGCCCTCGTGGCAGCCACAGCCGGAATTATACGCAACCGGAAACTGCAGAAGAAGATAGACCGCGGCGAACTGGACGCCATGCCCGAAGTGCAGGAAGTGGATGCCGAGTGCTGCGGACAGCACGAAACCTGCGAACGTGACAGCCTGCTGGCAGCCGTCAGCAAGCAAATAGAATATTACGATGACGAAGAACTGGACAAATACATCGGCACCGCTCCCGATGCCTATACTCCCGAGCAGGAAGACGAGTTCCGCGACGTGTTCTACACCATGCAAGACACGGACGTAGCCGGATGGGTGCGCAGCCTGCAACTGCGTGGCATAGCCTTGCCGGACAACATCAAGGATGAAGTGTTCCTCATCATCGGCGAACGCCGTCTCACCCCCCATTCCTAACACTCCACATCCAACTTTTAATTTTTAATTCTTAATTTTTAATTGAATAAATGGAGCTACTGCAATACACTTTTTTCCAACATGCCCTCATCGGCAGTCTGCTGGCAAGCATTGCTTGCGGGCTGATAGGCACGTACATCGTTACCCGGAGACTAGTGTTCATCAGCGGCGGATTGACGCATGCATCTTTTGGCGGTATCGGCCTGGGATTGTATACCGGCATTTCCCCCATTCTGTCGGCAGCCTTGTTTGCAGTCTTGTCCGCTTTCGGTGTAGAGTGGCTCAGCAAACGGAAGGACATGCGGGAAGACTCCGCCATTGCCGTATTCTGGACATTGGGCATGGCACTGGGCATCATGTTCACTTTCCTCTCGCCGGGATTCGCCCCCGACTTGTCCGCCTATCTCTTCGGCAACATTCTCACGATTACCTGGAGCGACATCGCTCTATTGGGAGGGCTCGCCGTCCTGCTGATACTGTTTTTCGCGCTGTATCTCCATCCCATCATCTACGTGGCTTTCGACCGGGAGTTTGCTCGCTCGCAAGGTATTCCGGTGCAGGTATTCGAATATGTACTGATGATGTTCATTGCGCTGGCCATCGTGGCATGCCTGCGCATGGTGGGCATCGTGCTGGTCATTTCGCTGCTCACCGTTCCGCAGATGACCGCCAACTTGTTCTCGCACCGGTTCCACCGCATCATCTGGCTTTCCATCGGCATCGGTTACCTCAGTTGCCTGGGCGGGCTGATGATTTCTTTCTACTTGAATGTCCCCTCGGGTGCATCCATCATATTCTTTTCCATCATTATCTATGCCATTTGCAAGACGGGAAAAAGTTTTTGGCTATATTTGCAACGCTAAATCAAAAGACACAATGGAAATCAAAATTCAGTCATTAGACCAGATTCACGAAGCCGCCCGCCAGTTCATCGCTGAAATGGGTGACAATACCGTCTTCGCCCTCTATGGAAAAATGGGGGCGGGCAAGACGACTTTCATCAAAGCCGTTTGCGAGGAATTGGGCGTTTCCGACGTCATCACCTCCCCTACCTTCGCCATTGTCAACGAATACCGTTCCGACACTGCCGGCGAACTGATTTACCATTTTGACTTCTACCGCATCAAGAAGCTGGAAGAAGTGTATGACATGGGGTACGAAGATTACTTCTACAGCGGCGCCCTCTGCTTCATAGAATGGCCGGAGCTGGTAGAGGAGCTTCTGCCGGGTAATACCATCAAAGTGACCATTGAGGAAATAGAGAACGGAGAGCGGAAAGTCACCCTGGAAGACTTTGAATAACCCCTCCCCCTCTTTTTAATTTATAATTTTTAGTTCTCCATGAGCCAATACATCGTTCAAGGGATTTTTGCCGTCGCAGGCATCATCGCCTTGCTGGCAGCCATATTGGACTGGAACTGGTTCTTTACTGCCCGAAACACCCAGTTTATCGTACAAAATGTAGGGCGGCGACAAGCTCGCCTGTTCTACGGTGTATTGGGTGTCATTCTCATCGGCACGTCCATCTTCTTTTTTCTGAATACGCCACCGGTCACATAAAAACAAGAAATCGCGGATGAAGCCATGCTCATCCGCGATTTTACTATACTTTTGATACAGACTATTCTTCGTCCAAAGATTCCGTATATTCCATCTCACCTTGTACGATGAAAAGGATTTCTTCCGGATCATAGTCACCCATCTCATCCTTATGGGCTTCCTTGACAATATAGTCCACGATTTTCCCCAAATCAATCTCGATGTACCCATCCGCATCCGGCTGTGCATCAAGGATGCCGCTCTCGGAATAGTACTCGTCAATCAAATCGAGAAAATAATAGAACTCGTCGTCAGAGAACTTCTCTTTCAACTCCTGCGGCAAATAATTCTTGATGTACTCGATGGTCTTTTCATCATCGACATCATTCTGCAAAAAATCGTCTTCCATTCCCATACTTACTATTGCTTAAAGGGTTAATGTTATTGACTATTTGACGATTTACTATTTACTATTTGGCGGCGCCATGATGCCGAAAGGGTAAATCGTAAATCGTCAAATAGTACCTTATAATATCGCTTCTATCTTGGCCACGTAAGCAGATTTCGGAGCAGAACCTACCTGCTTGTCCACCAGCTCTCCATTCTTGAAGAACAAGACTGTAGGGATGTTGCGTATGCCATATTCGGCAGCCACATCACCGTTCTCATCCACGTCACATTTGCCAATAATCACCTTTCCTTCATATTCAGTAGCCAATTCATCGATGATTGGTCCCACCATCTTACAAGGGCCGCACCAAGGTGCCCAGAAATCCATAACGACCGGCTTTCCCTCTGCCAGGATTTCTTGAAAATTGCTGTCTGTAATTTCTAAAGCCATTTCTTTTAATATTAAATGTCAACTATAATTATTAATTTACTGTCAATTGCGTTTTATCAACCTTCGCTTTCGAAGCAAAGATAGTGCAAACCGAATGCAAAACAAAATGAACTTGTTCATTTTTTATGCCGAGGTGCAGCCTATCTTCGTTTTCCAACAAAGATAACTAATTAATCCTGAACTCAAGGTCCGGACGCTCTTTTAAATAAGCAATCAGTTCACGCCCCACGGAAAGCTTCACGGGACGGGAAATCAAATCGACCGTCATCTTGCTATCCTCATCTCTGACTTTGAAATAAAGCTCCGTACTGCCCGGACGTTCCTTGGTCAGTTCCGCCAGTTCAGTTATCAGAGCCTTGTTCAGCACACTCAGCGGAATGAGAATGGTTATCTTCTCAATCAGTTTCTCCTTGACGTCAGGCAACAGTTCCATGGAGGTTATCTTCAGCTCCAACTCATCCTGCCGCCATTGCTTGGGCTGGCAACGGGCTTTGATGAACAAGAAGGTACGTTCACCCAGATACCCCTGATAGGTCACCCAATCATTTCCGAAGAAAGGAAGCTCTGCCGAACCGGAATAGTCTTCAATCTTGGCTATGCCGTAAGGATTTCCATTTTTACTGATACCGCGACGCACGGCGGTCACGATGCCACCCATTGTTATTTCGCGTCCCACAAGTGCCGTCTTATCTTCCAGCTCTGCCATGTGAGTGTTGCAAACATGCTCCAGAACTACGGAATACTCATCCAACGGGTGTGCGGACAGATAGATACCTACCAAATCGCGCTCCCGGTTCAAACGGTCGAGGTCGCTCCAACGTTCCGCTACCGGTATTTCCGGAGTGGCGATATCCACCACATTCTCACCGCCGAACAAGGAGTTTGCAGCCGCAGCCTGGTCGGCCTGGTAACGGTTACCATACCGCACCAAGGTTTCGAGGAAGACCTCGTTCTTGGAATTTACGGCAAAATACTGCTCTCGCTTCAGCTCCGGGAAGCTGTCGAACCCGCCCGCCAAAGCAAGACATTCCAGATTCTTCTTGTTGCAGGCTGTCAGATTGACACGCTGCACAAAATCAAATATACCCTTGAAAGGACCATTCTTCTCGCGTTCCTCCATGATGCTCTGCACAGCACCCTCGCCTACCCCTTTCACCGCGCCAAGACCAAAACGGATATTGCCTTCCTTGTTCACGGTGAACTTCAGGTTACTTTCATTCACATCCGGCCCCAATGTATTGATGCCCATTGCCTTGCATTCGTCCATCAGTTTGGTTATATCGGTAATATTCGCCAAACTTCGGCTCATGACCGCCGCCATGTATTCGGCCGGATAGTTGGCCTTGAGGAAAGCCGTCTGATAGGCCACCCACGAATAGCAAGTGGCATGTGACTTGTTGAAGGCATAGGACGCAAACTTTTCCCAGTCGGCCCAGATTTTCTCAAGCACTTTCGGGTCGTGGCCGTTCTTTTGTCCACCCGAAATGAATTTCGGCTTCATGTGGTCCAGCTTGTCACGCAGTTTCTTACCCATCGCCTTACGTAAGGCATCGGACTCACCACGGGTGAAGTCTGCCAGCAAACGCGACAGAAGCATGACCTGCTCCTGGTAGACCGTAATGCCGTAGGTATCCTTCAGATACTTCTCCATGATGGGGATGTCATACTCGATGGGCTTGCGTCCCCACTTACGGTCGATGAAGTCGGGGATATAATCCATAGGTCCCGGACGGTAGAGGGCGTTCATGGCAATCAAGTCCTCGAAAGTGCTCGGTTGCAACTCACGCAGATATTTCTGCATACCGGCCGATTCAAACTGGAACGTACCGATGGTGCGGCCGTCGCAATAGAGTTTATAGGTAGCAGGGTCGGAAATGGATATCTTGTCGATGTCGAGTTCCAAGCCGCGGTGCAGACGTACATTGGCAACGGCTTCCTTAATGATGGACAAGGTTTTCAGTCCGAGGAAGTCCATCTTGATAAGTCCCGTATCTTCGATGACGGAACCTTCGTATTGGGTAACGAGCATCTTCTCGCCCGTCTCCTTATCATCCGCCGTGCTGACGGGTACCCAATCCGTGATGTCGTCACGGCAAATAATAGTACCGCAGGCATGCACACCCGTACCGCGTACATTACCTTCCAGCATCTTGGCATATTTCATCGTATCGCGCACCAGGGGATCGGGCGAAGCCTCCGCAGCCTGCAATTCGGGCACGTAGGCAATGGCATTGGGCAGGTTGAGTTTCTTGTCGGGAATCTTATCCGGCACGAGCTTGCACAGACGGTCCGATTCGCTCAAAGGCAGTTTCTGCACGCGCGCCACGTCCTTGATGGCCATCTTGGTCGCCATCGTGCCATATGTAATGATGTGCGCCACCTTCTCTTGCCCGTACTTCTCCGTCACCCAGCGGAGCACTTCTCCACGCCCGTCATCATCGAAGTCCACATCGATATCAGGCAAAGAGATACGGTCGGGATTCAAGAAACGCTCGAACAGAAGGTCGTATTGAATCGGGTCTATTTTCGTGATGCCCAAGCAATAGGCCACCGCCGAGCCGGCAGCCGAACCACGTCCCGGTCCTACCGAAACGCCCAGCTGTGTGCGGGCGGCATTGATAAAGTCCTGCACAATCAAGAAGTATCCCGGGAAACCCATCGTCTTCATGATGTACAGCTCAAAGACCAGACGTTCCTTCACCTCGTCGGACAAGGGATCACCGTACAGTTTTTTAGCACCGTCGAATGCCAATTTTGCCAGATAGTCGGCTTCCAGCTTGATACGGTACAGCTTGTCGTAGCCCCCCAGACGCTTTATCTTGGCATTGGCGGCATCCTCATCCAGCACCACCTTGCCGTTTTCATCCTGGGTAAACTCATCAAATAAGTCCTTTTCGGTATATTTCTGCCGATAGCCCTCTTCCGTTCCGAAATCTTCCGGAATAGCAAACGTAGGCATAATAGGAGCGTGGTCGATGGAATAATATTCCACCTTGTCCAAAATCTCCAAGGTATTGGACAAGGCTTCGGGAACATCCTCAAACAAGGCGTTCATCTCAGCCTTTGTCTTCATCCATTCCTGCTTGGTATAAAGCATTCGGGTAGGGTCATCCAGATCTTTACCCGTGCTCAGACAAATCAGGCGGTCGTGCGCTTCTGCATTCTCTTCATCCACAAAGTGGACGTCATTGGAGCAGATAACCTTAATGTCATATTTCCGGGCAAGCTCCAGCAACTTGGCATTCGCCTTCTGCTGAAGCGGATAGGCTTCGTGGTTGGCACGGGGAACAGTGGCTTTATGGCGCTGAAGCTCCAGATAGTAATCATCGCCAAACAGATTCTTATACCAGCGTACAGCTTCTTCTGCCTCTTCCAGCTGGTCATTGATAATCTTCTTAGGAACCTCGCCACCGATACAAGCCGAGCAGACAATCAGCCCCTCATGGTACTTTTCCAGTTCACTGCGGTCTGTACGCGGACGCATATAGTATCCCCTTGTCCAGGCATGCGATACAAGTTTTATCAGATTGTGATACCCCTTCTCATTCTTTGCCAGCACAATCAGGTGATAGCCACTCTGGTCCGGCTTCCCCTCCTTCTTATCCATGGTTCGGCGGGCCACATACATTTCACAGCCTACAATCGGCTTGAACAGCTTGCTTTCCGCTTCTGCCATCTTGGCACGACAATCGGCAATCTCCGCTTCCTTGTCTTCACACTCTATCTCACCGCTTTCAATACCGGCAATCCTTTTCTTGAGGTCCTTTATCTCCCCCTTTGGCCCGCTGTTCTTCTTGTTGACATAGTTGGTGAACTCCTTGATACCGAACATATTTCCATGGTCGGTCACGGCAATGCCTTTCATACCATCCTTCATGGCCTTGTCAACCAGCCTGCTGACACTTGCCTGACCATCCAGAAGAGAGTATTGGGTATGGACATGTAAATGAACAAAATCTTGCATATATATCCTTTCTATTGAGAGCCTAAAATTACAACCTCTATCACAGCTAACAAAAATATTTCCCAAAAAGTTATCAACATGCACATTTCTCTCTCCAAATCCTTGTTAGATTTTCAAAATAAGCCTATTTTTGCAGATAATTTCTATCTAAATTAGCAAATACGATATACATGGGTCGATTAAAAAGATTAAAAAAGATACGCATACACCGTGAAGGAACACATACATTGGCAGGCAGCCTGGTTCTGATTCTGGCTGTCAACACTGCCCTTTACTTCGGATTGGAATGCAAAGTTCCTTTTTACGTAGTAGCGGTCATCAGCCTCATAGTATATGGCATACTCGTGAACTTCTTCCGCTGCCCCATCCGTTTGTTCGGACAAGAAACGGAGAAAGTCGTGGTAGCTCCTGCCGACGGTAAAATCGTAGTGGTGGAAGAAGTGGAGGAAAACGAATACTTCCACGACCGCCGTATCATGGTATCTATATTCATGAGTCTGGTCAATGTACACGCCAACTGGTATCCGGTAGACGGCACGGTAAAGAAGGTATGGCACCAAAACGGAAAGTTCATGAAAGCGTGGCTGCCCAAAGCCAGCACCGACAACGAGCGTTCCACCGTAGTAATAGAAACTCCGGAAGGCGTGGAGATTATGGCACGACAGATAGCCGGAGCCATGGCGCGCCGCATCGTGACCTATGCCGAACCGGGCGAGGAATGCTATATTGACGAACATATGGGTTTCATCAAATTCGGCTCCCGCGTGGATGTCTTTCTACCGTTGGGCACCGAAGTATTCGTTAAACTAGGACAACTGACTACCGGCAATCAGACTGTGATAGCCAAACTTAAATAATAAAAGAACAACAATGGCAAACTGCATTACCCGCCATATTCCAAATACTCTGACCTGCCTGAACCTATTCTCCGGGTGTATTGCTTGTGTCATGGCATTCGAAGCCAGATATGAATGGGCACTCGCTTTCATTATCTTCAGTGCCGTATTCGATTTCTTCGATGGCATGATGGCACGTGCACTGGACGCACACTCCATTATCGGCAAGGATTTGGATTCTCTGGCAGATGATGTCAGTTTCGGAGTGGCCCCTTCCCTGATTGTATTTTCCTTGTTCAAGGAAATGGACTATTCGGGCGCAATGGAAAGCTTGGCCGGCGTTTTCCCCTATCTCGCATTTCTTTTGTCCGTATTCTCTGCACTGCGGCTTGCCAAGTTCAACAACGATACCCGCCAGACGAGCTCTTTCGTAGGACTTCCCGTCCCGGCAAACGCCTTGTTCTGGGCTTCATTGGTGACGGGCGCTCACGACTGGCTGGTGAGCAGCAATTTCCATCCGGTTTATCTGTTGCTGCTGGTCTGCCTTTTCTCATGGCTGCTTGTATCGGAGATTCCAATGTTCTCACTCAAATTCAAGAATCTGTCATGGAAAGACAATAAAACAAGCTTCATTTTCCTGCTTGTCTGCATTCCGTTCCTCATCTTCTTGGGAATCTGCAGCTTTTCTGCAATCATCGTCTGGTATATACTGCTTTCGCTTATTACAAGGAAAAGTAAATAAACAAATCTTTGGCACGGTTGTTGTATTGAAGTTCGCAGAAAACGAACACATAAAAAGACATTAGCCCATGTTTCATATTTTAGGATTTTTATTCATCATCATAATTGCCATTCTGCTCATTGGCCTCAGCATTATCGGTACTGTCATCCGGAACATATTCGGATTGGGCGGACGCCGTACTTCCTCCAACTCCGGTCCCTACCAAAAAGGAAATGGTAATTACCAGCCGGGAGGGTATTCCTACAATGATAATAGACAATCGTCTGAGGAGGCACAAACTGAAGAAGGTGAAATACGTCCCCGCCACAAGAAACTGTTCTCCAAAGACGAGGGAGAGTATGTGGATTTTGAAGAAATCAAGGAGTAGGGATTAGGGATAAAGGATTAGAGATTATTTGCGCTTGGCGGCAAAGAACTCTTTCATCAGGGCGGCACATTCATCTGCCAGAATTCCTTTTACTACTTGTGTTTTGGGATGCAATGCCTGCGAGGCATAGCGCTGATACCCTCTTTTCTCATCTTCGGCGCCAAACACCAGACGCCCCATCTGTGCCCAGGCAATGGCACCGGCACACATCACGCAGGGTTCCACTGTGACATAGAGAGTACATTCATTCAGATATTTGCCGCCAAGAGTTGCAGCGGCAGCGGTAATGGCTTGCATCTCGGCATGGGCGGTGACATCCGTCAAAGTCTCCGTCAGATTATGGGCACGAGCTATGATACGGTCCTTGCACACCACAACTGCACCTACGGGAACTTCTCCCCGTTCACCGGCCTTATAGGCTTCCAAAAGCGCCTGCTTCATATAATAGCTATCGTCCAACGCCACCCCCTTTAATTTTTAATTTTCACCTCCTCATGTCGTGCTCACCGAACAAAGTAGGATAATCCTCTTCCATATTCTTATGGATAAACATGAGAATAGTCTCCCGCAGCCAACGCGACTTGTTCGTTATCTTGTATTTCTCCAGATAACGGTCCACAATCCGCTGCTCTTCCTCGCTCATCAGGCATACCATGCGCTGCTCGCGTTTCGGTTCTTCGGGCGTTGCTTTCGCACACGTTTTATCTCTCTTTCTCATATTTCCTGCAAAATTACTTTTACTTCTGTAAAAACAAAACGAACCTACGTAATTTTTATATCGGAAACACTTAAATAGCACTGAAATATTTTTTTGACCGGTAAACTTAAAGTATTTCTTAAAAACATTTTAATTTAGTAATTAAAAACGTATTTTTGGAGAGTTCTAAATTTAAAAGGTATGAAACATGTAAATTATCTTAGTTTCTTTCTACTCACATTGTTCAGTATAAGTTTTATCTCATGTAGTGACGATGACGATAATAAACTTAATACCGGCATAACCAATCAGAGTTGGACAGAGGGAAAATCCCTGGAGATCAGCCAGGATAATGAGTTGTCTGTAAGCTTCAATGCTGCAGCCAAATGGGTAGCTTCCGTCACCTCAGGAGCGGATTGGTGCAAACTGAATACGACCTCGGGTACAAAAGGACAAAGCACCTTGAAATTATCTGTAAGTACAAGTTCCACCACCGACCGGACAGCCAGAATTTCCATTAATATAGACGGCTATTCTCCTGCAAGTTTTGAAGTTACACAAAAGGGGACCAGTGTTCCCCAAACCACTGAAGATATGGAGATTAACGCAAAAGTTGATGAATATCTGAGGGAAATGTATCTCTGGAACGATGAATACAAAACGTTGAATCTTGACCATAACAAAGGCTATGAAGACTTCTTCTATGATGCATTGGGAAGTATGACTACCAATACTTTGGATAAAAAGGCTACTGCTGATGGGAAATATACTCTCTTTTCATACATACAGAAAAAAAATCCCATCGGTTCAACCCGTTCCACTCAATGGGTAAAAAAAGAACAAACCTATAGTTTCGGTATTACCGGAGCAGACGTCCGCGCAATTGGAAGTGAAGATAATTACACTATCTACTTCTTTGTACAAGGTGTTTATCCCAATTCACCGGCAGCACGAGCAGGTATTAAACGAGGTTCCTCAATCATGCAAATAAACGGAGAGAAGTTAACCATGAATAATTATTGGCAACATTACCTAGATTTACTGATACCTGCTTCGGCTTTCAGTCTGAAAATTACAGAGGAGGATATGGAGGGAGGTACCCAGGAAAAAGACATATCTTCCGAAGCCATGTACTGCAATCCTGTTCTTTTCAGCAAAGTGACAACAGAAGAAGAAACTCCAGGGCACAGGATCGGCTATCTTGTTTATTCTGGATTTGAGGCTGGATATGACCAAGAATTATTCGATGTATTCAAAGAATTCAAAAGCCAGAATATCACTGACCTAATTTTGGATTTACGTTACAATGGAGGTGGCCACGTTATATCAGCCAACCTAATAGCAACTTGTATAGCCGGCGCAAAATCTGAAGGCAAGGTGTTTACAAGCCTGAGATATAATAAAGAAAGAATGGAAAAACGCAACAATAAACGTGAGGAAGAATTGTTTGCATATTCCAACTATGAGAATCTGGCTACATCTCTATCAGCAGGTGCCTTAAACCTTCAGCACGTCTATTGTATCGTAGGTAGCGGAACAGCATCAGCCAGTGAACTTGTCATCAATTCTCTAAAGGGAATAGATGTAGAAGTAACACTTATAGGTAAAAGAACTACCGGTAAGAATGTAGGTATGGAACCAGTAGAATATACCATAAGAAATAATGTCTACGAAGTAGTTCCCATTACCTTCCAGATCTATAATGCCAAAGGTGTTGGAGATTATGAAAATGGGTTCACACCTGACATCGAAATAGATGAAAACGACCCTTACGGCAGAGGAGACGGATATTACATATACAGAGACTATGGTTCGGATAAAGAGTTCCTATATGCCCGTGCCATCCAGGAAATCACCGGTCAGGCTCCGGTACCCACAACACGCAGTGCAGAAACCCTGATGAGAGGCAAAGCCTTGAAGGTCCCTGCCATCTACCGACGAGGACATGAAGGCATGATTAAATTGCCGAAATAATGGCAATACACAATATTCTTGGAAAAGCCGGTGAAGACGCCGCTGCCAAATACTTGGAACAGAACGGTTACACCATACGTGACCGTAACTGGCGGAAGAATCACCTTGAGCTGGATATTGTAGCCGACAAAGATAAGGAACTGATTATTGTGGAAGTGAAAACCCGTAGCAATACGGATTACATTGAGCCGCAGGATGCCGTGAACTGGCAGAAAATACGACGTATTGTCGTAGCGGCCGATGCCTATATCAAGCACTTCTGCTTGGATGCACCCGTCCGCTTCGACATCATAACGGCTGTAGGCGAACCGGGTGCATTCAGGATAGAGCATCTCAAAGAAGCCTTCTATCCGCCGATGTTCTGAGAGTTGAAAATTGACAAGCAAGAGTTATTTCAATCGTAAATTGTAAACCGTAAAACCGTAAATACCATCATGGACATCGAAACCGCCCGCGAATATTGCCTCAGCAAAAAAGCCGTCACGGAATGCTTTCCGTTTGACGAATACTCGCTCGTGATGAAAGTCATGAATAAAATGTTTGCACTTATCGACCTGGAAAGCGCCAACAAGATTTGTCTGAAATGCGACCCCGAATATGCACTCGAACTGCGGGAGCACTATGTTGCCATCGAAGGTGCCTATCACTTCAACAAAAAGTACTGGAACCAGGTGTTCCTTGACGGTGACGTCGACGACAAACTGTTGAAGCAACTGATAGACCACTCCGTGGAAGAAGTATTGAAGAAGTTCACCAAAAAAATGCGTACCGAATATGAAGCCCTGCCCTGACACATTCCCGTTCCCGCTGGTGGCATTGGACGAGACGGCATCGACCAACCAATACCTCAGCCAGCTTTGCAACCAGTTGCAAGAATCCGTTGCCGAACTAACAACCGTGACTGCCGAGTTCCAAACTGCCGGTAAAGGCCAGCGCGGCAACACCTGGGAAGCTGAAGAAGGCAAGAACCTGCTTTTCAGCTTTGTACTCTACCCTTCTTTTCTGGAAGCCCGCCGGCAGTTCATCCTTTCACAAATCGTTTCCCTCGCCATTAAGGAAGAGCTGAGCAGATGGTCTGATGAAATCACCATCAAATGGCCGAACGACATTTATTGGAAAGACAAGAAAATCTGCGGCATACTGATAGAGAACGACCTTTCCGGACATCATATCAGGCGCAGCATTGCCGGAATCGGCATCAACATCAACCAGGAAGTCTTCAACAGTGATGCTCCCAACCCCGTCTCACTGAAACAAATCACCGGAAAGGAGCACGACCGTTATGAAATCCTTGCCCATATCCTAAGACGTGTACAAATCTACTACAACAGCCTCCAAATGGAGGACTTCGCCGTCTACTCCGACGAGATATCCACACGGTATGCCCGCTCCCTTTTCCGTCGCCGAGGATTGCACCCTTATGAAGATGCCAACGGCAAGTTCCTTGCCCGGTTGCTGCGTGTAGAGCAAGACGGACGGTTCGTGCTGGAGGATGAAGGAGGAAGTGAACGGGAATATCTGTTCAAGGAAGTGCAATACATTCTGTAAGAAATGCACAACCCGTGCCATCGCATTGGCAAAGTTGTGCCACCATACTGGCACAGCCTTGCCATCGTACTGGCACGACTGTGCCAATACGATGGCACAAACATAAGTCCATAGTAGTGTACTACTGCCCTACTTCAAACTTTACTTCAGTTCCTTTCAGAAGGGGGGAAGCAAACTTTACTTTAACCGGTCCCTCTCCTCCGGTAGTCTGTATATAGGCCAGCAAACGCCCGTGGTATACGCGGTGACGGTTATCGGTATAATCACTCATGTCACTGTTGTCAGAGCCTTCGAGCCCAAGCAGACGCGCCGCTCCTTCAACTGTACACGTAATTTCATTGTCGCCAAGTTTCACAACAGTACCTTCTTCGTCAACCACCTCTACGGTTATGTGCGCAGTGGCGCGGTCGCCGGACAAAATAGTGCGATCCGCCGTGGCACGGATGGCATAAGGACGTCCGGATGTCCGGATGGAATAGCTCGACAAGGCATTTCCTTCCTTATCGCAGCCCTCAGCACGAAGCTCACCAGCCCGGAAAGGAATATCCCAGTAGATGATGCCGGTCTTTTCATCATAAGGTTTTATCTCGCCTACCACCCTGCCGTTGAGCAGCAAACGCGCCTGCGGAGCATTGGTATAACACACCACACGTATGTTCTGCCCCTCGTCATAGTTCCAGATGTCCCATGCATCAGGCGAAAGGAATACATGCTCGGGATGCTTGGGATGGACATATACCGGATATGTTCCTGCATACGTGACCGGATTCTCGCACCACAACGAAGCCCGGAAATGTCCGCGTGGCTTGGGGAAACTTCCGAAATCGAGCAAACCCGTGTACAAACCGCGGGACGGCCATCTGCCCGATTCACCCAGATAATCCGTACCGGTCCAGATGAACTGCCCGAAGATGAAATCCTTGTCGCGGACGGCATACCAGGCATCAAGCCCCGAACCCGTCTCGCTTCCATAGATAATGCGGTCCGGATAAGTGGCATGGTCTTGGTCGTAGCGGTTTTCCGTATAGTTATACCCCACCACATCCACAGCATCGGGATACTCCGTCTCGTTCGACATCACGACACCCGCCAAAGCTCCGGTCACGGGACGGGAAGTGTCCACGGCACGTACACAGGCAGCCAGACGCTTTGCTATGGTTCCGATGCGCATGGCATCGGGAGCATCCGGCTTATAGCCCCCGAACATAGGCTGATTGATTTTAGCTCCATCAAGAACGGGATGCGAATAAGGGTCGTTCGGATAATCCACTTCATTGCCGATACTCCACAAGAAAATACAGGTATGATTGCGGTCACGACGTACCATATCGGTTACGTCCCGTTCTATCCACGCCTCGAAGAAGTCGAAAGTACCGTCATAACTCGGAGTACCCACATTCCAGCCTTGTACCCATTTGCGTTTCGGAAACTCCCATTCGTCAGAGACTTCATCCATTACAAGAAATCCCAGGCGGTCACACAATTCATAAAGAACGGGAGCTTGTGGGTTATGGCTCATGCGGATGGCATTTACGCCAATCCCTTTCAAGTTATTCAGGCGGCGTTCCCATACCTCCGGCGGCACTACTGCACCCAGCACTCCTGCATCATGATGCAGGCATACACCTTTTACCTTCATCCAGTTGCCGTTGAGGGCAAAACCTTTGTTGGCATCAAATTCCAGCGTACGCAGTCCCACTTTGGTCTCACTGCCGTCAATGCGTTTGCCATTGGCAAGCAATTCGGTTTTCAATGTATACAGATACGGATTATCCAAATTCCAACGATGGGGTTTGGACACTTTCAAGTCAAGACTTTGCTTGGTAATACCTTCTTTTCCATCGGCAACACGCACACGGCGTTGTGCCACCTGCTTTCCGGCAGCATCGTACAGTGCAGCCCTCAGTTCCAGTTTGTCGGAAGTTGCCTTGTGCTTCTCCACCTCTACATCGACCGCAACGACGGCTTGCTTGTCTGTCAGCGAAGCGGCATGCCAGCCCACACCCCATTGCGCAATATGTGTATCGGAAGCAGCCACCAGCCATACATCGCGATAGATGCCCGAACCCGTATACCAGCGCGAATCGGCATAACGGCTATGGTCTACACGGACAGCCAGCACATTGTCGCCTTCCTTCAGATAAGGGGTCATGTCGTAAAGAAACGATACATAGCCGTTGGGCCGCTTGCCAAGCAGATGCCCGTTCAGGTAAACCTCGCTCCGGTTATATACCCCTTCGAAATAGATATAATGACGCGTTGCGTTGTCTTCAACCCTGAAGTGTTTGCGATACCAGCCTATCCCACCCGGCAGGTACCCGGTGCAACTGGCCAGTGTGGGCGACAATTGCCCCTCTATGGACCAATCGTGTGGCAAAGAAAGCTTCCGCCATGCGCTGTCGTCATAGTCAGTCCGGACAATAGCCGAGTCGTCCGTCAGCCGGAACAGCCATCCGTCATTGAACTTTGCGGCATCGCCAAATGCCACCTGCGCCTTTATCGGAGCAACGGCCAGCATTGCCAGCAAGAAGACAAGAGCAGTCCTGTTATTCTTAAAATACATTTTCATATAGATTTTCTTTGAAGTTAAACTAATTCTTTACTTCAGGCTATACACCACGGTTGTCACACTCTTGGCTTCCAGAATCACCTGCTTGCCTGCCGCCACCGTTCCTTCCACCAGATTCTTGCTACCGGTAGTTGTATAAGTAGCTATTGACTTCGCTTCATTGCTCCATCCCACATGCGTTTCACCTAAGCGAACCGCCTTATCAGACATGTTTGTATAGACGGCCACTACCTTATCCCCCTCGGGAGAAAGCCAGGCGGAACCGAAAAAAGTACGCGATTCGTTCAAGTCGAGGGCAATACGGCGGTATCCCGGACGGATAAAGCGGCTGTAATTGCCCAGTACCCAAAGAGTGGCAGTAGCCTGATAGCTTCCCTCCTGCTCTATATCACCATACTCGCCACCGGCAGGTACCAGCGAAATCAAGAGAAAACGGTTCTTATGCCCCCAACGGGAAACATCCATCGATGTCCAGTAACTCCAGGAAGACACCCCAGCCACAGTGAGGTCATTGTGGATGACCTTCGACATGTAGAAAGCGATATCCATCTCAGAAGCCTGCTCGTAGCCCACGAATTCGGAACTGCTGTAATTATCGCCCAGCATACTCCATTCACTCTGCCAAACATCCAGATTATACTGACCGGCAGCCTGGGCCACTTGCTTGCGCACGTTGCGCATACCGTCCCATGTGCCGTCAGTCCAATAGCTGTGTCCGCAAATGAGATTCTTCACGTGTGCCAAGTCACCCACGTAGGCGGAAGAGCCGGGTGTAAAGAAAGCTGAGAATACATTACTACGGTTGGCATCGCCTTTCACTTTATACAGATACTCCCAATCACCGGATTCGCCCAAGAGAATGTCTGTGGAAAGCCCCCGGTCATCCAACGACATATCCAACTCGCGTGCCAGTGCAGCCACTTCGTCATTGGTCCAGCCACTGCCCTCCTGACCGCTGTCCCAGTTGTACTGCGGCTCGTTGACGGGCGAGATATGGCTTATGTGATAGCCTTCACCGGTATAACGGGCCGCTACATCGGCCATATATCCTGCAAAGTCACCATAATGCTCCGGTTTCAGATTGGAAAGTCCCCCTCTGGCGGAAAATCCTTTTCCATTATAGGTGTACTGCACAGGAGGTGTATTGCTGAAAAGAACGAAATTGTTACATCCCAGCTCCTTGGCACGGTCCATGAAGTAACGTTGTCCCTCGCAACGGGTCCAGTCGTACGTCAAGTCATCCGTAAGATAGGATTCCGCACGACGGGATTTATCCTCGATGCCGCTGGCTTCACCTTGCGCGGCACTGCCGCCACCAAGATTCACCCGCCATTGGGAAAGGCCGATTCCTTTCGGCTTGCCGCCCACAATCTCTGAAGAAAAAAGCAGTTCCGTAATCCCCGCACGGTGCGAAGTCCATGACTTGCCCACAAAGGCAGGCGACCAACAGTCCGAAGCGCCAAAGCCGGCTATTGTCTGGAAAGTCTGTCCGGCATCGATGCTCACCAGTTTCTCTACGCTGTTTGTAATGTCCGGACCCTCAGGAGTGTCTGGAGTATCCGGCGTAACGGGAGAATCGTCGCTGCAAGCCATTGCGGTAAGCAGTGCCGGAAGAATAAAAATGTGTCTCAAATTCATGATATTATTTTGGATTAAAAAACTGCCGCGGATAATCCATTGCAAACTATCCGCGACAGAATATAAAGACCTATTGAATAATCAGTTCCTGCAACAATCTGCTTTCATCAGAATGTGTTTAATTCCAACCCGGATTCTGGGTAATGGAACCGTTGGACATCGTGATTTCGTACAAAGGAATGGGGAACACCATGTCGCGGTTTTCATTGAAAGTGATGCCTTTGTCACTTGCTTCACCTTGATTTTCCCACTCAAGAGTGTCACGGGTAGCCTCTTCAGTGTTCCACTTCACAAAGGAACCGTTCGGTCCCAGGATATTGCTAATCATCTTTTTACCATTTGTATCAGTCCAGCGGCGGATATCATACAGACGGTTCTGCTCGAAAGCCAATTCCAAACGGCGCTCCAGGCGAATGGCACTTTGCAATGCCTTTCCACTTGCCGTAACGTCATCCAACTTGGCACGTCTGCGCACCTGATTGAGAGCATCGCGGGCAGAAGCGTCATCACCCAGTTCATTGCAAGCCTCAGCATACATTAAAAGGACATCGGCATAACGCAGAATGCGGTGATTCAAAGGACTCTTGTCCGTGGCGTAAGCCGTTGCATCGCCTTGTGCACGATATTTCATCGGCAGGAAATACTTGCGGATGATACGCGCAGACTTATGGTCAGCGGGATTGATAATATAGCAATTGGGGTCCCAACCATATTTATCAAGATATTCCTGATACTTATTCAACGCTTTGCTTGCGTCAATGAAATCTTCAAATTGGTCTTCGCCGGCAATTTCTGTACAGCCCGACTTGATTATTGTCCATTTCAAACGTTCCGTATCACCGGCCTCAATATAAGCTTGCTCCAAATTTGCCGTAGGCTGACACCAGCTCCAACCATCACCAGGACCATTACGGGCACCGGTTACCGTAGCAAGCGCCCCTCCTAAGCCCAAAGTGGGATGATATTCATACTGGATTTCCAGAAGGCTCTCCGCACTGTTGTCATAGTCGACATTCCATACCTGCCCGAAATCGGGAAGCAATTGGTATTCGCCTTCATCTATCACAGTCTTCAACACATCATGGGCAGCCTGCCATTTCTCCTGATAGAGGTACACTTTACCCAATAATCCTAAAGCGGCGCCACGGGTAGCATGCCCTACTTGCGCAGTACTGCGTTGCGGCAGTATTTCGGCAGCTGCCATCAGGTCATCCTCTATGAATTTGTACACGGCTTCTGCCGTAGCACGTTCTGTTCCCTCCACTTCTTCCGGCATTTGGAAACTGGTCATCAAGGGCACCCCGCCAAAATTTCTCACCAATTCGAAGTAATAGTAGCCACGCAGGAAACGGGCTTCTGCCACCAGACGGTCTCTGGTTTCTGTCTCTTGGGTTTCGAGAGCCGCAATGCGATCTATGGCTATGTTACAACGTAAAATACCTTTGTAACGGTACTGCCAAAAATTGGAGATAGGGCCATTGCTGGCACCGTTTCCCTGATAATGCGCCAATGAGATATAATCACTCTGAGACTGAGAGGTATTCCCCATCCAGGCATCATCTCCACACATTTCGGAAAGTAACCACACGGTGTTGATTTGCCACCATCCTCCATATGTCATGGCCTGATAACAGCTCGTGACTGCGGATTCACACTCTTCTATGGACTTATAATAAGTGTCCACGTTCAATTGCCCACGTACGTCTTCCGTCAGGAAGTCCTCGCAAGAGGTAAACACCAGCGAAGCAATCAGAACTACTATTGTAAATATTCGTTTCATGGATAATCAAGAATTAAAATTTGAAGTCAATGCCAAACAAGAATGTTCTCGGATTAGGATAAGCCACGTTGTCAATACCGGTATTGATGGCACTGCCAGAGCTGTCGGTAGTACCGTCAACCATCGGGCGTTCGGGGTCCATTCCCGAATAACCGGTAATGGTAAACGGATTCTGTGCAGAGAAGGAAAGACGCAAGTCAGCACCTCCAACCCATTTCTTAGGAAGCGTATAGCCTATCTGCAACAGCTTGCAACGCAAGTAGGAACCATCTTCCACATAGAAACTGGAAACGCGGCTATAGTTCAGGTTCAAGTCATTGCTCGACAAACGGGGAATATCATTGCCGGTACCCTCGCCATGCCATGCTTTCTCCAGTGTACCTGCCCAGACATTCTGTCCACCTGAACCGGAGTACCTTCCTTTGGTAACATTGTAAATATCATTACCGAACGTACCATAGAAATTGGCTGCAAAATCAATGTTCTTATAACGCATACCAATATTCAGACCCATCATTAAATCAGGATAAGGATTGCCGATATAATCTTTGTCATTGGCATCGAGCACTCCGTTATGGTCCCGGTCCTTGAAGCGGATGTCTCCCGGTTTTGCATTGGGCTGAATCAGTGTTCCGTGTTCGTCAGTGTGCGCATACACCTCTTCCCAATTCTGGAACAAGCCATCGGCCACGTAACCGTAGAAACGGGAGATAAAACCACCATCTTCGTTACGGATAATCTGGTCGCTATTGAATCCACCGACATTGATAGGACCGTCGCCCGAGAACTTGATGGCCTTGTTGCGTACGGCAGAAAGGTTCAGACCAAGATCGTAAGAGAAATCCTTGCCGATTTCATCGCGCCAGGTAAGTCCCACTTCCCAACCGCGGGCCTGCATACTACCGATGTTCATCCAAATCTGGCTGTTCCAGTTATCATATCCCAAAGAGAGGATGTTCTGTTTCTGGTAGAGCATGTCAATGGACTTTTTCTGGAAATATTCGAATGTTACACCCAAACGTGAATCAAGGAATGACATATCCACGCCTACGTTCCAATCTTCCACAGTCTCCCACTTCAACTGGTTGTTACCTACTGTAGACACGAAGTAACCATTTGCCAACGTATTGCCATAATAGTATTGGGTTTCGCTCAACAAAGTAAGGGTAGCATTATTGTTGATATTCTGATTACCTACACGGCCCCAGCCTCCACGAAGCTTCAGGTCACTGAAGATGTCCTGGTCCTGCATAAATGCCTCACTGATGACACGCCAGGAAGCGGAAACAGACGGGAAGAGGGCATACTTGCTGCCCTTCGGGAAACGGGAGGAACCGTCGGCACGGAGAGATGCCGAAATGTAGTAACGGTTATCGTAGTTGTACATGACACGGCCCAGGAAAGAAACCAGTGTATTGTAAGTGGTTTCACCGTTGGCCTCGTCCGTACCCTGCTGTCCGGCATTCACTTCCTGCATCTGGTCCAGATTATTGGGAACATTATCACGCCGTGCCTGAGTATTGTACCATGCAAAACGTTCGGCAGTAAAGCCAGCCATTACATTCAAGTTGTGCTTTTCAGCGAAAGTGTCCATGTAAGTGGCTGTATTCGTCCAGTTCCAGTCAAACCACTCCTGATTGCGGCGGGTGATTTCGTTCAAGTCTTGTTTCTCCAACGGATCCATATTGAACTTCGGAACGAATGAATCAGAACGGCGATAGTGTGCATTGGCACCGAACTGGGTGCGCAACGTCAGCTTTTCTATCGGGTTTACCTGCAGATAGGTATTCAGAATGGCACCCAACTCGCGAGAATGAGCATTGCTACGGGCAATTGAACCGGCGGGATTCCACTCCTGGTTGTTGTAAGAGCGTTGATAGTTGTTGTACTCATTATCCTCCCATTGGTCCTGCGGACGGAATACCGGAGTTGTCGGGTCCATAGCCATGGCTGCCGAGAACTGGTTTGGGGTATCATCCCATGATTCGACACGTGGAGCAATATCAACTCCCAATTTTACATACTTATTAAATGTATATTCAGTATTCAGACGGATATTTATCTTATCCCAATAACCTACATCAAACTGTGAGTTGTTACGATAATAGCCCACGCTAAAGTTATAAACAAACTGTTCTGAGCCACCGGCAACACTAAGTGAATGGTTCTGCACCAAAGCTGTTTTATTGACTACAGTATCCCACCAGTCTGTACCACCGGGATTGGTCGTAGCACCCGTATCGTTCCAGATAGAAGAAAGGCCATCATTCGTATAACGGGTATTGAACACTTCTTTATATTCAGCCGCACCGGCAATATTAGGTTTGGCCACGGTCTGGAAACCAACAGAAGAATTCCAATTGATGCGGGCTTTACCAGTCTTACCTTTCTTTGTAGTAATCAGGATGACACCGTTTGATGCACGTGTACCATAGATAGCGGCAGCCGAAGCATCTTTCAATACTTCCATGGAAGCAATATCGTTACTATTCAGAAAGTTGATATTGTCACCTACCGGCATACCATCCACTACATACAACGGATTCGTACCGTTTACGGTAGTTACACCACGAATCAGCACCTTCGGAGTAGCTCCAGGGCCACCACCACTGGTGACTTGTACACCATTTACCTTACCCTGCAAAGCATCCATAGCATTACCGGTCACGGTTTCAGTGATTTCATCGCCTTTTACTGTAGCAATAGAACTGGTCAAATCGCTCTTTTTCACAGCACCATAACCGATAACCACCACTTCATCCAGTAATTCCGCAGCCTCCTTCAGTACCACGTTAATCGTAGTACGTCCACCTACAGCTATTTCCTGAGACTCAAAACCAATAGAAGAGAATACCAACACTGCATTTTTGTCTACATTGGGTAATGTATAATCACCGTCGATACCGGTAATTGTACCCGTACCGGTACCTTTCACTTGAACTGTAGTTCCAATCAACGGCTGCTGGTCGGTGGCCGAAGTCACCACACCCTTAACCGTTATCTGCTGCGCATAACCGCAAAGGCTTATCAGCGCAAGACATAATAATAGAATTTGCTTTTTCATATCTTAAATCTAATGTTACTTTTTAATTAGCAGGCACAATCTTGCCGCGACCCAAATGCGCGTCAAACTCAAAGCGGTAGTTGCCGGTCACCGTAACCGTAGGCTTCATCCAGTTGTCACCTACCATCGAGCCGTCTTCCCAACGCTGATTGGTGCCTTCCCAATTAGGATTCACATCCCCTTTCTTACTGAAGTAACCAAACTTCTCTACATTCTGAGAGTCGTCACACCGCCATTCCACATGATCCCACCATCCGTCGGGATGATAATTGGATATGATGAAGTTCATTTCTTCACCGGCTTCCAGCGTCCAAGTTCCATTTTCCGGATAATAGAAAAGATGAGGATTATTTTTATCCTGGGCAAACAACTGATTTCCCGCATCCTGAGGAGAACCTCCCCAACCGATATAGAAATCAATGAACGATTCCCCATTCTCCCAACGGTCAAAACAAGGCTTTCCATATTCATATTTCATCGGATTTGTAGCCTCTGTCACCGAGTACGTGCGCATACTATAAGTAGACTCTTTCACATTGATGTCTATTTCATAATAAACACCAGCCTCATCCAAGACAATAGGTTTAGCCGTTTCCGGGTCATCCGTCAGTTTTGTATTATCCTCCGGATCAAGGCCAAAACAGATAGGAGTAAAGTCTGTCTTTTGCGGTAAGAAGAAAATTTCCGTACCGGCAGCTTTATTATAATAACGTGCACGATATTGGTACTCGCCCGTATGGTTAATCACCATCGGTACACCGAAAATATCACTGTTCAATTCCTCTACGGTTGCCACATCGGCCAGATACATTTTGGGGAAGTCAGGCATTTCAGATACACTGATGGTACTATTGGTCACTGTCTGATTGCCTCTGGCATCCACAGCCGTCAAAGTCACATCGTAACTTTTCACCTCATTAGGCAGAATAATCTTCTCCGTAAAGCTCAAAGTAGATTGCCCGCCAGCCTCTATACGGCGGCTTTCAAAACCTTCTACCCCAGGAATCTCAATGAGTACATAATCCAGTATGCGGTCATCTTTCACCGTGAAATTCAGGTTGAACTTTGTTTCATCCTTTATCAGTACGGTAACCTCCTTACCAGGGGCAATTGTAAATGTAGGATTCTCAAAGTCCCCATCCATCGTTATCAACACATCCTGCGACACTTCACGCCCGCCCGCATCTGTTACGGTCACTTTCACGGTGAAGCGTTCACCGATTTCATCACGCTTGAGGTCATAAGAATAGCTCAACTCATACTCCGTTTGGGGAGCTCCATAGATTTCGACCAAATCAATGGTCTTGTTCAGATAAAGATCGGCACATTGCAGATTGACGGATACAATTCCATCCTGGTCAGCCAACGAACCCTCAATGGTAAAACGATGGCCGGCACCGGATTCAATATGATCCGTCACCAATGTCATTGTCGGAATCTGCCCGTCTACATCAGAGTATCCGTCATCGTCACTACATCCAGTAGTCCATAAAGCCAGCGATAACAACGCCCAGAAAGTGGCGTTAAAGAAATGCTTCTTCATAAATATTATTATTAAAGTTAAACAAAAAAGTACATTTTGTTCCGATTTATAATAATCGGCAATGCAAACATATGCCAATTTTCGATTCAACAGCTGTATAAATCTTGCAGAGAAGGCATATAAATCTGTCAATGCACGATTTGTGCACATCATCTAAAGATTTTATTTGTACTTTTGACTCATGCAATGAAAAACGACCCGTTATGAAGAAGATTCTACTTTCCATTTTCCTATGCCTGCCATTCCTGCTATCCGCGCAGCCATATACCATAAAACATCTGAGTATCCGTGAAGGGCTGTCCAACAACCATGTGGTAAGCATAGCCCAAGACAAACGGGGCTCTCTATGGTTTGCCACAGAAGAGGGTTTAAATAAATTCGACGGAATACGCTTCCTTACCTATTATAAAGAAGAAACAACCGGCAAGCAAAGCATCACCGGCAACGAACTGAACTGTCTGCTGGACGATCCCGTCGACTCCATCTTATGGATAGGAACCCAGCGTGCCGGAATCAATGCATACAATTATGCCAACGATTCATTCATCACTTACAGACACAACGAAAACAACCCTGAAAGCCTGGTTACGGACGACATTACCAAAATCATTGCCGCCTCCGACGGTAACCTATGGATTTGCACCTATTGGAAAGGCGTGGACTATTTTGACAAGCAAACCGGGCAATTCACCCATTACAATACCGAAACCGTACCGGGTTTTGCAAGCAACCATATCTGGTCTGCCATAGACGGCGGTAACGGACTACTCTATATCGGGCATGTGGACCGGGGATTCAGTATACTTTCCATAAAAGACAAGACAGTCAAGAACTTCACACACGAGCCGCAAACCCCCAACAGCCTGCCCGGCAACGAAGTGACATGTGTCTACAAAGACAAAAGCGGAAACATATGGATAGGAACCGATAGAGGAGTGGTACTGTTTAACCCGGAAGCGGAAAGTTTCATCCCCTTCGACGACAAAACCAACTGCATATCGTACCGTGTATATGATATACGTCAACTGGATGACAACAGACTTTGGATAGCCATGGAATTCGGCGGCATTGCCGTAGTGGATTTGTCCCAACAGCTTTTCCGTTCGTCGGACCAGATTCATGCGCTTTCTATCCGGGAGGGAGACGATGAATACGGCTTGTCCAACTCCAGTATCCGTTGCCTGCTCCAAGATTCCTTCGGTAATGTATGGGCAGGTTCCTGGGGAGGCGGCATCAACTTCATAAAACGCGAGCCGTCACTCTTCAGCACTTATAAATATTTTCCTTTTCCATCCACCAACAACAGCCTGAACAGTAAAATAGCCTCCGGTGTCTGTATGGACAAAGCCGGTAACCTCTGGATAGGAACCGATGGAGGAGGAATCAACGTATTCAACAAGGGAAGACGAATAGCCATATACAATGCTGACAACAAGAAATTCAGAAGCAATACGGTGCAGGCAGCCTTGTGCGACTCGAAGGGAGGATTATGGTTCGGACTTTTTTATGGAGGAATAGCCTACTACAATCCCAAGAGCCAAAGCTTCCGGCAGATTTTCTCCGAAGACAAGTCACGCACTGACGTACGTTCCTTTCATGAAGACAAGCAGGGAAACATTTGGGTCGGAACCAGCGAAGGCGTCTATCTTATAGATTGTGACAGCAAGACAATCAAGGCACACTACAATCTGGAGAACAATCTGGCCCGCTGTGTGCTGAAGGATTCCGAAGACCAAATATGGGTAGGATTCTTCGGAGGAGGCCTGGGCCTCTATGACCCTCAACTCCAAAGCATCCAGCTCTTCAACGTCCTGGCCAAATTCCCCTCCAATACCATCAATGCTCTCTACGAAGACAGCAGAAAGCGGTTGTGGGTGGCCACGGGTGAAGGTTTGGTATGCTTCCCCTCCCTGACAGACAGAAACTACAAAGTATACCAACGTGAAAGCGGACTGGCTAACACCCACATACAAGCCATCGGTGAGGACAAGGCAGGAAATATTTGGGTGAGCACCAACAAAGGTATCAGCTGTCTTGTGGACAGTAAAGACATTTTCTATAACTACGACTATCACGACAACCTCCCCATGGGAAGCTTCAGTCGGGGCAGTGTAACCTACGGACAAGACGGCAACTTTTACTTCGGCTCTATAAACGGTCTGTGCTACTTCAACCCGGAAGTTGTATTGCAGGAACGCAAATCACCGCCCGCATTCATCACCAACATTGAAATTACCGACCCGCTGAACAAACCGGAAAACGGACAGAGCACCATTGCCTTAAACGGACAGAAGAACGTGCAACTGAAATATACACAGAATAGTTTCAGTATCCGGTTCAACATCCAGAACTATGCCCTGGTCAACCAAGTGGAATATGCCTATATGCTGAAAGGACTCGAGAACTCCTGGTATACGCTTACAGACCCCAATAATGTCACCTTTCGTAATCTTCCTCCCGGGAAATACCAGTTCCAAGTGAAAACGCGCATGCGCAACCAAGCATGGTCGGACGCAACCACCTCATTGAACATCCGCATCGCCCCACCCCTTTGGCTTACTTGGTGGGCAAAGTCATTCTATATCCTGCTGTCCCTTATCATCCTTTTCTCTATACTCTATGCCTACAAGAAAAGACTGGATGCTGAAGCACTGTACCAACTGGAGAAGCAGAGCCACGAACACGAGCAGGAACTGAACAACGAACGCCTGCGCTTCTACACCAACATCACCCATGAACTGCGCACCCCGCTTACGCTGATACTGGGTCCGCTGGAAGACATACAGAAAAGTGATACACTATCCACCAAAGACGCACAGAAGATATCCGTCATTCACCAAAGTGCCATCCGGCTACTGAACCTCATCAACCAGATATTGGAGTTCAGAAAGACCGAGACCCAGAACAAGAAACTCTGCGTGAGCCGGGACAACCTCGTACCCCTTATCCGCGAGATAGGCCTGAAGTACAAGGAACTGAACCGGAAGCCAGCCGTCGATATCCGGCTGGTGGTGGAGAAAGAGCATATGCCTATATACTTCGACAAGGAAATTATCCAGACCATCCTGGACAATCTGATATCCAATGCCCTAAAGTACACGGAAAAGGGTAGCATCAGCATCGGTATCCGACAGGTGGAACGTGCCGAAGTGAACTATACGGAAATCCGGGTCAGCGACACGGGATACGGTATCAAGCCGGAGGCACTACCCCACATATTCGACCGTTATTACCAGGAAGGCGGCAAACACCAGGCTTCGGGTACCGGTATCGGACTTTCTCTGGTGAAAAACCTCGTAGCCCTACACGAAGGGGAAATCCGCGTAGAGAGTGCTCCCAATCAAGGTAGTACCTTCTACGTCAGCCTGCTTACCGACAACAGTTACCCGCAGGCACTGCATGCCGATTCGCAGGAAAAGGAAAGCAACGTCCAGCATATAGAAGAGGCACAAGTAAATCAAGTTTCATCCAGCGACAAACCCATATTGCTGGTAGTGGAAGACAATCCGGACATCTGCGACTATATAGCCGAATCCTTCTCCGACCACTTTGAAGTAAAGACTGCCGCCAACGGAAAGCTGGGCAAGGAAAGCGCCCTGAAAGAAATACCTGACATCATCGTCAGTGACATTATGATGCCGGTAATGGACGGAAACGAGATGTGCCGTGAGCTGAAAAAAGACGTGCGCACCAGCCACATACCCATTATACTGCTGACAGCCAAAGACTCGCTGCGCGACAAAGAGGAAGGCTACCAGGTAGGTGCCGACTCCTACCTCACCAAACCGTTCAGCGCCAGCCTGCTGCATAGCCGTATAGAAAACCTGCTCCAGTCGCGGCGCAACCTGGCAAACCATTTCAGCGCCAATGCCGCCATAAGCAATAAAGCGGCTGTCATTACAGAATCGCTCAACAAGCTGGACAACGAGTTTATCCACAAGATAAACCAGCTGATAGAGGAACGGCTTTCTTCAGACAAAATAGACATCAGCTATCTTTCGGATAAAATGTGCATGAGCAATTCCACCCTCTACCGCAAGATGAAAGCGCTTACCGGACTTTCCACCAACGAATATGTCCGCAAGATAAGGATGAAACACGCCGAGCAATACCTGCTGGAAGGCAAATACAACATTTCGGAAATAGCATTCAAGGTAGGTATAAACAATCTGTTCTACTTCCGGCAATGCTTCAAGGAAGAATTCGGCTGCATACCTTCGGAATATCTGAAGAGATTAAAAGAGACCGGAGAGAAATAAGAGACAAACAGCCCCTTCCTATTAGTCGGAATGCGGACAGCTATTTCAGCTCCAGCTCCATCTTCTTTATCTTTTCCAGCGTATTGCCTGCTTCCATGGAGGGGAATACCTGAAGCACGCGTTGCAGGTATGCCTTAGCCTTGCCGTAGCTATTGGTGAACACGTCTGACAATCCGTTGCGATAGCGTGCATACTGCATCCTTGTGGGGGAAGTTATCTTTTTATAGTCTTCTTCGAGCTTCTTCTTATCCTTCTCGGCCTGGAGATAATAATAATTCCCCAAGAAGATATTGGCTTGGAGATTGTCGGCATCCAGCATCAATACCTTTTCATAGGTTTTCAAGGCATCTTTCTCCTTTCCCCGCATCATCTCCATTTCGGCACAAGAGACAAGTGCAGGTACGTCTTCGGGATGACGCTGCAAGAACTCCTTATAGAAGAGGTAGGCTTTATCGTAATTTCTTGCTTCCTTGTAGTGCACAGCCAATACGTCTGCCAAGCGGGGAGCCACCTCACTGCTCTTGTCCACATTGGCCCAATAGAACATTTCCGTCCTATCCTCACCGGCATTTGCCGCCTGGCGAAACAAACTCACCGCATAGTCATCTTTACCCTCGGAAAGTGCATCGGACACTTTCGAAAGCAACTCATTTGCCGACTGTCCCCAGACAGACAGCGGACACATCAAGAACAAGGAGAAAAGCAACGTTAAGGTTTTCATTTTTAGTGTATATATAGTTTAACAGCCCAATCAGTCTCATAGAAATCTACCTACAAAACTACGCATTTTTACGGCAACCATCAATAGTTGAAAGTAGAAAAATAGTTAACTTTGCCGACCTTAATGAATTAAATAATATAAATGAAGCCCAGAGACAGACAAATACTGCAAATAGCCTTGCCTTCCATTGTATCGAACATCACCGTGCCGCTGCTCGGCTTGATTGATGTAGCCATCGTCGGCCATCTGGGTTCGCCCGCCTACATAGGCGCTATTGCCGTGGGTGGCATGCTGTTCAACATCATCTACTGGATATTCGGCTTTCTGCGGATGGGTACCAGCGGAATGACCTCGCAAGCATTCGGTAAGCGGGATTTGCCGGAGGTGGTCCGCCTACTGTTGCGTTCCGTGGGCATAGGCCTGGCAGTCGCATTCTGTCTCATCCTGCTGCAAACGCCTATCAGGCAGGGAGCCTTCCTTCTCATCCATCCCACGGACGAAGTCAGAGAAATGGCAACGCTCTATTTCCATATCTGCATCTGGGGTGCACCTGCCATGCTGGGGCTATACGGACTGACGGGATGGTTCATCGGCATGCAGAATTCGCGTATCCCCATGTATATAGCCATCACACAGAATGTGGTCAATATCATTGCCAGCCTCGGACTGGTTTATCTGTGTGGGATGAAAGTAGAAGGAGTAGCTTTGGGGACGTTGATTGCCCAGTATGCTGGCTTCCTGATGGGCATTGTCCTTTGGATGCACAACTACGGCAGGCTGAAAAGATTCTGGGAAATTAAAAATTATAAATTAAAAATTAAAGGGGGAGAAGGGGCAGGTATCTGGGAGAAAGGGGCGATGTTCCGGTTCTTCCAAGTGAATAGGGATATTTTTCTGCGTACTCTTTGCCTGGTGGCAGTCACGTTGTTCTTCACTTCGGCGGGAGCTTCGCAGGGAGAGATTATTCTGGCGGTCAACACGCTGCTGATGCAGCTCTTCACCTTATTCTCGTATGTAATGGACGGCTTTGCCTACGCTGGCGAAGCCTTAAGCGGCAGATACATAGGCGCACGCAACCGGGAAGCCTTTACAGACACCGTCCGGCACCTCTTCGGATGGGGAGCGGTGATAGCGGTTCTCTTTACATTGGTTTATGCGCTGGGAGGCAATGCCTTCCTCGGACTATTGACGGATGACAAAGAAGTGATAGCTGTTGCCGACACCTATTTTTATTGGGCGCTTGCCGTGCCCGCCGTCGGGATAGCCGCCTTCATCTGGGACGGCATCTTCATCGGCGCCACCGCCACGCGAGGAATGCTCCTCTCCATGGCAGCGGCAGCTGTCAGCTTTTTTATCTTATATTATGGGCTGCATCCCGTCCTGGCAAACCATGCCCTATGGCTTGCTTTCCTCACTTACCTGCTGATGCGGGGAGTGGTGCAGACAGGCTTGAGCCGGGAAGTCATCCGACGGGCATTTCCCAGCAAGAAGGAACCTGCTTGGCGTGAGGGGTAGGCTATGAACAATTTCAAGGGAAAAAGCATTATCTTTGTATCGCTATGACTGATATAAAATATGGATTCCACCCTCCAGAACAAGGCGTCAGGTAGCCAGTATACGGTGCCAAACAAGTTTCAACTTTTGGCACCATCGGTTTCAATGCGAGAAACCGACGGTTTCAAGTAGTGAAACCAACGGTATCTCGGAATGAGACTGACGGTATTTGCATTTGGAACCAAGTCACTCATAGCAAGAGTAATGACTTATACAAAATTGTTATGGCAGAAAAGAATATAGTTCAAGAGACATTTCCCGTATTGGGAATGAGTTGCGCCTCATGCTCCGCACGGGTAGAAAAGACGCTGAACCATCAGTCAGGTGTCAAGAAAGCGGTCGTAAACTACGCTTCGGCAACGGCAACCGTGGAATATGACCCTACGAGCTGTTCTTCCGAGACTTTGCAGCAGGCTGTGCAGGCGGCCGGATATGACTTGTTGATAAACCAGGACGGCAACACGCTCGAAGAGGCGGAAGAGGCCCACAACAAGAAATTCAGCGCATTGAAATTCCGCACAACCTGGGCCATCATCTTGTCTATGCCCGTTGTCATCATAGGCATGTTCTTCATGGATATGCCCCATGCCAATCCCATCATGTGGGCGTTGTCCACTCCCGTCGTATTCTGGCTGGGGCGGGGATTCTTCACCAGCGCCTGGAAACAATTGCAGCATGGCAGCGCCAATATGGACACACTGGTAGCCATCAGTACGGGGACCGCCTATCTGTTCAGCCTGTTCAACATGCTATTTCCTGACTTCTGGCTATCCAGAGGCATCCATCCGCATGTATATTTTGAGGCGGCAAGTGTCATCATAGCCTTTATCCTGCTGGGCCGCCTGCTGGAAGAAAAAGCGAAAGGAAACACCTCAACCGCCATCAAGAAACTGATGGGGCTCCAACCCAAGACTGTGACCATCATTGTGGATGAAGGACACGCTGTCCCTCACTCTTCCTTTGAGCGCGTTATCCCTATCGAGCAGATTCGCCCCGGAGACATCGTCCTGGTGAAGCCCGGAGAACGGATTGCCGTGGATGGCATCGTGACGGAAGGTAGCTCCTACGTAGACGAAAGTATGCTGAGCGGCGAACCGGTAGCAGTATCCAAGCACAAAGACGCCAAGGTCTTTGCAGGTACCATCAATCAGAAGGGAAGTTTCCGCTTCCGGGCAGAGAAAATCGGCACGGATACACTGCTGGCGAAGATTATACACATGGTGCAGGACGCGCAAGGAAGCAAGGCACCGGTGCAGCAGCTGGTGGACAAGATAGCCGGGATATTCGTGCCTACCATTATAGGCATCGCAGTGCTTGCCTTCATCGCATGGATGCTACTGGACGGAACCGGCGGATTCACCCACGGATTGCTGGCATTTGTCACGGTGGTCATCATCGCCTGCCCGTGTGCACTGGGACTGGCTACTCCTACCGCCATCATGGTAGGCATCGGCAAGGGCGCCGAAAGGGGCATTCTGATAAAAGATGCCGAAAGCCTGGAGATTGCCAAGAAGATAGACACCGTGGTACTCGACAAGACCGGAACGGTGACTGAAGGAAAACCGGTAGTCAGCAAGCTGATATGGAATACGCAGGCAATGACGCCCGGTACTGGCGCCACTGCAGGCAATGCGCTGTCGGACATTTTCTATAGTCTGGAGAAGCTCTCGGAACATCCGTTGGCAGAAGCCGTGGTGAACCACCTCAAGGAGTCGGCCTCCATAGACATTCAAGACTTTGAAAGCATCACCGGAAAAGGCGTGAAAGGACGGGCACAAGGCCGGACCTACCTCGCCGGGAACCGGAAACTGCTGGAAGAAAACCATATCGCCATCCCCCCCTCCCTGCAGGAAGAGGCAACCCGACTGACATCGGAAGCACAGACCGTCATCTGGTTTGCCGATGAAGAAAACGTGCTGGCAATAGCCGGAATTACAGACCGGATAAAGGAAACTTCCATCCGTGCCGTCAGCGAGCTGCACGCCGCCGGCATCGAAGTCCACATGCTGACCGGAGACAATGAGGCCACCGCCCGTGAGATTGCCCGCAAAGCAGGCATCGCCCACTACCAGGCCAGTGTATTGCCGCAGGACAAGGCTGCCTTCGTCAGCCGGTTGCAGGCAGAAGGCCGGAAGGTTGCCATGGTGGGCGACGGCATCAACGACAGCGCCGCCCTTGCCCAAGCCGACTTAAGCATCGCCATGGGTGGAGGCAGCGACATCGCCATGGATGTAGCCAAAATGACCATCATCTCTTCCGACCTGACCAAGATACCGGAAGCTCTCTGTCTGTCGCGTCTCACCGTCCGGACCATCCGGCAGAATCTCTTCTGGGCATTTATATATAATATAATAGGTGTACCCATTGCGGCCGGAATACTCTATCCCATCAACGGCTTCCTGCTGAATCCGATGATAGCCGGTGCGGCCATGGCATTCAGCAGTGTCAGTGTGGTGAGCAACAGCCTGCTGCTGAAACGGAAAAGAATACATGAAGGAGAAGAAAACAAAGAAGTTGAACCGCCAACAGAAACAATCATGAAGAAAGAATTCAAAGTAGAAGGCATGATGTGCAACCATTGCCGCATGCATGTAGAGAAAGCATTGAACAGTATGGAAGGCATACACGCCACCGTAACCCTGAACCCTCCGGTAGCCACCGTAGAGTTTTCGGACGGTGAAAAGACGCTCGAAGAACTGCAGAAAGTAGTGACGAAAGAAGCCGGCGACTACACACTGAAGGCATAAGTGTAGAATTCATACGGTTTTCATACAGAAAAGAAGGAGGAAATCAAAGTAAATATCTACCTTTGCGCGCTAATTTACAGATAAAGATATGAACGCAAAAGCCAAAGGATATATTTTAGGTTCCATCGCCGCAGCCTCCTACGGCATGAATCCACTGTTTGCCCTCCCGTTGTACAAGGCCGGCATGGACCCGGACTCGGTACTTTTTTTCAGATACCTCTTCGCCATCCCGTTGCTGGGCATTATGATAAAGGCGAGAGGGCGGTCATTCAAGATACAGCGGAAAGAAACATTTCCGCTCATCATCATGGGATTGCTCGTGGCCCTCTCCTCACTGACGCTTTTCCTGAGCTATAACTACATGGCCGCCGGCATAGCGTCTACACTGCTGTTCGTCTATCCCATCATGGTGGCGCTTATTATGGCCATGGTTTTCAAAGAGAAGCTGGCACTGCAAACCATCGTCTGCATGCTGCTTGCACTGGGAGGTATCGGACTGCTCTACAAGAGCGAGGACGGCAGCACACTGAGCCTGATAGGGACACTGCTGGTTTTCGCGTCTTCCCTTTCCTATGCCATATACATCGTGGGCATCAACCAGACATCGTTGAAAAATGTGGCTACGCTTAAAGTCACCTTCTATGTCCTTCTCTTCGGCCTATCGCTTTTTGTGGCACGCCTGCTCTATTCCGGCGTACTGAACACACCGGACCAGTGGTATCTGTGGGCCAATCTGCTTGCACTGGCTGTCTTCCCCACCGCCATATCCTTCCTCTGCACTACCGGTGCCATCCAATATATCGGCTCCACCCCGACCGCCATTCTCGGCGCATTGGAGCCCGTGACAGCCATCTTCTTCGGAATAGCCGTCTTTGGAGAAAGCCTGACAGTCAGAGAAAGCTTCGGACTGGTGATGATTATCGTAGCCGTAACGTTCGTCATCGCAGGAGGCAATATTACAAGCCAACTGGTCCGTTTCAGGAAACTGTTCCCAAGACTCCCGATAAGAAGCAAGAAAAGAAACTAATCCTATAAAACCATCACCAACCATGAAGAAAAGTCTCTACCTGCTTTTACTGCTGTTGTTTCCTATCGGGCTGCAGGCTCAGTCCGAGGTTATAGTACTCCACCCGGATGAAGGCAAAGCCGAAGTGAACGAAGCCGAATACACCAGAATTTTCCTGGCAGGCACCATCGACATGGGCAAAAGCATAGACTGGCAAAAGGCAACCTGCGACTGGTTCCGCGCACGCCCCCAAGGTAAATACATCCTATACAATCCCCGAAGGGACAAGGGACTCAGCGGCGAAATGTCCGACTTTGAACATCAAGTGAACTGGGAACTGGAACATCTGGAAAAAGCCGACCTGATAATCATGAATATCCTGGCAAGCAGCAAGTCCCCCATCACCCTGCTGGAGATGGGACTGCACATGCGTTCGGGCAAACTGCACGTTATCTGTGAACCCGGTTTCTACCGCTACGACAATGTGCGGATTACTTGCAACCGCTATGGCGTTCCGTTATATCACAGCATGGACGAGTTCCTAAAGACTGTGCGTTAGGCAACTATCCTACCACATTCTGCTGCACTTTTCAGTTTAATTCTTTATCTTTGCTGCAAAGCAATGTAACAAAACTATATATTATGGCAACCTATAAAAGAATCTTATTGAAACTCAGCGGCGAGAGCCTGATGGGTGAAAAGCAATACGGCATCGACGAGAAACGCCTTGCCGAGTACGCAGCTCAAATCAAAGAAATCCACGAATTGGGAGTACAAATAGGCATCGTGATAGGCGGTGGAAACATTTTCCGCGGATTGAGCGGTGCCAACAAAGGGTTCGACCGTGTGAAAGGCGACCAGATGGGAATGCTGGCAACCGTCATCAACAGCCTTGCACTCAGTTCGGCTCTGGTAGCTGCCGGCGTGAAGGCCCGCGTGCTGACTGCCGTACGTATGGAACCCATCGGTGAATTCTACAATAAATGGCGTGCCATCGAATGTATGGAAGCAGGCGAAGTAGTCATCATGTCCGCCGGTACAGGCAATCCGTTCTTCACTACCGATACCGGTTCCAGTCTGCGCGGCATCGAGATTGAGGCGGATGTCATGCTGAAAGGTACCCGTGTGGACGGCATCTACACCGCCGACCCGGAGAAGGACCCGACAGCCACGAAGTTCCACGACATCACCTACGACGAAGTGCTGAAGCGCGGTCTGAAAGTGATGGACCTCACTGCCACCTGCATGTGCAAAGAGAATAACCTGCCCATCATCGTTTTTGACATGGACACAGTGGGTAATCTGAAAAAAGTGATGCAAGGAGAAGAAATCGGTACACTGGTGCACAATTGAATGGAAAATGGAGAATAAAAAATGAATGTTATTTAATTCTTAATTCTCAATTTTCAATTTAATAATTATATTTGCAAAGTTTCAAATCAAAGCTATTTCAAAACGAAAATAATATGAGAGACGTAAAAGACATCTTAGACGAAGCGCAAGAAAGTATGGACATGGCCATCATGTATCTGGACGAGGCACTGGCTCATATCCGCGCCGGAAAAGCCGATATCCGTTTGCTGGACGGTATCCGTGTGGATTCTTATGGAAGTATGGTTCCTATCAACAATGTGGCAGCCGTAACCACTCCGGACGCACGCAGCATTGCCATCAAGCCATGGGATAAGAGCATGTTCCGCGTCATTGAAAAGGCCATCATTGACTCCAGTCTCGGCATCATGCCCGAAAACAATGGTGAGATTATCCGTATCGGCATCCCGCCACTGACGGAAGAACGCCGTAAACAACTTGCCAAACAGTGTAAGGGAGAAGGAGAAACTGCCAAGGTAAGTGTACGTAATGCACGCCGTGATGCCATCGACGCCTTGAAGAAATCCGTAAAGGACGGACTGGCCGAAGACGCCCAGAAAGGCGGTGAAGAAAAGCTGCAGAAGATTCACGACAAGTTCATCAAGCAGATTGATGACATGCTGGCTGCAAAGGATAAAGAAATCATGACCGTTTAATTAAGTTGAAAACGGAAAATGGAAAGTTGAAAATAAACCGATATACCAAGTATAGAAGCCTTTCAACCTTCCATTTTCAACTTTCAACTTTCAACTTTCAATTATTTTGAGGGGACTCGTTATAAAAAACACCGGAAGTTGGTACTTGGTACGGACTGACGACGGAAGGGAGATTGAATGTAAAATCAAAGGGAACTTCCGGCTGAAAGGCATACGAAGCACTAATCCCGTGGCTGTAGGCGATTATGTGAACATCATACTGAACCAAGAAGGTACGGCCTTTATCAGCGAGATAGAGGACCGGAAGAATTACATCATCCGCCGCGCCTCCAACCTTTCCAAGCAATCGCACATTCTTGCTGCCAACCTCGACCAGTGCATGCTCATAGTGACGGTGAACTATCCCGAGACCTCCACTACCTTTATAGACCGTTTTCTCGCCTCTGCCGAGGCATACCGTGTTCCCGTCAAGATTATATTCAACAAAGTGGATGCCTACGATGAAGAGGAACTGCACTATCTGGACAGCCTGATCAACCTTTACACCACCATCGGCTATCCTTGTTTCAAGGTTTCTGCCAGAAAAGGGGAAGGCATCGACACTATCGAGAAAGAACTCAAAGGACGCATAACCCTCTTTTCCGGACATTCCGGAGTAGGGAAATCGACACTCATCAAGGCAATACTGCCCGATATAGAGATTAAAACCGGAGAGATATCCACCTATCATAATAAAGGTATGCACACCACTACCTTCTCAGAAATGTTCCCGGTTCCGGGCAACGGATATATCATTGACACTCCGGGCATCAAAGGTTTCGGAACATTCGATATGGAAGAAGAAGAGATAGGCCACTACTTCCCGGAAATATTCAAGGTATCTGCCGACTGCCGTTACGGCAACTGTACCCACCGCCACGAACCCGGATGCGCTGTACGCGAGGCTGTCGAGAAGCACTATATCAGCGAATCCCGTTACGCTTCTTATCTGAACATGCTGGAGGACAAGGAGGAGGGAAAATACCGGGCTGCTTACTGATTTGTCATTTTATCACCTTTCCAATCCATATTCTTACACTTTTTAACTCTTTATCTTTTAAACTATTCTCTTTTCCCGTAGTCTAATCTAAGGCTGATTTTATTACTACTAATACTACAACATGAATAAGAGAGTTAAATGGGGCATCATTATCGTGATTGGTGCCGGACTGATTGGAGGAGGAATCTACTCCCAATTACCTAAAGAGAATGAAGAATTAGCCGCTGCAGACAAGGTGATGACCGGTCAACGTAGCGGTAAGAAAATTCTAAACATAAACGCAAAAATAATCAAACCGCAACTGCTGAAGGATGAAATACAAATCAGCGGCAGCCTGCTGCCGGATGAGGAAGTGGACCTTTCTTTCGAGACATCCGGCAAAATCATAGAGATAAATTTTGAAGAAGGCAGCTTCGTCAAGAAAGGACAATTACTTGCCAAAGTTAATGACCGGCCGCTGCAAGCACAATTGCAACGCCTCGTCTCCCAATTAAAGTTGGCAGAAGACCGCGTGTTTCGCCAGAACGCCCTGCTGGAAAGGGATGCGGTCAGTAAAGAAGCCTACGAACAAGTAAAGACCGAGCTGGCCACCCTGAATGCCGACATTGACCTGATAGAATCGAACATCGCACAAACTGAGCTGCGTGCTCCTTTCGACGGTGTCATCGGTCTGCGCCAAGTCAGTGTGGGTACTTACGCTTCCCCTACAACCATTGTAGCCAAACTCACCAAGATTTCGCCGTTGAAGGTGGAATTTGCCGTACCCGAGCGGTATGCCAATGACGTAAAGACCGGCGCCGGACTGGACTTCACTCTCGAAGGAAAGCTAAATACCTTCCACGCCACGGTTTATGCACGCGAATCAAAGATAGACCCTACTACCCATACCCTGACAATCCGTGCACTTTATCCCAATGCCAACGGAGCTGTGCTTCCGGGCCGCTATGCCAGCATCAAGCTGAACAAGGATGAAATTCAGGACGCCCTTGCCGTACCGTCCGAAGCCATTGTACCGGAAATGGGAAAAGACAAGATATTCCTCTATAAGTCGGGAAAAGCCCAGCCGGTAGAGATTACTACGGGAATCCGTACGGAAGCGGAAGTACAAGTATTGCAAGGCTTACAGGCAGGAGATACCATCATCACCTCGGGAACCCTGCAACTCCGTACCGGACTACCGGTAACACTGGACAATATCAATTGACAACTGTCAATTATCAACCGTTAATTATCAATTGTAAAGAATGAATATATCCGAATTAAGTATACGGCGACCGGTACTCTCGACAGTACTTACCCTGATAATCCTGCTGTTTGGCTTCATCGGCTACAATTATCTGGGTGTACGCGAGTACCCGTCTGTAGACAATCCTATCATATCAGTATCCTGCTCCTATCCGGGTGCCAACGCCGATGTCATCGAGAACCAGATAACGGAGCCTCTGGAGCAGAACATCAACGGTATTCCCGGCATACGCTCCCTCTCCAGTGTCAGCCAGCAAGGCTCATCACGCATTACAGTAGAGTTTGAGCTTTCCGTTGACCTGGAAACCGCCGCCAACGACGTACGTGATAAAGTGTCGCGTGCACAGCGCTATCTGCCTCGTGACTGTGACCCTCCTACCGTATCAAAAGCCGATGCGGACGCCACCCCTATCCTGATGGTTGCCCTCCAAAGTGACAAACGTTCCCTACTGGAGCTCAGTGAAATAGCCGACCTGACTGTCAAGGAGCAGCTTCAGACTATTTCAGATGTAAGTAGTGTAAGCATCTGGGGAGAAAAGCGCTATTCCATGCGGCTTTGGCTGGACCCCATCAAGATGTCCGGCTATGGAATCACTCCTCTGGATGTAAAGAATGCGGTGGACAACGAAAACGTAGAGCTCCCTTCCGGAAGTATCGAAGGAAACACTACTGAGCTCACCATCCGTACGTTGGGTCTGATGCATACAGCCGAAGAGTTCAACAATCTTATCCTGAAGGAAGACGGTAACCGTATTGTCCGCTTCAGCGACATTGGACGTGCCGAACTGGGACCAGCCGACATCAAAAGTTATATGAAGATGAACGGTGTGCCCATGGTAGGTGTCGTAGTAATTCCGCAGCCGGGTGCCAACCACATTGAAATAGCCAACGCCGTATATGACCGCATGGAGAAGATGAAGAAAGACCTTCCCGAAGATGTTCATTACAACTACGGTTTTGACAATACCAAGTTTATCCGCGCTTCTATCGACGAGGTGAAGCAGACGGTGTATGAGGCCTTTGTACTGGTTATCATCATCATTTTCCTCTTCTTGCGCGATTGGCGTGTGACGCTTGTGCCATGTATTGTAATCCCCGTTTCGCTGATTGGAGCTTTCTTCGTCATGTATCTGGCCGGTTTCTCCATCAATGTGCTCTCCATGCTTGCCGTGGTGCTTGCCGTGGGCTTGGTGGTGGACGACGCCATCGTGATGACGGAGAACATTTATGTCCGCATCGAGAAAGGAATGCCACCGAAAGAAGCCGGCATAGAAGGAGCCAAGGAGATTTTCTTTGCCGTCATCTCCACTACCATTACGCTGGTGGCGGTATTCTTCCCTATTGTATTCATGGACGGTACGACAGGACGACTGTTCCGCGAATTCAGTATCGTGGTCTCCGGTTCGGTGATTATCTCCTCCTTCGCCGCATTGACTTTTACGCCGATGCTTGCCACCAAACTTTTAATCAAAAGGGAACAGCAGAGCTGGTTCTATCGCAAGACCGAACCTTTCTTCGAAGGGATGAACCGGGTATACAGCCAGTCACTGGCCGCCTTCCTGAAACGGCGCTGGATTGCCCTGCCCTTCACCATCGTCACCATCCTGCTTATCGGAGTCCTTTGGAATACTATCCCGGCTGAAATGGCGCCATTGGAGGACCGTTCGCAAATCAGTATCAATACAATGGGTGCCGAAGGAGTGACTTACGAATATATCCGCGACTATACCGAAGACATCAATCATCTGGTGGACTCCATTATCCCGGATGCAGAAGCGGTAACAGCGCGTGTATCCAGTGGTAGCGGTAACGTACGTATCACACTGAAAGACATGAAAGACCGTGACTATACCCAGATGGAGGTTGCCGAAAAGTTGTCGAAGGCAGTGCAGAAAAAGACCATGGCACGCTCTTTCGTACAGCAGTCCTCCTCATTCGGAGGACGGCGCGGCGGTATGCCCGTGCAGTATGTATTGCAGGCAACTAATATCGAGAAATTGCAGGAGGTGCTCCCCAAGTTCATGACGAAGGTCTACGAAAATCCGGTATTCCAGATGGCAGACGTAAACCTGAAGTTCAGCAAGCCTGAAGCGCGCATCAACATCAACCGTGACAAGGCGAGCATCATGGGCGTAAGCACCAAGAACATTGCCCAAACCCTGCAATACGGCTTGAGCGGACAGCGCATGGGCTACTTCTACATGAACGGAAAGCAATACGAGATATTAGGCGAAATCAACCGCCAGCAACGCAACAAGCCCGCCGACCTGAAAGGCATCTATATCCGAAGCGACAACGGGAACATGGTACAGCTGGACAACCTGATTGAGCTTACCGGCGGCATCGCACCTCCGAAACTGTACCGTTACAACCGTTTCGTTTCTGCCACCATCTCCGCGGGACTGGCGGACGGCAAGACCATCGGACAAGGTCTGGATGAAATGGACAAGATTGCCAAGGAGACGCTGGACGAGACCTTCCGCACCGCACTGACCGGAGACTCCAAAGAGTATAGGGAGAGTTCCTCCAGTCTGATGTTCGCCTTCATTCTGGCCATCGTGCTGATTTACCTGATTCTGGCCGCCCAGTTCGAAAGTTTCAAGGACCCGCTGATTATCATGTTGACGGTGCCTCTCGCCATTGCCGGCGCACTGGTGTTCATGTATTTCGGGGGGATTACGATGAATATATTCAGCCAGATTGGTATTATCATGCTGATTGGTCTAGTGGCAAAGAACGGTATTCTGATTGTGGAATTTGCCAATCAGAAGCAGGAAGCGGGTGAAGACAAGATGCGAGCCATCAAGGACGCCTCCCTGCAACGTCTGCGCCCCATCCTGATGACGAGTGCCTCCACCATCCTGGGATTGATACCGCTTGCCTACGCCACCGGCGAAGGCTGCAACCAGCGCATCGCCATGGGTACTGCCGTCGTAGGCGGCATGCTCATCTCCACACTGCTGACGATGTACATCGTGCCTGCCATATATAGTTATGTATCAACGAACCGAAGTAAACTGAAGACCGAATGAAACGCATTGTTTTAATTTTCATAGCCACTGCCTGCACAGCGCTGGGCCTTTATGCA
Organism: Bacteroides sp. AR29; assembly: GCF_900217715.1. Taxonomy (NCBI): domain Bacteria; kingdom Pseudomonadati; phylum Bacteroidota; class Bacteroidia; order Bacteroidales; family Bacteroidaceae; genus Bacteroides; species Bacteroides sp. AR29. The sequence continues at coordinate 100,946 of NZ_OBMS01000013.1, forward strand.
CAGCCTGCGCCTACCTACACCTTGAAGTCCTGCCTGGAGCAGGGATTGCTGAACAACTACTCCCTGCGCATTGTCCGCAATGAAGAGCAGGTCAGCAAGAACAACGCCACACTGGGCAATGCGGGCTACCTGCCCACACTGGACCTCTCCGCCGGCTACAAGGGAACCATAGACAATACCGAGACCAAAGCCCGAGCCACCGGAGAGACAACCAAGGACAACGGAGTGTTTGACCAAACTCTCGATGCAGGCATCAACCTGAACTGGACTATCTTCGACGGTTTCAACATTACCGCCAACTACCAACGGCTCAAGGAGCTGGAACGCCAAGGCGAGACCAATACGCGCATCGCCATCGAGGACCTGATAGCCAACATAGCCGCCGAATACTATAACTATGTGCAGCAGAAAATCCGCTTGAAGAACTTCCGTTATGCCGTATCGCTATCCAAAGAGCGCCTGCGCATTGTGGAAGAGCGTTACCACATCGGTAACTTCTCGCGCCTGGACTACCAGCAGGCCAAAGTGGACTTCAATGCCGACAGTGCCCAATACATGAAACAGCAGGAACTGCTGCACACCTCACGTATCCAGCTGAACGAACTCATGGCAAACAAAGATGTAGACCAGCCGTTTATCATACAAGACAGCCTCATCAACGTGACCGCCTCCCTGAACTTCGAGGAGCTGTGGAACGCCACCCTCACCATCAACGCCTCACTGCTACGTGCCGAACAGAACAATACCCTGGCCCGTCTGGACTACAAGAAAGTCTGCTCGCGCGACTACCCATACGTGAAGATGAACGGCGGATACGGCTACACCCTCAACAAGTATGACATCTCTGCCAACAGCCGCCGCAGCAACCTCGGTCTGAACTTCGGCGTCACGGTCGGCTTCAATCTGTTCGACGGCAACCGGCGCCGCGAACGCAAGAATGCCCGCATTGCCGTGCAGAACGCTCGCCTGGAACGGGAGCAACTGGAGCAAGCCCTGCGCGCCGACCTCAGCAACCTATGGCAGGCCTACCAAAACAACCTGCAAATGCTGAACCTGGAACGCCAGAACCTTGTGGCTGCCAAGGAGAACCACGAGATTGCCATGGAACGATATATGCTGGGCAACCTCTCGGGAATCGAGATGCGCGAAGCCCAAAAGAGTCTGCTGGATGCAGAAGAACGTATTCTCTCCGCGGAATATGATACCAAATTATGTGAAATCTCCCTACTGCAAATCAGTGGAAAAGTAGCGCGCTATATGGAATAAGCAATATAATCCGTACCTTTGCGCCCGATTTATCAGAATTGAAGCATAATGGGATTATTCATCAGAAAGCCATTCGAGGCACTGCAAGCGGAGGCTAATGCCTCCGGAAAGAAAACATTGAAACGTGTACTTGGTCCGTGGAGCCTTGTTGCCCTGGGCGTGGGAGTCATCATCGGAGCGGGTCTATTCTCCATCACCGGAACGGTGGCGGCAGGCTATACGGGACCGGCCATCACACTGTCCTTTGCCATTGCCGCACTGGGATGCTGCTTCGCCGGACTGTGTTATGCGGAATTTGCGTCCATGATACCCGTAGCCGGCAGCGCATACACCTACTCGTATGCCACGATGGGCGAACTCATCGCCTGGATTATCGGGTGGGACCTGGTACTGGAATACACCGTAGCCGCAACCACGGTAAGCATCAGTTGGAGCCGCTATCTGGTCGTCTTTCTCGAGGGACTGGACATACATCTACCGCAAGCCCTCACCGCCTGTCCCTGGGATGGCGGAGTCGTAAATATCCCCGCCTTCCTTATCGTCGTGCTGATGAGCCTCTTCCTGATACGGGGTACGGAAGGCAGCTCCATCTTCAACGGCTTCATTGTATTCCTGAAGGTTTCCGTCATACTGATTTTTGTCATACTCGGCTGGAAATACATCAATACCGACAACTATACACCTTACATCCCTGCCAATACGGGCGTGCTGGGCGAATATGGCTTCTCCGGCATCCTGCGAGGGGCGGCCATCGTATTCTTCGCCTTCCTCGGGTTCGACGCTGTGAGCACAGCCGCCCAAGAGACGAAGAACCCGAAGCGGAACATGCCTATCGGCATTCTGGTCTCCTTGCTGGTATGCACCGTGCTCTATATGGTTTTTGCCCACGTCATGACGGGAGTGGCACACTACACCGCCTTCAGCGGACAGCAAGGCATTGCTCCCGTTGCCATAGCCATAGAGCACATGGGGCAGGCTGATGCTGCAGGTATCATCCAGCCGGACTATCCCTGGCTGAACCGTGCCATCGTGCTGTCCATTCTGTTCGGATATTGCTCCGTCATCATGGTGACACTGCTGGGACAGAGCCGCGTATTCCTAAGCATGAGCCATGACGGGCTGCTGCCTCCTTTCTTCTCGCATATCAACGAAAAGTTCCGTACTCCGGCACGCAGCAACCTGCTCTTCATGGTACTTGTGGGCCTGCTGGCAGCTTTTGTACCCGCACGGCTGGCCGGAGAGATGACAAGCATCGGCACGCTGATGGCCTTCACGCTGGTCTGTGCCGCTGTACTGGTAGTACGCAGAACCATGCCTGACGTGCCCCGTTCCTTTAAAACCCCACTTGTTCCACTTATCCCCATACTGGGTATTCTTACTTGCCTTTGCATGATGTTGTTCCTTCCTGCCGATACATGGATACGCCTGGTGCTGTGGATGCTCATCGGTCTGGACATCTACGTGGGCTACGGCATGAAGCACAGTAAGCTGGAGCATGGAGGCGACACCCGCCACGGGCAGGTGACCTTGAACATGATTGGACTTATCCTTGCCGTTCTTTGTGTCATCACCGGACTGTGGCACCAACAGACTGTGGGATGGGGAGAAAGCAAAGTGCTGCTGATTATCTCGTTTGTTTTCGCATTCACGCACTGCGCTTACTATATGTGGAGAATCTGGAGGAGATAATAAGCCCTAAATCTCCTCCTTTAAAGATAAACAATCTTTCATCCAAACTACCCCAGCACCCACTTGGTCCGCTTCCCGAAACAACGGTATGCCATTGCCACCAGAAACCAGGAAGTACAGAAAGCGACGACTGCGGCACAAGGTATCTGAAGATAGATAGGAACATGGATAGCACGCATCAGGACTACGCTCGGTCCGGTAAAGAAATAGTGTATCATATAGACTCCAAAACCACAGAGCGTCAAGTTTGCCAATGCTTTCTTGATGCGCTCCGAACGGAAATTGGCCCGCTTGCAAAGCATAAACACGGGGATGGTCATCATTACTACATTCAGCGAACAGTAGGTGAAGAAGAGTTCGAGCATCTCATCCGTAAAATCCGGCAAGGAGGTCATACGACGGAAACCAAGGAATGTTACGGCATAGCCAATGGCAAACATGGGAATGCCGATGCCACAGAGTTGCCGGCCCGTCCAGTTATGGTTCCTCAGATAATGGCCCAACAATAGGTAGCCGTTAAAACCGGCAAAGTAATACAGCATACCGAACGAGTTCCACGAGCAAGTCCCCCAAAGGTACGGAGCGGCAAACTCGGTATAATAAGGCAGCAGCAGTGTCACTCCCCATGCTGCAAGAAACCATAGTTTGGCACGTTCCGAGGCCTTCTCCACCCATGCCGAGAATATCGGAAGATAGAGATAAAGCCCTATCAGCAGATAGATATACCACATGTGTACATCCAATAGAGAGAAATTAAAAGGCATTTCTGCAATATATCCCAGGCTCACTGCCAGAGACTGGCGCATCACTTCCTCACCCGAATAAGGGAAGAAATCCAGAATCACTTTCGGCTCCACTCCCAGCAGTCCCGTTATCCAGGGGAACAGATTGTAAATCACAGACCAGATGAGGAAAGGAAAGAATACGCGGGGGATACGTTTCTTGTAGAATGCCGAGGCGTCACCCCGTACCGGCAACAGCAATGCACCGGTAATCATTACAAAAAGCGGTACGCAAGGACGGAGCGCCGCACCGTAGACAGCTCCCCAGAACTTGATGTCAACAATGTCGGGCGATGTGCCCGGATAGAAGTTAAAAGGGTCTGTGCAATGGCAGCAAACTACTGTAAACATTGCAACAAGGCGTACCACATCCAGCCATACGATGTGTTGTGCCGGAGTTTGTCGTGTAAGAGTTGGTTCCATGTTTTATTAAATTGGTTGTTTGGAGGGCTAAAGATAAAGAAGTTAACCGAGAAATGAAAAGGAGAATGTAACAAAAATACGACAACAAACGAGTTTCAGTTTTATTCTCCTATAGAGAACAATCTGTTTTATCAAGGCAGAACAGAGTGTTCCAATAGGGAAGAACACTTTGTTCCAACATGAAAGAACAGTTTGTTTCTTCCTATTGAAACAATTTGTTTCAACATAAAGGAACAGTTTGTTTTGCTTGATGAAACAGAGTGTTCTATGCCGCGAAACACTTTGTTTTCCTCTACAAAACAAAAAAGCCGTAACAAGATTTTCTCCGTTACGGCTTTCCTTATATTATGCCTTTCTAAAAGGCTTCTGTTTTACTTGCTGCAATTCCAGGGCTTCAGTTGCTTGAAGAAGTCGTTGCCCTTATCGTCCACCAAGATGAATGCAGGGAAGTTCTCCACCTCAATCTTCCAGATAGCTTCCATACCGAGTTCGGGATATTCCACGCACTCAATGCTCTTGATGTTGTTCTGTGCCAAGATAGCGGCAGGACCACCGATAGAGCCCAAGTAGAAACCGCCATACTTTTGGCAGGCATCTGTCACTTGCTGGCTGCGGTTACCTTTGGCAAGCATAATCATGCTGCCGCCGTGGCTTTGGAAGAGGTCTACATACGGGTCCATACGTCCGGCAGTAGTCGGGCCCATGGAGCCGCAAGCCATGCCTTGAGGAGTCTTGGCAGGACCGGCGTAGTAGATGGGATGGTCTTTGATGTACTGCGGCAGGTCTTCGCCACGGTCCAGACGTTCTTTCAGCTTGGCGTGTGCGATGTCACGGCCTACGATAATGGTTCCATTCAGAGACAAACGGGTGGAAACCGGATACTTGGTCAGTTCCTTCAGAATATCGGCCATCGGCTGGTTCAAGTCAATCTTCACCACGTCGCCTTCACCGGCCTTACGGAGTTCTTCGGGAATCAGTTCACCCGGATTGCTGTCGAGCTTTTCAATCCAGATACCTTCTTTATTGATTTTACACTTGATGTTACGGTCGGCAGAGCAGGAAACACCCAGCCCCACGGGACAGGACGCACCGTGACGCGGCAGGCGGATGATGCGGATGTCGTGAGCCAGATACTTGCCGCCGAACTGGGCACCGAGGCCAATCTTATGAGCTTCTTCCAGTACCAGCTTCTCCAGTTCCACATCGCGGAAAGCGCGGCCGAACTCATTGCCGGTAGTGGGTAGGTTATCGTAGAAGTGGGTGGAAGCCAGTTTCACAGTCAGCAAGTTCTTTTCGGCAGAGGTACCGCCGATAACGAATGCGATGTGATAGGGAGGACAAGCTGCCGTACCCAAAGTCTTGATTTTTGAGATAAGGAAGGGAACCAATGTTTCGGGGTTGAGGATAGCCTTTGTCTCCTGGTAGAGATAAGTCTTGTTGGCAGAGCCACCACCCTTGGTTACGCAGAGGAACTCGTACTCCATACCTTCCGTAGCTTCGATGTCAATCTGTGCGGGAAGGTTGCACTTCGTATTCACCTCATCGTACATGGTGAGGGGAGCATTCTGCGAATAGCGCAGGTTCTCTTCGGTATAAGTCTTGTAAACACCCAGTGAGAGAGCTTCTTCATCACAGTAGCCGGTCCATACTTGTTGTCCCTTTTCGCCGTGGATGATTGCCGTACCCGTATCCTGGCAGAAAGGAAGTACCCCCTTGGATGCTACCTCTGCATTGCGCAGGAAGGTGAGTGCCACGTATTTATCGTTATCGCTTGCTTCGGGGTCACTCAGAATCTTAGCAACCTGCTCGTTGTGCGAACGACGCAACATGAACGATACATCACGGAAAGCCGCATTGGCCATTGCCGTCAAACCGTCTTTTTCAATCTTCAGGATAGGTTTTCCTTCAAACTCGCTTACTGACACGTAATCTTTTGTAAGCAGATAATACTCAGTAGTATCTTTCCCCTTCTCGAACATGGGCTGATACTTGAACGGAGGTGTTGTTGCCATAATTACTCGTATATTTAATGTTTAAAAGTGATTCGGGTAGCAAAGGCAGCACAAAACCGCCTTTACCGAGCAAAGGTAAAAACTATTATTGAAATAATTCTTTAATTAGAGTAAAAACGCAACAAATCATAATTAATTTTCTGACACCCGCTGCATCCGCCCTATCAGTTCATCGCCCAGCGCCGTCTTCACCTCAATGTGTTTCAGCACAGCCATTACAAACGGATTGCTTTCAAAGTCGCCGCGTACCTGCTCAAAATCGAGTTCCTTTTCCAAGCGTGAGCCATCAGCTCCAAAGCCCGTCATGGAAGCCAGTGAAAATTCTTTCTTAGCATCCTCATACACCATGCGGTCGAGGCCAACTACTGCTTCTTTCCATTTTTCGACAATATGTATGACGTCTTCTGCCGTCATACCTTCCGGCTTGATACCATAGAACTCTTCCAACTTCTCATACGCCCAGGTCCATTCGTAGGTATAGTAGTTGCTGTGCATCTTCTCAAACTCGGCATTGATAGACTTCAAGCGATTGACTTTGCTGGACTCAATACCGTCTATCAGCGCATCTATCTCACTCTTTGGGGCTATCAATCCGGAAATATCCACCCATTCGCCGCTGCCAATGGCAGTATCGGGCTTCAAACGGGCACGTATTTCTTCATTGCTCCGGAAGTCAATGCCTTCCAAGCGCTTGATGACAGAGTTTCCGAGGAACTTATGAATGGCTATTTCATAGAAGCGGATACCTTTCACCAAAGCCGAGTTACGTATCTTCGCACTATGGAAAGAATAGATATCCGAAAGCTCGCCACTGGCATGACGCAGATTCTGCAACGTTTCCCGTCCCTTGAACATTTTCTGCACCGTGTAGGGGCTGAGAAGATTATAGTTGATGTAATCCAGTTTGTTCGGGTCGGTACGCCCGTCACGTTTCGGCCACTTCTGGGCATCACGGATGGTACCCACACTACGCAGGTTGACACCGGGTACAAGGTAGGTGGTATTATTCTGCTCTATCAAGTAAGAGAACGGCAGGTTCGAAGTATCAGAATGGTTGACATGGCGCCCCATTACCAAGGAAAACGCTCCCACCCTTGCAGGCCACAAGATGTACGAATCGGAAGTCGTCTTGGCACCACGCTCCAAAGTGCCTTGATGGATAGGCCCTAACTTATACATATGGTTGCTCTGATTGGACCCCGAACCGGCATTCATAAAGGAAAACATACCGGCAATCAGCAACGTGGATTTATGGTGTGTCACCGTATAAGGTCCGGCAAAAATAGCGCACGCCTCCCCGTTCTCTCCCTGGCAGTTGCTGAAAAACAAAGAATCCGAAGCAGAGTAGTTGTGTCCCAACTTGCATGCCTGCCCCACGAAGCAGCGGCTCAGCATAGCTCCGTCATCTACATGAGACCCGGTAGAGATGATGAAATCATCACAAATCACCCCATGCCCGATGTGTACCGGCGCCACCTCGTTGCTGTTGATGCTTCCGTTATACAGACGGCATGTACCACAGATGCGGCAATAATCACCGATGCGCACATTCTTTATGGAACCGGTGTTCAATATCATTACATGGTTCCCGATGCTTCCTACAGCAGAAGCATGTTTGTTGGAATAAAAATCCGTGATTTCCTTCATCCGTGCAATCAGCTCCGGGCGATGGCGGTAAAGCGCCAGAATATAGGCTTGGTGTGCGGAGAGTTTATCATTAATCAGCACCTCACGGCCTCCCGTCTCATTCAGGACAGACACTTCTACCCCGTTACCGAACTTCGACACACCGTCTACCAGAATAATATCCACATTCTCAATGAAGGTGTCATGCCCTATTTCATAATTGGCAATGTAGTTCTGGATATTCTCAATGCAACAGTTATCTCCCACCGTTACATTATGCAGCGTCACATGCCGCAAACCGGAATGCTTCCTGATTCCTCCCGGCAACATAAATTCTGAATGGAACACTCCCAAACACACCTCACCCGAAAAACGGGTATGATGCACAAATTCCGTTGAGAACTCTTCTGCAACGGTTACTTTCCCCCAATCATCAGCCAGACATGACTGGCTCTTCAACCGGAGAATTTCATCTTCGGTCAGTCTTCTGTAATTCATCCTTATAACGAGTTATGAGTTATGAGTTATAAGTTATTGCCTTTGCCGGCACTACCGATTCAAACCGCTGCCAGCAAATAACTCATAACTTATAACTCATAACTAAAATTAAACTTCTTCTTCGTAGGTCTGATAAAGAAAGTCATTATAGGGGTACTTCTGCACGTGCAATTCCTTCACACGCTGATAAACTACACTCTTCAGTTCCTCCATATTGATTTTTTCGCGGGCAGAAATAAAGAGGCAGTTATCCTCCATCTTAGCCATCCACGTCTTCATCAGTTCTTCGAGTGTCAAGTTTTCCTTGGTTCTGGGGGTAAGGTCGTCAGCCGCTTTCTCTATATAAGTATAAGCGTCTATCTTATTGAATACAAGAATCATGGGCTTACCGGCGGCACCGATATCTGCCAACGTCTTGTTCACAACTTCTATCTGTTCTTCAAAATCCGGATGAGAGATGTCTACGATATGCAACAGCAAGTCCGCCTCGCGTACCTCATCCAGAGTAGACTTGAAGGAGTCTACCAAATCCGTCGGCAATTTACGGATAAAGCCCACCGTATCGGATAGCAGGAACGGCAGGTTCTCAATAATCACCTTACGCACCGTAGTATCCAACGTGGCAAACAGCTTATTCTCTGCAAAGACTTCACTTTTCGAAAGCAAAGTCATCAATGTGGATTTTCCTACATTGGTATATCCCACCAATGCCACACGAATCAAGCGTCCGCGGTTCTTCCGCTGGGTAGACTTCTGCTTGTCAATCTCAGCCAAGCGCTCCTTCAACAATGACATACGGTTCAAGATGATACGGCGGTCCATTTCCAGCTGCGTTTCACCCGGGCCGCGAAGTCCCACGGAACCTTTACCTCCACCGGCACCGGAGCCACCACCCTGGCGTTCCAAGTGGGTCCACAAACGTTGCAGACGAGGAAGCATATACTTGTATTGCGCCAGCTCCACCTGCGTTTTTGCATTGGCAGTCTGGGCACGCATGGCAAAGATATCGAGAATCAGGGACGTACGGTCCAGTATCTTGATTTTGAGTTCAGCTTCTATATTGCGTATCTGCTTGGCGGAGAGTTCATCATCAAAAATCACCATGCCGATTTCGCGTTCGGCTTCTTCTTCATTCCGGATATACTCTTTAATTTCTTCCAGCTTGCCCTTGCCGACATAAGTCACGGAATGCGCTGCATCCAGCTTTTGGGTAAACCGCTTCACTACTTCCGCCCCGGCTGTCTCAGCCAAGAATGCCAGCTCGTCCAGGTATTCGTTCGTCTTTCGCTCATCCTGCGTTTTAGTGATGAGACCTACCAATACCGCTGTTTCTGCCTGCACTTCGGAAATTACAAATTCTTTCATAGTTTCTATACCTTATTATATATACGTATTGTTGGTTCGGGCAGCAAATATAAATAATTTTGGCGGAAGCGCCTTAAAAAGCGGAATAAAATAAAAACAGACACAATAGAAAAATGGCATGTAAAATGAAGTCGAACTTCATCTTACATGCCATTTCAAATTACATATTATCTAATTGCCAGGATAATCAAAACCCTTCCGGCATCTCCAGCGTTTCCGTGAATCCCTGATACAGTACTCCCCATTTACCACTGTCAAGTACTACCAAGCCCTGCATCGGGAAAGACAACACGTTTCCTTTACGCTCCATACCTGCTGCTGCAAAGTATAGCATACCATAGTCCGTCTTGTCATAACCAGTAGGTTGAGGATCCCAACCTATCAGTTCTTGATTGTCATCGCTTAGCGTAAACATGATGGGATATCCTTTCGTAATGCAATCTTCCAGCTTATAGATATTAGCCTCTTTAGCCTTCAGCACAGGTTGATCCCAACCCTCTCCAAATAATTGAGATGTATAGTAGCCTGTACCTATATTGAGCCAAGTATAGTCACGCTTTATATTGACCGTCACCTTGGGTGAACCATAAACATAGGAATCTTCTTCAGGAATGGCAATAGTATAAGATGCAGTAGTACCCACAGCTATGTCAAACGCAATCTTTACTTCTTTGAGTGCTTCACCGGCAGCAAAATCAACCGTTGTCGGCACTGTTACGCTCTCCGCATCTGTAGTCAAGTGAATAGATGCAGCCGCATCCGTTTTCTGACGGCCGATTTTGACTACAAAAACCTGTTCATCATTCGGATAATAAGTCAAATCAGTGTTATCAGCATAGATATAAGCTTGTACACCCTCGGTAGGAACCGGAGAAGGCTCCCACTCCACACCGTCTGAACAAGCCGTCATAGCCAAACCGCATACGGCCAAGCCCAAAAACAATTTATTGAATATCTTATTCATATACAAATTCTATTAAAAGTTAGTTCATTGGTTAATTGTTACCCGGTGCAAACTCCCCTATCGGAGTAGGACGTTTAGCAATAGCACCGGACGGGTCCGGATTGTTCATTCCCTGAAGGGCAGTATTTGAATCGACCTCGGTCTTAGGAATCATCAATGTCCAGTTGGGCTTCACACCTTTACAGTTTATCTTGAAGATATCTTCTATAAAGTTGGTACCCTCATAATTCTGAATGACATCCGGTTTCAGACGTTTAGCCGTGGGGAATGCGATTCCCTCACCCCAGAACTCGATACGCATCTGTTTCAACACCTCAAGTTGGAAATTACGCAAATCACCCGTACTGAAATTGTAATTGCTCTGGCGGTACTGCTTCATAAAGTTATTCAACAACTGTACGCCTGCTGCCACATTCTGGCTGGCACCTACTGCTTCAGCCTCTATGAGATACATCTCTTCCACACGCATCACGGGAATATCTGCAGCCGCACCCACAGAATAAGTGTTATAGTCACCACCCACGGGGCGGAACTTCAATGACATATAATCCGGTTGTTCATCCAGCCATGCATTGCCTCTCACTGACTGGTAAGCGTAAGTACTTCTGTCCGGGTCAAGGTAAGAATATTTGCGGAAATCGGTAGCAGGAATCGCGTCATAAAGTGAACGTGCCATCTGGAGCTTAGACAAAGAAGCATATCCCCAATCCGCTTCATTGGAAATGTGACCAATGAAATTAGCAAGATTACCCATATTGGAAGCCGTGGGGTGAAGGTACCACATCCATGCAGAAGTAGCCGTATTGAAACCGGTAGTGGGATTATGCCACTGTGATTCGCTCATAGGTGTTGCTCCCGACTTATCAATAGCCTTGCGGGCATACTCGGCAGCTTTAGCAAACTGACCATCCCACATATATACTTTGGCCTTCAGACCATATACGACCGCCAAGTCAGGGAAGTTCTTACTGACAGGTGTATAAGACTCCAGACCTATCTCTGCCTTGTCAAGGTCGGCAAGAATGAAATTCACCAATTCTTCGTGGGTTGCACGCGGATTGCTCTTCGCAATGTCGTTAGTTGTTGCCTCAGTCACGATGGGCACCGTCAGCCCCAGTACCTTGCTACAATCGGTATAGATGTTTTCTACCGGTTCGAAAAGTACCATCAGCGTATAATAGTCCAATGCACGGAAAGCATGGGCTATACTTCCAAGCCCACGCATTTCATCGGTAATTGTGGGATCAGTCACATCAACGGCCGCAATCACGTCATTGGCCGATTTAACGAACTTATATAGGGTGAAGTAAGGCAAATATGAATAATAGCCGGTGTCGTTCATACCATTATTGGCATTGAAGCGCCACCACCAGTCATATCCGTAATCCGTAGCCACGACATCACCCAGCAGTTCTGTCTGGGCCAACATCAATGAGGGATAAGCAAGGTCGGTCTCATGTGTTTGCTTACCGTACACTAGATAGCCTTGTACCATTTGCGATGGCAAGCCATTAAGCGAAGCCTCAATCGCTGTTGCCGATGCACCAATCTGATCGGAGGTCGCTGTAGAATCTTCGGGAAAAACCTCTTCTATACAGCCGGTCAATACCGTGGCCGATACGACCATAACCGAAAATAGTTTGAATATATTCTTCTTCATAATCATTGTAATCTATATATTAGGTTTAGAACTCAAATGACACACCACCGGAGATGGTACGCATCGGTGAATAGAAAGTAGCATTGGTTGTCTCGTCGTATGACTGACGTGGGTCGAACCCTTTACGTTTAGACCAATAGAAAACATTTTCTGCCGACATATACACGCGCAATGAGTTGATGGCCAACTTTCTTGTCCACTTGGAAGGTAACGTGTAGCCCACATTAATATTCTGGATATTCAAGAAGCTTGCATTTGTCAAGAAGCGCGTAGACATTGCCCCTGAATATTGGTCGTTCATCTGGAAACGAGGGATATTAGTATTTGTGTTCTCAGGAGTCCATGAGTTCAGCAAATCCTTATGGTAGTTGTAACCAGCCGTACCATAAGGTGACGACATAAAGTAAGCATACGTACCATCATATTGCTTACCACCAATCTGGTAAGTGAAGTTTATGCCGAAGTCCACGCCATATACTTTCAGTTTGGTACCGAAACCACCATACACCTTAGGTATTGAGCTTTCCTCTGTGATGTAATAGTCAGCCTGAGCATGATTCGTAGTCGTTTCACGTCCGGTGATATTGCCGGCCTCGTCCTTGACATTCTTATAGAACAAAGACTCACCCTTTTCATTCACTCCGGCATACTCCTTCAAGCGCCATGTAAACATAGACAAATCCTCACCAATGAAGAAGCTTCCGTTAGAATAGCCCTTATATCCTTTTCCATCAGCTGTATACTCAGTAGTAATCAACTTATCAGGATCAAGCATCGTAATACGGTTCTTCAAGGTTGAAATGTTCACATTCACATCCCACGTAAAGTTACGTGTATCGAAGATATTCACATTGAAGTCCATTTCCACACCACTATTGACCATGTTACCAACGTTGTCCATATAGGAAGCATAACCCAATGATGGAGCCACGGTAAATGAGAACAACATATCCGAAGTCTTACGTCTGTAGTACTCGATACTACCGGTCACACGGTTCCACAACTGGAACTCTGCACCGATATTGAAGTTAGTGTTGGTTTCCCAAGTGATGTCTTTAGTGCCCTTAGATTTAAATGAAGTACCAAGGCTGTTGTTAGAGTTGATAATGTTAAATCTATCCGTATAGAGGAAGTCACCGATATTGTCATTACCTTGTGAACCAATAGAAGCCTTCAGCTTCAGTTCCTGCACCCATGAAGCATCAAACCAGCTTTCTTTGTTGATAAGCCACGCACCGCCTACCGACCAGAATGTACCCCAGCGATGGTCCGGATGGAAACGGCTGGAAGCATCACGACGCAAAGAAGCCGAGCCGAAGATGCGTTCGTCATAATTGTATTGCAAACGGCCGAAGAAACCTTCATTGTTACGACGCTCTTTATAGGAAGAAGCACCTTGTCCGTCGATAATGGCACCATCCAATTCCTTATTGCCTTGAGAGAACATCTGCGACTTGCTGGCCCCAAGTTCATAGTAGCGATAATCATAATATTCGTGACCTAAAAGAATATCGAAGTTATTGTCGCCAAACGAACGGGCATAAGAAACAAGTTGTTGCAGGTTGTAATCGTAAGTACGTGTATGATACTTACTCACTGTACCGCCAGTGGAGTCGAACTGCCCGTAGTAAGGATTGTAAACGTAACTATGACGTGTCTCATCCAAGTTGAAAGCACCATTGAATGTCACCTTTAGGCCTTCTATAGGAGTTATATCTACAAAGGCGTTGCCGTTAATGGCATTTCCTTCAGAGTTTCTGGTATTTAGTTTATTGTCTAGAATAGGGTTGGCATCAGCAATGAAAGGACGCTGCATACCTGCATTGATACCACTACCGTAGTCCATCATTCCAATACCATTATTATCCACCATGATGCTGCCGTCAGCATTGCGCACGTAGGCGGGATAGATGGGAGCCATTTGGGTAACAAACGCCCATATATTACCGGTAGACGAACTGGTACCATTGTTACTCAACGAGTTAGAATCAAAACGTGCATATCCCATATTACCACCAATCTTCAACCACTTCTTTGCCTGATAGTCGGCTTTCAAACGGCCTGTCAAACGTTTCAGGTCAGAGCCTTCAGTGATACCCTCATTTCCAAGATAACCTAAAGAAACATAGAAAGAGGACTTTTCATTGGCTGCGCTCACCGAGAAGTTGTATTCCTGACGCAGACCGGTACGCATTCCCACATCTTCCCAATCATCCGGAGTCAGCAGATAGTCACGTCCTTTATAATTCACAACTCTACCCAATGTGGCGTTGGGATTAAGTTTACCGTTCTGACCGATGAGGAATTGCCCATCGGGAACTGTATATACATTGTATCCCAATCCACCGTTGGAGCCAAACAGATTCTTGTTTGCCTCAAGCCATGCAGCTTGGTCATTCATTCCCGTTGACTTATAATAATTGTTCATGGCACGATAATGCATCTCGTAGTACATGCCAGGATTGTCAATCACTTCATATTTCTGCAACGCTCGAGTGTTAGCACCCCACTTAGCATCAAAAGTCACCTTAGCCTCTCCCGACATATTGGCCCTTTTGGTAGTGATGATAATTACACCATTAGCACCACGAGCACCGTAAAGAGCATTGGAAGCCGCATCCTTCAATACTGTCATTGACTCAACGTCGTTAGGATTGATATTATTAATATCACCGCTATAAGGAGCGCCGTCCACAATAATCAGAGGGTCATTCTTTGCATTGATTGAGCTAAAACCACGAATCTTGATGGATGACTTTGAACCCGGAGCACCGTCATTGGAAGTCAGTGTCACACCCGGCACAGCACCTGCCAAGGCATCAGTAACATTCGTCACTTGCGACTGCTCCAGCTTTTCGGTACCAACCACCTTAGCCGAACCCGTAAATGCAGACTTCTTTGCTGTACCGAAAGCAACCACCATTACCTCATCAAGCATCTCAGTATCAGACTTCATCACCACTTTTAAGCTGGGTTTTATTGCCACTTCTTGGGTCTGCATACCAATATAAGAAATCACCAGAGTTTTCGCGGAACT
>NZ_OBMS01000019.1:0-92591 GCF_900217715.1 Bacteroides sp. AR29
GTAAACAGTTTGCCAAGGGGCGAAGTCGGAAGGCAACATTCGCCATTGACAGCCACTTTTGCTGATATAGAATATGGCGTTCAGAATTTCTCTGAGACACTTTTTTCTAGTTCTTTCTTGTGGTTCTACAATATTTTTGATAACTTGCCACTGTTTTTCAGTTAGGTTAGTTGAATAATTGCTCATAACTATTTGTTTTGCAACCATAAAGTTACGAAAATTATTTCAATTAACCAACTGATTAACAGATAAATATAAATAATTTAATCATTTCAAAACAGCTTCTTAAAGATTTCATCTGATAATAATTTGATAGTAGCAATATGATATATAACATATTGTCAGTGATGAATTTTTAAGGGTTATTCTTGACTATATGTCAGAATAATCCTTTATATTTGTATATGTTAAGTTAACCGAAGGAAAAAATCTCTTATTACTGACTATGATGAAAAAGGAAATTAAATTCAGTCTTGTTTACCGGGACATGTGGCAGTCGTCCGGTAAGTATCAACCCCGGGTAGACCAGTTGGTACGCATTGCTCCGTTGATAGTTGAAATGGGCTGTTTTGCACGCGTTGAAACAAACGGAGGAGCTTTTGAGCAGGTAAACCTTCTGTACGGCGAAAATCCCAACAAGGCTGTACGCGCCTTTACCGCACTTTTCAGGGAAGCAGGCATACAGACGCATATGCTCGACCGCGGGCTGAATGCACTGCGCATGTATCCTGTTCCGGCGGATGTACGCCGATTGATGTACAAAGTGAAGCATGCCCAAGGCGTGGACATCACCCGTATCTTCTGCGGACTGAACGAGACGCGGAATATAATTCCCTCCATCAAGTATGCTCTGGAAGCCGGCATGATACCGCAGGCCACACTTTGTATCACCTATTCTCCCGTCCATACGGTAGAGTACTACGCCGGCATTGCCGACCAGCTGATTGAAGCCGGGGCACCCGAAATCTGTCTGAAGGATATGGCAGGTATCGGCCGTCCGGGGATGCTGGGAGAGCTGACGAAGGCTATCAAGGAGAAACATCCCGAGGTGCTGATACAGTATCACGGGCATAGTGGTCCCGGACTTTCCATGGCTTCCATTCTCGAAGTCTGCGAGAACGGTGCCGACATCATTGATGTGGCGATGGAGCCCATGTCGTGGGGCAAAGTCCATCCCGACGTTATTTCCGTACAGGCCATGCTGAAGGATAAAGGATTCCAAGTACCCGATATAAATATGAAGGCTTACATGAAGGCGCGTGCCATGACGCAGGAATTCATTGACGATTTCCTGGGTTACTTTATGGACCCCACCAACAAGCACATGTCTTCACTTTTGTTGAAGTGCGGCCTGCCAGGCGGTATGATGGGCTCCATGATGGCCGATTTGAAAGGCGTGCATTCCGGCATCAACATGATACTGCGAAGCAGGAACGAGCCGGAACTCAGTTTGGACGACCTGCTTGTGATGCTTTTCGACGAAGTGGAATATGTATGGCCCAAGCTGGGCTATCCTCCTTTGGTGACTCCTTTCAGCCAGTATGTGAAGAACGTGGCACTGATGAACGTTATGCAGCAGGTGAAGGGAGAAGAGCGCTGGACGATGATAGACAACCACACCTGGGATATGATTCTTGGCAAGAGTGGACGTCTCCCCGGTATTTTGGCACCCGAGATTGTGGAGCTTGCCAAGTCCAAAGGCTTTGAGTTTGTGGATACCGACCCGCAGTTGAACTATCCGGATGCCTTGGATACATATCGCAAAGAGATGGACGAAAACGGTTGGGAGTATGGTGACGATGACGAGGAACTCTTCGAACTCGCCATGCACGACCGACAGTATCGCGATTATAAGTCAGGCGTTGCCAAGAAACGTTTTGAAGATGACCTGCAGCGTGCCAAGGATGCCGCCATGGCCAAGAGCGGATATTCGGAAGAGGAAATCAAGAAGCTGAAGCGTGCCAAGGCAGACCCGATAATCGCGCCTTCCAAAGGGCAAGTGCTTTGGGAGGTTTCCGTCGAAGGTCCTTCTTCTGCTCCTTTCATCGGACGCAAGTACCAGCATGATGAGGTGTTCTGCTACCTCTCTACGCCGTGGGGCGAATACGAGAAGATATGGACCGGATTTACCGGACGTGTGGTGGAAGTTTGTGCCAAGCAAGGAGATGTGGTCAATAAAGGCGATGTGATAGCCTATATCCAGCGGAGTGACATTTTTGCATAAATGAGAACTTGAAAAAGTGGAATTTCACTGAAAAGTGATAATGTAGTAGGGTGATAATGCGGTAGTTATCACCCTACAGTCTTTTCAGTCATCCTTTATCGTCCAGCCATTTCTTGATGGTTTCCTTCAGCACTTCTTGGGTGAAGGGTTTGGTAAGGAAGTCGTTGCAACCTGCTTTTAGGGCAGCTTGCTTGTCGTGTTCGTAGGCATAGGCTGTAAGGGCGATGATGGGGATGTCCGGTGCCAGTTCACGGATGATGCGTGTGGCGTCGATTCCGTCAAGGTTGGGCATTTTCATGTCCATCAGGATGAGGTCGGGGTGGACTTCTTCGAACATAGTTACGGCTTCCATGCCGTCTTTGGCATGTTTCAGCCGATAGAGACGGCCTAAAATGGCGTTAATTAGGATAAAATTGCTTTCTGTATCTTCGGCAATCAGGAGGGTCTTGGAAGGAGGGGTAGGGAGTGCTCCGGCCTCTTCATTCTTCGGGGAAGCTCCGGGGGCTGTATTTCTGCTCCTCTGCTCTGTGGAGTGTGCCTCTGCTGTCGCCTCCCGGTTGTTCTCTTCTTTCTTTTCCGCCTCTGTTTTGCTGGCGGCTTCCAGTGGGAGGACAAAAGTAAATGTGGTGCCTTTACCCACCTCCGAAGTGACGGATATGTTACCCCCCAGGCGTTCGATGATAGTCTTGCAGATGGAAAGTCCCAATCCGGTGCCTTGGGCAAAGTTGTTCACCTTGACGAAACGTTCGAATACCCGGTCCACCTTATCCGGTGCAATGCCCATACCCGTATCGGTGACGTGGAATGCTACATACTTGCCTTCCTGGTGATACCCGTAACTGATGTGCCCGGTGGTGGTGAACTTGAAGGCATTGCCTATCAGATTGGAAATGACCTGGAAAATCCGGTTCTTGTCTCCGTCAATCACGATATTCTCGTCAGAGGGTTCGTATATCAGCTCCACTCCTTTGGGACAGCGGAAAATATGTGCGTCGTGTATCTCCTTGCAGAGTGGATGGAGACGTACGGGCGTGATGGTGAACTCCACGATACCCGATTCGATTTTTGATAAGTCGAGGATTTCGTTAATGAGCTGGAGCAGGCGTTCATTGTTCGATTCCACTATTTCGTAATAGCCTAGCCGTTCTTCCTCGTTGGTGCTTTCGGCAATGATGCGCGAGAAGCCTACAATGGCATTGAGCGGTGTGCGTATCTCGTGGCTCATGTTGGCGAGAAAGGCGGATTTGAGCCGGTCGGAAGTCTCGGCTTTCTCCTTGGCTACGAGCAGTTCCCGTTTCATCTGTTCCATTTCCGTGATGTCCCATTCGATGTTCAGCAGGATGGGGGAGAAGTCGTTGCTTTCAATCTTCATCTTTCGCTTGTCCAGATAGATGGGGGTTCCGTTTCCGTCGCGTTCTTCCGCAATCCAGTGCATCTCTTTGCCGGTCCTGGCTATTTCAATGTCTTGTGCTCTTTTTTTCTGGGCAGTCTCCAGGGGATAAAAGTCGAAGTCGTCTTTCCCCAATGCCTCTTGTATGGGGATTTCGCGGTTGTACGATTCGCGGTTGCGGTAGAGGTACTTGAAGTTGTTGTTGATGTCCTTCACGACAATGCCTGCCGGGAGGTTTTCGATGATTTTGTCCAGAATCAGGTTGAACTGTTTGATTTGTTGCTCATGCCGGATGCGTGTGGATACATCCCTTCCGAAAGTCCAGACCGTCCCTTCGCCTTTGTCACTCGTCACCCAATAGGCGTTTCCTTCTATGGCGAGTACTTCCGGACGCAGTGGCAACGGATTGTGAACAATATAGCCTTGGGAGGTTTCTCCGCGTTTGACACATTCTGCAAATTCTTTCCACGATTTTTTGTCTCTTCCATACGAAGGCAAGTCGTATATTTTCAGTTTCGTGATGTCTTGGGTATTGCCGATGCCATGTCGCTCCTTGAAGCAGCGGTTGCCGAATATCAGTGTACCGTCTTCGTGTGCCGAGTAAATATCTTCGGTGGAGTTGTTGATGGCATGTGTCAGCAAGTTGATATCGTTGCGCCGTTGCTGAATGTCGGTGATATTCTGTATATATCCTTCCAGAATGGTATTTTTGTCTTTATGATATTCGCGTGCAAAGGCCTTGAGCCGTATATAGAAAATCTTTTCCTGAAGCAAGATGCGGTAGTCCACACTGTTTTCCATTTTCCCTTTTAGGTTTTCTTTCAGCCAGTTGGTGAAAGATTTCCGGTCTTCGGGAAGTATCAGTTTCAGATAGTCGTTCAGATTGATTTCTTGTGTCTCCTCTGTGCATAGGATATCGGTGTGTCCGGCATATTTGAAGCTTTGGGTGTCTGAATCGTATTGCCAGTTTCCGATAAGCGCAGCTTTTTGGATCTCATTCAACTCTTGGTTTTTTCTTTCGAGTTCCAGCTTGCGCTGGCTACGTTCCGTGATGTCGCGGTATTGGCAGAGCACCATTCCGTCAAAGGGGGACATGATACACTTGAAGAAATAAGTGGTGCCGTTCAAGGCCATTTCGTAGTTATGGGTAGAGCGTATTTTGTGCGTCAGTACTCTTTTAAAGTCCGGATAGATTTGGTTATAAGTGGATAAGGGAATTAGTTGGAACAGATTCTTGCCCAGTAACCGGTCTTCCTTCAAGAACCAGAGATTGATGTTGTAAACTGCAATGTCCACACAAATACCGTCTTTGTCCAGAAGAATCATGGTGTCGGATGTCAGCTTTAACAGTCTTTCGGCGTTTTCAGCTTGTTTTAAAATGTTTTTCATTCTTATAGTATTAGTTTCATGCCCTTCTGGCCTTCTCCCATGCGCCGCTTGCATTGTCTTTACGTTTGCGCAGGTAGTTGAATCCTCGTATGACGTTGACGTTCATGAAGAGGAAATAGTAGGGGATGAAAAGTATCTTGTTCTTTATATGCTTCGTTGAAAGGTAGTACCCCCAACTTCCCATGAGATAGAAAAAAGCTTGTAACAGCCAGATGATGGCATACAGTAATGGCGTGCTTGTCGTAAAGATGAGAATTGTGTTGAGGGGAAGCAATAGAAACAATAGGATAGGAGTGAGCGACCAGCGCAGCACCCGGTGGGAAATATATTGGAAACAGAATGTGCCGTAACGGAACGGGTTGAGCAGCGGACGTAGCCGCCAGATAGACTGCAAGCCACCGGCAGCGATGCGCACCTTGCGCTTTTCTTCCTCGCGCATATCTGCCGAGCCGCTTTCTACGGCATAGGCATTGGCGCAATAGGCAATGGTGTGTCCCTGCATGACGATGTGCAGGGAGAGTGTGAAGTCGTCGAGCAACGTGTCTGTCTGCATTTCTTCGAACAGCTCGCGGCGCACGGCAAACAACTCACCCGCTGCTCCTACTGCTGAATAGAGGCGTGCGTCGAGCGCTTTGAGGGCGGATTCGTATTTCCAGTACAACCCTTCTCCCCCAGAGGTAGCATTGTCCTTATTTTGCACAGCAATACGTTTTTCGCCTGCCACGCATCCCACTTTAGGGTCGGTGAAGGCGTGCACTATCTCCCGTAGGGCTTTTCGGTTGAGGTGCGTATTGGCATCGGTGAATACGACAAGGGGCGTTCCTACGAAATGTATACCGCGGTTCAGGGCGGCTGTCTTGCCTTGGCGTTGGGGTTGGTGGAGGACGGTGGCTTGCGGCCAGCGGGAGAGGCGTTCGTTGGTACGGTCGTTGCTGCCGTCGGTCACCCAAAGGATACGTAGCTTGTCGGCAGGATAGTCCAGCTCCAGACAGTTGCGCATTTTTTCGTCCACTACATCTTCTTCGTTATAGGCGGCGATAAACAGAGTCAATGGGGGCAATGCGTTGTCGGTGGGCATAGGCCAGAGGGTAGGTGTGCGGAAGCACTCTTTTATCTTGACCAGAATATATAATAATATACCATAGCCTATATAGGTATAGAACACTATGAATAAACTTATCCAGAAGAGTATCTCAAGAACTTTCATGCTTCTGTTTTGTTTGCTATCTTTTTGAGGAAAAAGAAATGTGATTGCCAAAAGTATGGATAATCTTTTACCGATGCAAGAAAAAGAAAAGAAAAATGAAATGTTTGTGTCTCAAGAGGTAAAGTTTGGTTTTCAGGGCATTTTGATGTTATACTCATTCTCCATAGGAGGGAGACGGGCAGGTACGGCAAGGTAAGGCGTTACTCAAAACGCTTCTGTCATATTGAAGTAAAACAACATCTGGTTGTTTACCGTGTTTTTGCCTAAATCCAGGCGGACGTTCATGCGTGGCTGTACCTCAATGCGTAGACCTACACCATAGTTGGGCAGTACGCCCTCTATCTTGCCAGGAGTGGGGCCCATGAAGCCGCACCCGGTCCAGGCTACAAAACCTATGTGGTTGAGCATCCGCTTCAGCCAGGTGCTGCGGTCGGTATTGAGCATCTGCCGGTATTCTGCCATGACCACGTGCGAGGACTTGTCGCGATACTGCCCCATGTAGTAGCCGCGCAGGTCGAAAGGCGTTCCGGTGAGGGCGTATTGCGTCAGTGGGACGTCGCCGAACACGTTCTTGGTCTGTGCCGTCCACGCAAGCACCCTGCGCTTGCCCAGTGACTTGTATTGGCGGTAGTCTATCTCCAGGCGGTAGAAGGTCTGGTCGCTTCCGATGAATTTGGTGTACATCATGCCGCGGAAATCCAGATACATGCCGCGGTAGGCGTTGGCGGGAACGTCACGGCTGTCGTATGTCAGCAGGAAGCCGAGGCCGGAGTTGAAGTTGTTGTAGCCGTTGGCCGTACCGCCTGCCTCTTTGTACGAAGGTTCGTTCACCAAGAACTTGCCGGGCTCCGTCAGGTGGTCATAATTGATGTCTATTTGAGGTCCGGCAAAGATATTGCTGTTGCCCAGCCGGAAGAGGAACCAGGGGTTGATTTGCACGCCGCTGTATCGGTATTTGCTGGTACTGTCGCTTCGTACGTAATCTTTATTGGTATTATAGCCGATGCCGTAAAAGTTTTCTTCCGTATTTTTATAGCTAAACTTTCCGAAGATACGGAAACGGTCACCCTTGAAGAAGAGTTGAGGCTTGGAGAAAAGATTGATGCCACCGTTGAACATGAAGGCGATGGCCATGGGCACTACGGAGCGCAACTGCGTGGTGTCGCTGGGGTTTATGCGGAAGGTCATCAGGGCGCTTCCTCCCAGCACGGCACCGAAGTCGGGAGTGTAGCTGGGTCCACCCAGAATATTGTAATGCAGATTCCGGCGCGCTACCTTTTGCTTGCGTAGTTCTTTTTTTGTCAGTGCGGGAACGCTGTCGTTTGTGGCGGCCGCAGTCTGTTCCTGGGCATAAAGGGTGGTGGCGAACAGCACCAGTGCGATAATGCTTAGTATATATCTTTTCATGTCGTACGAAATGTGGGTGCAAAGGAAACTATTTTATTCCGAATAGTTTTCACTGTAATAGATAATAAATCTAAAGATGTCACTAAAATTATCAAAAAAGACATTACTTTTGTCTGCTTCACGAAGCAAGACATCAATAACTAAAAACACATAATCTGAATGAAGAAACGATTTTTATCTGTAATTGTTCTGAGTGCCGCACTGCTTTCTGTGCAGGCACAAGAAGGAAAAGGCGGCATCAGCCCCGAAATGCTTGGGCAAATCAAGCAAAGTTATCAAGGCACGGCTGCCGACAAGGCTCTCCGCAATGCCATAGGCAATAATGACATCCGTAAACTGGCACTCAACCAGGAGAATATGCAGGGCATGGATACCCACTTCTCCGTCAAGGTAGAGTCCAGAGGCATCACCGACCAGAAGTCGTCCGGCCGTTGCTGGTTGTTCACCGGGCTCAACGTGATGCGGGCCAAGACCCTTGCCGAATACGGTTTCCAGTCTTTTGAGTTCTCCGAAGTCTATCCTTTCTTCTGGGACCAGTTGGAGAAGGCAAACCTCTTCTTGCAAGGCATCATCGACACCTCCAAGAGTCCCCTGACTGATAAAACCGTAGAATGGCTCTTCCAGCATCCGCTGAGCGATGGGGGTACCTTTACCGGTGTGGCCGACATTGTTTCCAAATACGGCCTTGTTCCTAAAGATGCCATGCCTGAAACAAACAGCAGTGAAAATACCTCCCGCATGGCCAACCTCATCTCTCTGAAGCTGAAAGAGTATGGTCTGCAACTACGTGATATGGCTGCCGCCGGTGCCAAGCCCGCAGCTCTGGAGAAGGAGAAAACCACAATGCTCGGAACCATCTACCGCATGTTGGTGCTGAACCTTGGTGTACCTCCCACGGAGTTCGACTATGTCTGCCACGATGCTAAGGGTAATCCCGTGGAGACAGAGCATCACACTCCCATGTCTTTCCTTGAGAAGTATGGAGACAAACAACTGCTGACCAACTACGTAATGCTGATGAACGATCCCAGTCGTGAGTATTATAAGTGCTATGAAATAGACTACGACCGTCACCGTTACGACGGTAAAAACTGGACTTATGTCAACCTGCCCGTAGAGGATATTAAGGAGATGGCCATCGCCTCCTTGAAGGACAGCACCATGATGTACTTCTCTTGCGATGTGGGCAAGTTCCTGAACTCTGAACGCGGTCTGCTTGATGTGAAAAATTATGACTACGAGTCACTGATGGGTACTACCTTCGGAATGGATAAAAAACAACGCATTCAGACCTTCTCCAGCGGCTCGTCCCACGCCATGACCTTGATGGCTGTTGACTTGAACAAAGACGGAAAGCCCGTAAAATGGATGGTAGAGAATAGCTGGGGAGCTGCTTCCGGTTACCAGGGACATCTCATCATGACCGACGAGTGGTTCAATGAATACATGTTCCGCTTGGTGGTGGAGACAAAGTATGTTCCTGCCAAAGTGATGGAATTGTTCAAACAAAAACCTATCCGCCTGCCGGCATGGGACCCGATGTTTGCTGAAGAAAAGTGATGATAAGGATTAGAGGTTAAGGATTAGTGATTAGTGGGGCTGCGCTATGATTCCGCAGGGTATTAATCCCTAATCCTTAACCCCTAATCCTTGTTCTCGTGTTCGTTAACGAAAGGGATTACGGAAATTTCTCCGTAATTCCTTTCTTTTTTGCTCTTTATTCACGTTCTTTTTTGCTACTTTTGCGGCAAATTAATGAAACCATTATTTTAAATAAACGCATGGCAAATGTAATTAAGTTACGTAGAGGCCTTGACATCAACCTGAAAGGCGCTGCTGCCCAGGAACTTGTGTCTGTTAAGGAACCAGGATTTTATTCGCTGATTCCCGATGACTATACAGGCATCACTCCGAAAGTGGTGGTCAAAGAGCAGGAATATGTGATGGCCGGGGGACCCTTGTTTATCGACAAGAATCATCCTGAATTGAAATTTGTTTCGCCCGTCAGTGGCGTAGTGACAAGCGTGGAGCGTGGTGCGCGCCGTAAGGTGCTGAACATCGTTGTAGAGGCTGCCACTGAACAAGACTATGAGGAATTTGGCAAGATGGACCCGTCCAAGATGAGCGGCCAGCAGGTAAAAGAAGCTCTTTTGCAGGCAGGTATGTTCGCTTTCATCCGCCAACGTCCGTACGACGTTATCGCTGACCCGACGGTGACTCCGAAAGCTATTTTCATTTCGGCTTTCGACAGTAATCCTCTGGCTCCCGATTTCGAATTCGCTCTGAAAGGAGAAGAAGCAAACTTCCAGACGGGACTCGACGCTTTGTCAAAGATGGCAAAGACGTATCTGGGTATTAGTGTAAAACAAAAGGCTGCTGCCCTTGTGCAGGCAAAGAACGTTACCGTAACAGCTTTCGACGGACCGCATCCGGCAGGCAACGTGGGTGTACAGATTAACCACATCTCTCCGGTAGTGAAAGGTGAAACGGTCTGGACTATCAGTGCCGAAGCCGTACTTTTCATCGGACGTCTGATGAATACCGGTCATGTAGACTTGACCCGTACGGTAGCTGTAACGGGTTCCGAAGTGTTGAAACCCGCTTATTGCAAGCTGAAAGTCGGCGCTCTGTTGACGAACGTTTTCAAAGGTAACGTGACTACCGACAAAGACCTCCGCTACATCAGCGGTAACGTGCTGACCGGTAAGAAAGTTTCTCCGAACGGCTTCCTCGGCTCTTTCGACAGCCAATTGACCGTTATTCCCGAAGGAGATGAAATCCATGAAATGTTGGGTTGGATTATGCCGCGTTTCAATCAGTTCAGCGTCAACCGCTCTTACTTCAGCTGGTTGATGGGCAAGAAGGAATATGTGATAGATGCCCGTATCAAGGGTGGTGAACGTCACATGATTATGTCCAACGAATACGACCGCGTATTTCCGATGGACATCTTCCCCGAATACTTGGTGAAAGCAATCATTGCAGGTGACATCGACCGTATGGAGGCTCTGGGCATCTACGAAGTAGCTCCCGAAGACTTCGCTCTCTGCGAATTCGTATGTTCTTCCAAAGTGGAAGTGCAGCGCATCGTACGTGCAGGGCTCGATATGCTTCGTGCCGAAATGGCATAATCGGGGCGTATGGCAAATCGTAAATTGTAAATCGTAAAATCGTAAATATATTAATGAAAGCGTTAAGAAATTATCTCGACAAGATAAAGCCGAACTTTGAGGAAGGCGGCAAATTCCACGCATTTCGTTCGGTGTTTGATGGCTTCGAAACATTCCTGTTCGTGCCCAATGCCACTTCGAAATCGGGAACGCATATTCACGACTCCATTGACAGCAAACGCATCATGTCGATGGTGGTCATTGCGTTAGTACCGGCGCTGCTGTTCGGTATGTATAACGTAGGTTACCAGCATTTCCACGCTACCGGTGCTGCCGGAGGCTTCTGGGAAATGTTCATCTACGGTTTTCTGGCTGTATTGCCAAAAATCATTGTATCTTATGTAGTAGGTCTCGGCATTGAGTTCGTAGTGGCTCAGTGGAAGAAGGAGGAGATTCAGGAAGGTTTCCTGGTTTCCGGTATCTTGATTCCGATGATTGTTCCGGTAGATTGCCCGCTGTGGATTCTGGCGGTGGCTACTGCATTTTCTGTAATTTTTGCTAAGGAAGTATTCGGTGGTACGGGTATGAACGTGTTCAACGTAGCTTTGATTACCCGTGCATTCTTATTCTTTGCTTATCCTACGAAGATGTCCGGTGATGCCGTTTGGGTATCGGGCGACAGTATCTTCGGTCTGGGACAGTCGGTAGATGGTCTGACGGTAGCTACTCCGTTGGGTGCAGCCGCTACCTCGGGCGCCGTTCCGGAGTTCTCCTGGGACATGGTGACCGGCCTTATTCCGGGTTCTATCGGTGAGACAAGCGTTATCGCCATCGCTCTGGGTGCCATTCTGCTGTTGTGGACGGGCATTGCAAGCTGGAAGACGATGTTCTCCGTATTCGTAGGCGGTGCCTTCATGGCATGGGTGTTCAATGCAATCGGTCCCGACACTCCGATGGCACAGATGCCTTGGTACGAACACCTCGTGCTGGGCGGTTTCTGCTTCGGTGCCGTGTTCATGGCTACCGACCCCGTTACATCGGCACGTACAGAGACCGGTAAGTATATCTTCGGATTCCTGATTGGTGCCATGGCTATCATTATCCGTGTGCTCAACCCCGGTTACCCCGAAGGTATGATGCTTGCCATCCTGCTGATGAATATCTTCGCTCCGCTGATTGACTACTGTGTGGTACAGGGCAACATCAGCCGTCGCGAGAAACGTGCAATCAAGTCTAACAATTAAATACCGGAAAAGAAATGAATACCAATAGTAATAGTTATACTATCATTTATGCTTCGGTAATGGTTGTTATCGTTGCATTCCTGCTGGCATTCGTAAGTTCTTCCTTGCGCGAGACGCAGAACAAGAATGTGGAACTTGACACGAAGAAGCAGATTCTTGCTGCACTCAACATCAAGGACGTGAAGGATGCCGAAGTTGAATATAATAAATATGTAAAGGGCGATATGCTGATGAACGTTGACGGTACTCTGACAGAGAATACCGGTGCATTTGCTACCGCTTACGAGAAGGAAGCCAAAGAAAATAACCGTCTGCACGTATTCGTGGCAGAGGTTGACGGTGAGAAGAAATATGTATTTCCCGTTTACGGTGCCGGTCTTTGGGGCGCTATCTGGGGATATGTTGCGCTGAACAGCGACAAGGATACCGTTTATGGTGTTTACTTCTCTCATGCCAGTGAGACTCCGGGTCTGGGTGCCGAAATCGCCAGCACGCATTTCCAGGGAGAGTTCCCCGGAAAGAAAACGTTGGAGAACGGCGAGGTGGCTCTCGGTGTTGTAAAGAACGGCAAGGTCGAGAAACCTGACTATCAGGTGGACGGCATTTCCGGTGGTACCATCACTTCTGTAGGTGTGGATGCCATGTTGAAGGCTTGTCTGAGCAGCTACAAGAACTTTTTAACTAATAATAATGAGGAGGAATAAGAATATGGGACAATTGTTTTCAAAGAAGAATAAAGAAGTATTCTCTACTCCGCTGGGATTGAACAACCCCGTTACCGTGCAGGTATTGGGTATCTGTTCTGCTTTGGCTGTTACTGCCAAACTGGAGCCTGCCATTGTGATGGGTCTTTCAGTGACGGTGATTACAGCATTCTCCAATGTAGTGATTTCACTGCTGCGCAAGACGATACCCAACCGTATCCGTATCATCGTTCAGCTGGTGGTTGTTGCCGCGTTGGTAACTATTGTAAGTGAGATTCTGAAAGCTTTTGCTTACGATGTAAGTGTGCAGCTTTCTGTATATGTAGGTCTGATTATTACCAACTGTATCCTGATGGGACGCTTGGAAGCATTTGCCATGCAGAACGGTCCCTGGGAATCTTTCCTTGACGGTGTGGGTAATGGTTTGGGATATGCCAAGATTCTGGTAATCGTAGCCTTCTTCCGCGAGCTTCTGGGTTCGGGAACGCTGCTCGGTTTCAACATCTTGAACTATGAACCTCTGCAGAAGTTGGGCTATGTGAACAACGGCTTGATGCTGATGCCGCCAATGGCGTTGATTCTCTGCGCTTGCATCATCTGGTATCAGCGTGCACGTCACAAAGAATTGCAGGAAAAGCAGTAATAAATAAATGAAGAATGAAAAATGAAAGAATGAAAAATGGGCTGCTCTGCTGCAGTACAAGTTCTCATTGCTTTAATTCTTTAATTCTTTAATTCTTAATTTATCGAAGAGATATGGAACATTTAATAAGTTTATTCGTCCGCTCTATCTTTGTGGACAACATGATATTCGCGTTCTTCCTCGGTATGTGTTCTTACCTTGCCGTATCGAAGAATGTGAAGACTGCCGTAGGACTGGGTATCGCCGTAACTTTCGTGTTGGTGGTTACGCTTCCGGTCAACTATTTATTGCAGACCAAGGTGCTGGCTGCCAACGCAATCATTGAAGGCGTTGACCTCAGCTTCCTGAGCTTTATTCTTTTCATTGCTGTAATCGCAGCTATCGTTCAGTTGGTGGAAATGATTGTAGAGCGTTTCAGCCCTTCGCTGTATGCTTCACTGGGTATCTTCCTGCCGCTGATTGCTGTAAACTGTGCCATCATGGGTGCTTCCCTTTTCATGCAGCAGCGCATCACGCTGGGTGAGAGCGACCCGAAATTCATCGGTGGCATTGCTGATGCTGTCTCTTATGCGTTGGGCTCCGGTATCGGTTGGTTGCTGGCTATCGTGGGTTTGGCTGCCATCCGTGAGAAAATGGCCTATTCTGACGTTCCGGCTCCGTTGAAAGGGCTGGGCATCACGTTCATCACTGTAGGTCTGATGGCAATGGCATTTATGTGTTTCTCTGGTTTGAACATCTAAAAGAAAGGAATAAAACAATGGATATGAATATGATATTAGCAAGCATTGGAGTATTCCTCGTGGTTGTCATCCTGCTTGTTGTTATCCTGCTGGTTGCCAAGAATTTCCTGGTGCCTTCGGGTAATGTAAAACTGACTATCAATGGCGACAAGGAACTGGACGTAGCTTCCGGTTCTACATTGCTGAATACGCTGTCTGTAAACGGTGTGTTCCTTTCCTCCGCTTGCGGTGGTAAAGGTTCCTGCGGACAGTGCAAATGCCAGGTGCTGGAAGGCGGAGGCGAAATCCTGCCTTCTGAGACCCCGCACTTCAGCCGTAAGCAAATACAAGATCACTGGCGTCTGGGTTGCCAGGTGAAAGTGAAAGGCGATATGGCCATCAAGGTTCCCGAAAGCGTACTGGGCGTAAAAGAGTGGGAGTGCGAGGTTATCTCCAACAAGAATGTGGCTACGTTCATCAAAGAGTTCATCGTTGCATTGCCCAAAGGCGAGCACATGGATTTCGTTCCGGGTTCTTATGCGCAGATTAAGATTCCTAAATATTCGATGGATTATGATAAGGACATCGACAAGAGCCTTATCGGTGATGAGTATCTGCCTGCATGGGAGAAATTCGGTCTGCTGGGCTTGAAGTGCCGCAATGACGAAGAAACCATCCGTGCCTATTCTATGGCCAACTATCCTGCCGAAGGCGACCGCATTATGCTGACGGTACGTATCGCCACGCCTCCGTTCAAGCCGAAAGACCAGGGCCCGGGCTTCATGGATGTAATGCCGGGTATCGCTTCTTCTTATATCTTTACCCTGAAACCGGGTGATAAGGTAACCATGAGTGGCCCTTACGGAGACTTCCATCCGATATTCGACTCCAAGAAGGAGATGATGTGGGTCGGTGGTGGTGCTGGTATGGCTCCGTTGCGTGCACAGATTATGCACATGACGAAGACACTGCACACTACAGACCGCGTGATGAATTACTTCTACGGTGCACGTGCATTGAATGAAGTGTTCTATCTGGAAGACTTCCTGCAGATTGAAAAGGATTTCCCCAACTTCAAGTTCCATCTTGCACTGGACCGTCCCGATCCGGCAGCCGATGCAGCGGGCGTGAAGTATACTCCGGGCTTCGTACACAACGTAATTTACGAGACTTACTTGAAAGACCACGAAGCTCCCGAAGACATCGAATACTACATGTGCGGTCCCGGTCCGATGTCGAAAGCTGTTGAGAAGATGCTCGACGACCTCGGTGTTCCGGCTCAGAACCTGATGTTCGATAACTTTGGCGGATAATCTTCCTTGTCCGTCTTGAGATAAAAAAAACTCCGGCTTGTCCTTCAGGGCTTTGCCGGAGTTTTTTGTTCGGGGCATTTCCTCTCTAATGAAAGAAAGTGGAGTGGATTCTTCGTCGCTTTTTCTTTATTCCTTGATATGAATCAGTGCATTTGCCAGAATGGCTGTTACTTCTCCGGTGGTAATTCCTGTTGACACAGACCTCGTATGAATGGTTCTTGGTGAAGGAGAATGCGGTCTTTCAGAGTTTTCATGTTGGATGTTTTATTGAATGTTATCGTTTTCCTCTTCTGTTTCTTCTTGAATGGTGTCTTTGGGCAGCAATCTTGGAGAAATGCGTTTCTTGGGAGTGAGGCTCATGCCTTTCAGCATTTCGGCCTGGCGTACTACACTGCCGTTACCGTCCGAGAGCTGGTTGAAGGCTTTATCGTAATCCCTTTGCAGGCTGGCCAGCCGGTCGCCGATACCGAGGAAGGTGTCGGTAAAGCCTGCAATCTTTTCATATAAGATGGTGCCGCGCTTGATGATGGCCTGCACATTCTTTACCTGGTTCTCCTTCTTCCAAAGGTCGAGCGAGAGGCGCAGGGCGCTAATCAGGTTGGTGGGGCTCATTAGTACCACCTTTTTGTTGTAGGCATATTCCCAGAGGTGGGCATCGCTTTGGATGGCGAGGAGGTAGGCACCTTCGGTGGGGATGAACATCATAACGAAATCCGGTGATTGGGCGTCGTAATGCGAGTAGTCTTTATGGCTGAGCTCGTCGATGTGGGAGCGGACAGATTGCAGGTGTGCTTTCAGGAAGTGTGCCTGCTCCTCCTTGCTTTCGGCAGAGGTGTAGGCAGCATAGGCAGTCAGCGACACTTTGGAGTCGATAATCATTTCCCGTTCGTCGGGGTATTTCACGATGATGTCGGGCTGCATCTTCTGCCCGCTTTCCTCGTTGATGATGGCTTCGCCCCGTTCGTCTTTTAGAAACTCCTGGCGGAAGTAGTGTTCGCCTTCAATCAGTCCGGAGGCTTGCAACAGACGTTCCAGAATCATTTCGCCCCAGTTGCCTTGCATTTTGGAGTCTCCTTTCAGGGCACGGGTCAAGTTGTTGGCATCTTCGCTGAGGCGGTTGTTCAGTTCCACCAGTTCCTTGATGCGTTCACCCAGCGAGAAGCGTTCTTTGGCTTCGGTGCTGTATACTTGTTCCACCTTTTGGCGGAAGTCCTTCAGGTTATCGCCCAGCGGACGGAGCAGATTGCCCAGGTGTTCGGCATTCAGCCTGGTAAAGTCTTCGGCTTTGCTCTGGAAGATACGGTTGGAGAGATTCTCGAACTCGGTGTTCATGCGCTTGTGCAACGCTTCGGCTTCTTCCTTCTGCAGCTTCAATAATTCTATTTCCTTCTTTGTCCCGCTGATTTCCGCCCTCAGTGCGGCAGACTTGCGGTCTGCCGCCAGATAGCCGACTACGGTTCCGATGATTATCCCTATAATCAGTAATACTATCTCCATAAGTGTTTTGAAGTGTCCGCCTTATTGTGTCAATATTTCGTTTCCGTCTTCAGTAATCAGGATTTGGCTTTCCCATTGGGCAGAAGGCAGTCCGTCGTCTGTGCAGACGGTCCATCCGTCGGCTTCGTCGATAAAGACTTCGTAGCTTCCCATGTTAATCATCGGTTCGATGGTGAACGTCATGCCCGGCACTATCAGCATGCCCGTACCACGTTTGCCGAAGTGTTCCACATCCGGTTCTTCGTGGAACTTGACGCCGCAGCCATGTCCGCAGAGGTCGCGTACCACGCTGTATCCGTTCTTTTCCGCATGCTCCTGGATGGCGGCGCCTACGTCACCGAGGCGTGCCCAGGGCTGTGCGGTCTGTATGCCTATGTCACGGCATTCTTTGGTGACCTGTACCAGTCTCTGCATGTCGGGGCTGACTTCGCCAATCATGAACATGCGTGATGCGTCGGCAAAGTAACCTTTGTAAATGGTGGATACATCGACATTTACAATGTCACCGCTTTTCAGGAATTCCCTGGTGCTGGGAATGCCGTGGCACACTACATCGTTGATGCTGGTGCACACACTTTTGGGGAAGCCTTCGTACATGAAGGGGGCGGGGATGGCGTCGTGGTCTGTGGTGAAGCAATACACCATATGGTCAATTTCAGCTGTGGACATGCCTTCGCGAATGTTCTCGGAGAGATAATCCAGCAGGGCCGTGTTGATTTTGGCGCTTGCGCGGATACCGGCCAACTGCTCCTCGGTGCGGAGTGCGCTTCGCATCGGCAGTTTATATCCTTCTTTCTTATAATGTTGAATTTTGGCTTCTACTTCGTCGGAATAGTTTTTAGGAGTAAACCGGACTCCTTTCATGAACTTTTTCATTGTCTTTTCTTTTTTATGAGACTGCAAAAATACACAATAATGCAGGTGCTTGTACTATCAAGAGCCGAAAAAACATTCGTTTTCTTTATCCCGATACCAGCTTAGAGGGTATTCACCACTTCTATTTCGCTTCTTGAACTGTCTATCCTCCGTACTTGTATCTGGGTCTTTATGCGCTCTTTCAGTCCTTCCACGTGACTGATGATGCCTACCTTCTTGCCACCCATCTGGTGCAGTTTTTCCAATGTGTCCATAACGGTGTTCAGATAGTCGCTGCTCAGTGTGCCGAAACCTTCGTCGATGAACAGTGTGTCTACCGAGAGGCTCTGGCGGCTGAGGGAAGAAAGTCCGAGGGCAAGTGACAGAGATACCAGGAAGCTTTCGCCGCCCGACAAGGTGCATGCCGGACGTGCCGAGCCTCCTTGATGGAAGTCGCGCAGCAGGATGGTGAGCGAACCGGCCTGGCACTCCAGTTCGTAGCGGTCGGTCAAGCGTTGCAGATAGAAATTGGCGCCTGCCAGCAGTTCTTTCAAGACGAAGCTCTGGGCTATGTTGCGGAAGTTCTTTCCCCGTTCGTCACCGAAGTGGCGGCAGAGGCGGTCCCACTTCAGATACTCTTCGCGCAGCCGGTCGGCACGTTCCTTTTCTTCCTTTATCCGGTCGATGTTGCGGGTGTTTTCTTCCAGGCGTAACTTCTGCTGGCCGATGGATTGGTTGCCGGCGGTTATCTTTTCTTCGAGATTCGCGATGAGTGCATCCAGGGTTTCGAGGTTTTCGTTTTCTTCTATTTCGGGCTTCCGGTTGATGTGCTCTTCCACTTGTCCGGTGGCCAGATGAAAGGAGGTCGATGCAGCTACTTCTTCCTCTTTAAGTGTCTGCAGTGAGGCACGCAATGCTTCTATCCGGGAGCCGGACCAAGCGGATAGGACGGTGATACGCTCCTCGTCGAGAGTGGGGTTGGCGGCATAGAACCCGGTTAAATCCTTTTGCAGCCTTGCCATTTGGTCTGCGGTGGAGGATATGCTTTGTTTCAGTCCGCTTGCTTGTGTATTCAGATTATTCCAGGCAATCCCCAGGTTCTTGATTTCCATTTCCTGTGTAGCTGCAGGTGCGTTGCGCCAGTCGGGGAATGCGGCATCGATGCTTTCCTTGTTGATGTTTATCCCTTCCAGCTCTTTGTGGATAAGGGCAATGGCGGATTTCAGTTCTCTTTGTTTTTCCTGCGCCAGCCGGTAGTTGCGCGTAGCTTGCGTCAGGCGGTCAATAAAGGAGAGGGGGGAGTTCTCCCATTCCGTGTTCCATCCTTCCCAGAGGATGTGGGGAGTGACGCGGTCCATGGTGGCACGTATGTTCTCTTTTTCGTTGGCGGTGAGCGACTCGTAATTGACGATGTTGTTTTTCAGCTCATTCAGCACTCTGTCGGCAGAGTTGAAGGCTTGGCGTGCAGCGTCCACATGTTTTTGGCATTCGTCCTTTTGCCGTTGCAGAGTTATGATTTGTGCGCTGAGCTTTTGAACTTCCGTGAGCTTTTCGTTCAGTTTGTCTGCTTCCAGCTTGTTCTCTTCCAGTAGCTTCTTCAGGGTTTCGCCGGTGGTTGTGGAGAGGCCGACGTCGTTGCATTGGGCGCATTTGGCCTGTGCGTCAGTACGGGCAAGGTTGTAGCTCCGGAGCGCTCTTGCTGTGGACTGACGGGCATTCTCTGCCAGCGTTCCGTAGGTATTGGATTCTGTCCGGTTGTTGTTCAATGCCTGCTCGGTTTCCTTGTATTCTTTCTCTTTTGTTTCCAGGGAGGTGCGTATGGGAGCAAGGACAGACTGGAAATCTTCATCTTTGCAAAGCGATTTTATTTCTTGTCCGCACACGGGGCAAGTATCCCCGACGACAAGCCGGGAGCGTGTTTCCTTTGCCCACTCTTCTACGGCTTCCTTTTGCTTGTCGTAGAGGGTGCGGATGTCATCATAACTTGTTTTCTTGCTGTCGAATGCCGTTTGCAGGAGGACGTATTGCTTTTGGCACGCCTCCACTTTGGCGTTCAAAGCCTTTTCGTTTTCCTTTGCCTCGTTCAGTGTCCTTTCCGTTTCAGCCAGTAAAGACAAGGCGCTCAATGCTTGCAGCAGGTTCTCCCGTCCGGCATCGAGTTTGTTTTTCTTGTCTTGCAGGGCAGGGCGGTCCATGGTTTCAAGCTGCTTGTTCCGGAGGTTTATTTCGTTTTGCAATGTATGGTTCTCTTGTTCTTTCCGGGTGAGGGCAGCTTCCTTGTCGGTACGCTCCTTGACTTTTACGGGTTGTTGCGCGGCAAGTCTTTCAAGGTGCGCGTTGTAGGTGCCGATGCGTGTTTGGGCATCGAGTGCGGATTTTAGGCCGGTAATGATGGATTGGCTTTGCTCGAACATGGGCAGTAAGGGCGAATGCTCTTGCAAGTACTTCTCGGCACGATGCAGCTTGTCTTCTTGCTCTTTCAGGAAACCGCATAGCCACTTGCTTCCTCCGTCCAGCCGGGCAAAGGATGCTCTTAACATTCCGGCTTGTGCATAGTTCTGTTGTTGTTGCTGTTGCTGCTGTTTCAAGGTAGAGAGCCAGTTGCGGGCGTCGGCGGTGGCATTCCATTCTTTAATCAGGAGTTCTTTCTGTTTGAATTCGTCCGATTGCAGTTGCGCTTGCTTCCCTTCCCACATCTTCTTTTGCTGTTCACGGGTGAGGAGGAGTTCGGAGTATTTCTTCAGCCAGTCCCGTTTTGCGAGGGCGGTAGTTTTCTGCTCATTGGCTTCCTTGACTCCGGCATTTTGCGTGGCTATGGCTTCCTTGATTGCAGTGACTTCTTCTTCTGCCAGGATGTGGATGCCTTCCAGCTTCCGGTTCTGGTTTTCGTATTCCGTCCGTCTTTCCTTGGTGGCGGCATATATTTCGGCACCTATTTCGGAGTAGATACTTGTACCGGTCAGCTTTTCCAGAATATCCGATTTTTCGCTTTCCTTGCTTTGCAGGAACTTGGTGAAGTCGCCTTGCGCCAGCATGGTGGTGCGGCAGAATTGTTCGAAGGTCAACCCCACTGCAGCTTGTATTTCCGCCTTTATCTCATTCTTTTTGTTGAGCTGTGCGCCGCTTTTATTGTTTTCCAGTGTCCAGCGCACATCCTGCACGGCTCCTGAAATCTTGCGGTGTGCCCGCGCCACGTACCATCGGGCGGTGTAGGGCATTTCGTTTGAGCCGGTAAACTCCAGCTCCGTCCATGCTTCACTGGTGTTACGGCGCATCAGTTGTCGGCTGTCGTTGATGGCAACATCTTCCTTTTTGGCAGAGAAAGTCTGGCTCAGGTCTTTGTATTTTTCGTTCTCGGCATGGTCCATGCGGGGCGTTTCGTTGTAGAGTGCCAGGCAGATGGCGTCGAGAATGGTTGTCTTCCCTGCACCCGTCTCGCCGCAGATAAGGAAAAGGGATTCCTCGCTTAGCGGTCCGTTCTCAAAGTCGATGACGGCATCTTCTATGGAGGCAAGGTTCTTTATGGTGAGTTTCTGGAGTTTCATGTTCCGGACAAATGATTAGGAGTTGTTCTTGCTTTTCACTTTTTGCATGACAGTCTCCATCAGCTGGCAAAGTTCTGGGTCCATCTCTTCTCCTTCGGTTTCGCGGTAGTAGAGTCTGGCTATTTCCAGGGGAGACATTTCCTGCATCTCTTGGATGGAGATAGGCTTGCTCTCGTCAGTGTCGGCCTGCCGCTCTCGGGTAGTCTTGATGTAGCAATATTTGCATGCCTTGCCTTTGGCGGCGTTCGAGGCTTTTTCGTTGCAGTCGGGGGGCAGGTAGCCTTTTGTCAGCACATTCAGACGGAGGTATGCAGGTTTCTCTTCCGGATATTCTTCCAGTAATTTCAAGGCGTCTTCGAAAGGTGTCGGGTCATGGGGAAGTGTGACGAGCGGAATCGGATTTTCAATTTCCCTTGTACTGATTTGTGGTTCTGCCCCTTTCTCCAACTCGATGATGGAGATGGAGTGCGGATAGGTTTCGTCGAAGCTGACGGGGAGGGGAGTGCCGCAATAGCGTGCGTGGTGATGACTGCCTTTGATGTCCTGAGGGCAATGGATGTGTCCGAGTGCCAGGTAGTCGTATCCTTCTCCCATAGCGCTGAGGGGAACATACTCTATTCCGCCAATACTCTCATCGTGCCCGCTACGGTCGCTGCCTTCAATGGAGAGATGGGCCATGAGGACGACGGGAAGCTGTGCCGTATTCCGTTTCTTCACTTCGTCCAGCAGTGCCTGGAAGAAGCGTGCCTGTCGTTGGTCGCGCGGTGTTTCAGTGTCCAGCAGGGGGAAGTTTTGCGGATAGACGTGGGGCACGGCAATGACGTAGCCTATTGTCTTTTTTTCATTGTTTATCTCGATGATGTGCTTGTCCAGATTCACTTCCTCGGCTGTACGTTCGATGTTTCCCACAACGTTCAAGCCGAAGTGCTGCCAGAGGCTGCTGTCTATCTCCAATTTGGAGCTGCTGTCGTGGTTTCCGGCGGTGACTACGATGGCCATTCCGGGGCAGGCTTGGTGAATGTTCAGCATGGCGTCGGTGTACATCTTCTGCGTGGCGGCAGCGGGAGAGGAGTAGTGGTAGATATCTCCGCTTACCACCATGGCGTCGGGCTGCTCTTCGGTTACTATGCGGGTGAGTTGCCGTAGGAAGGATTGCTGCTCGGCGGTGCGGTCGTAGTTGTAGAGGGTGTGTCCCAGGTGCCAGTCGCTGGTATGTAGTATTTTCATTGTTTTTGTTACTTCAATGGATGTGGGTTATGGTTTCCTTAGAATATAAATCTTGTGTGTTCCTCGTCCTTTGTAGTCGATGCCCGATTCGGGATTGGCTATCCATTCGCGCAACTCGCGGGAGGCGGCGGACTTCAATAAGCCGGTCAGTTGGCAATAGTCGGCTTGGGTCATGAAGCTGTTCTTTTCCAGGTATTTTTTTGCCCGTTCCAGCCGTTCCTGCGGAGAAAACACTTGTGAGGAGCGTTGGAATTTGTCGGTGGAACGTTTCAGGTGGCAATGGCGAGCGGTACGGTACAGTAGTTCTTTGTCCACCTTGAAATGTATGTCCTTCAGGCAGATGCTGACGGCGTTTCGCTTGGTGTCTCCTTCTTCGCCCGTCTCCCGTTCACGGTCTTGCCGCAGACCGAGGGCAGGGGTGAATACTCCTAAGTTGTCAATCTTCACGGAGTAACCTTGCCCCATTTGGTAGGCTATTTCGTCGGTGATGGCTTGCACCAGTCCGATGATGTCTCCTCGTGTGAAGGATGAGGCGTATGCTATCTTTTCGGTGATGGTTTCCAAGTCCACCTGCCCGTATAGTTTCATTCGTGGGTAGAGAATGCGTTTGCCGTCTTCTCCCGGCAGGTTCAGTTCCTGCATGTTGTATTCTGCCATGATGGTAGCGTTGTTATGAGGTTCGTTTGTTTATTGGGGCTTACAAAGTTTGTCCCAAGGTTGCGGATGTGTATGCCAAGGTTGGGGATTTCTATCCCAAGGCTTGGGATAGACAAACCAAGGGCGAAGGTAATTCTTTATCTCTATACTTGCAAACTTTACTATTAGTAGTTAGGAAGTTTTTTATTGGTAGTCGGGAAGTTTTTTGTTATAGGTTTGAGAGAGGAATTGAAAAAAACGTTATCTTTGTTACATAAGAGAAGTGCATGAATGATGAACAAAACTAAAATTAAGCGATATATGAAACATTATCCGGACTTATTATTGTTGTTTGCCTTATTGTCCGTTACCACAATGATTAAAGCACAAATATCGATAAGACCTTATAGCGAATGGGAAGCAACCCAGTTTGTTGCAGTGAACGGACATCAGCCCGAAGACTATGTAAAGCCAGATAATAATTGGGAAATACTATACAATTTACGGACTCCACGTACTCAAGCCGAACTTCGTGAAATGGGTATTAAATGCTCTGATAGCCAATTATTGTTATTGGAAGTAGGTGGACTTGTCAGTAAAACAAAAGGAAAATGGGAAGCTACTATACCCATTCTCGACAAAGAACAGACCAATTCTCTAAGAAGCTTAAGTAAGGAGATTGCTGAATCCATGTATGTCAAAACAAAGGCAGACTTTATATCATTGGCACAAACTATCAGTGAAATGGGATTCAAGAACAATGTACTCTCACTTGTTTTTTCATACCTTCTGGATGGAAAAATGTGGACAAAGTTAGTCTTGTTTGAGGATGTTGACAATTATACAAGCTGGAGTGGCTGTTACTGGGTATTATACGAATCAAGAAATGGCTTTGCATGCGGTACGAATGGTTTCGGAGAACAGAATTTGATTTTGACTTACATCAATAGCGGCATTGCTCCTGACAACGACATTATGGACCATTGTGCTGATGAAATAGCACAGTTCGGAAAAGTAACAGATGCCAAACTCGTTTCTCAGTTAAAACCTTATGGGCTGGTAGATGATAATGGAGATGTATTATTTCCTATTATAAAGAAACGGCAAGACCGCTTTCATCAAATAACTGAAAAATTGGTAAACTCTATCAGTGCGGAACTAAAGAATAATTGTGGCTCCTTAGCAAGCCAATATGGTATTGACAATGAAAAAGTGGCAATGGTGATGCTGTACCATGAAGTCATGTGGGATTTGGTAGATAATCTGATTCAAGATAGGATAATCTTCACTCCAGCTATTTTCAAAGATGAAGAATCGAATAAAGAACGATTGAATGAAGTCGTTTTCTTCATAGAAGGAGGATTAATGCAATAATAATTCGATAGAGAAAAGGACATTTGACTTTGAAGAGTTTTCTGTAAATGTATTTCAAGTGCATAGAAAATAGCCAATTAAAAATAAAGAATTATGTACGAATGGGCCAATGAAATGAACTGTGCCGTAACTGTATGCGACACAAAGGGAATCATCCTATATATGAACGAGAAAGCATGCCGTACGTTTGCCAAACACGGTGACCTGATAGGCAAGAATCTCTTTGATTGCCACAACCCGCAATCGCAAGCCAAGATACGCGAACTGCTGGAGACGGGGGGAGTGAATGCCTACACCATTGAGAAGAACGGTGTCAAGAAAATGATTTATCAGACGGCATGGAAGCAGGACGGAGTGGTCGGTGGCCTGGTGGAGATTTCGATGGAAATACCCGGAGAGATGCCACACTATATGAGAAAATAACAAAATGATATATGATATGAAAACACTTTCTAATTCAGAACTGACAATTAAAGTTTCACCGCATGGAGCCGAGTTATGCAGTATCTTGCATGATGGAAAAGAATATCTTTGGCAG
The DNA here is from genome assembly GCF_900217715.1 of Bacteroides sp. AR29. Lineage (NCBI taxonomy): Bacteria > Pseudomonadati > Bacteroidota > Bacteroidia > Bacteroidales > Bacteroidaceae > Bacteroides > Bacteroides sp. AR29. The sequence goes on from NZ_OBMS01000019.1 coordinate 25,023, forward strand.
GCAGACCCCGCTTTCTGGAAACGGCATTCTCCGGTGCTTTTTCCCATTGTAGGTAGCGTTTGGGAGAATGAATACCGCCACGAAGGCGTTTCCTATGCATTGACGCAACACGGTTTTGCCCGCGATATGGATTTTGAATTGATGCTTGAACTGGAAGATGAAGTGCGTTATCGACTGGTTGACAGTGAGGAAACACGCAAGAAATATCCTTTCCCGTTTTGCCTTGAGATAGGCTATCGGATAGAGGGAAAGAAGATTGAGGTGCTTTGGAAAGTCATCAATACCGGAACACGCGAAATGCACTTCCAGATAGGGGCCCATCCGGCTTTCTATTACCCGGACTATGATGCGGAGACAACGGACCGTGGATATTTCGGCTTTGATAAGACGGAAGGTTTGCACTATATCCTTATCTCCGAGAAAGGATGTGCCGCTCCGGATAAGGAATATTTGCTTGAGTTGACAGATGGCCTGCTGCCTTTGGACATCCACTCCTTTGATAAAGATGCCCTGATTCTGGAAAACAGTCAAGTGAAAGAAGTTACATTATATAATAAGGAGAAGAAGCCCTATCTCAGTCTGTATTTCGACACTCCGGTGGTGGGGTTGTGGTCGCCTCCGGCCAAGAATGCTCCGTTTGTCTGCATCGAGCCGTGGTACGGGCGTTGTGACCGTGCCCATTATAAGGGCGAATATAAGGATAAGGACTGGATGCAGCACTTGGCGCCGGGAGGAGTCTTTAAAGGTGGGTATACAATTGATATAAGATAAAAAATGAAGAAGGATACTGAAAATAATTCGGTATCCTTTTTATTTGGAGAATGCAATGTCATTATCTTTGCGCCCGGTAAAAAATATAGGTTGTTTTTTAAGGTATGAAGAAGAGTCTTATTGCATTGGCGTTCGGCACATTGGGGCTAGGGATTGCCGAATTTACGATGATGGGTATTTTGCCCTATGTGGCTACTGATTTGGGAATCAGCATTCCCGTGGCCGGTCATTTCATTTCTGCGTATGCGTTGGGTGTTTGTTTTGGTGCGCCCATGCTGCTCCTGGCCCGTAAACGCCCGTTGAAGCAGATTCTGCTGGTCTTGATGGCATTAATGATTGTGGGTAATATTTGTGCGTCTATGGCACCCAATTATTGGGTCTTGCTGTTGGGACGTTTTGTTTCCGGACTTCCTCATGGCGCTTATTTTGGGGTGGCTTCCATTGTTGCGGGAAAATTGGCTGATAAGGGGAAAAGCTCGGAGGCGGTTTCAATTATGATAGCGGGAATGACTGTGGCCAATCTGTTTGGGGTGCCGTTGGGTACTTCGTTGAGCCATACACTGTCTTGGCGTGCCACGTTTCTGCTGGTAGGTGCCTGGGGATTGATAACATTGTACTACATTTGGCGTTGGGTACCGCAGGTCGAAGGACTGAAAGACACGGGATTTAAAGGACAGTTCCGTTTTTTGAAAAAGCCGGCGCCGTGGCTCATATTGGGAGCTACAGCTTTGGGCAACGGTGGTGTATTCTGCTGGTATAGCTATATCACTCCGTTGCTGACTGAGGTTTCCGGTTTTAGTGCGGACAGCATTACGGCACTGATGGTACTGGCAGGATTCGGAATGGTTGTCGGCAATCTGGTCAGTGGGCGCATGTCCGACCGGTACACTCCGGGGAAGGTCGGTACGGTGGTGCAAGGGATGATATGTGTTATTTTATTATTGATATTTTTACTCTCTCCCCATCCGTGGTGTTCGGCAATATTGATGACGCTTTGTACGGCAGGTTTGTTTGCCGTCTCCAGTCCGGAGCAGGTGTTGATGATTCGTGTGGCTCCTGGAGGAGAAATGTTGGGAGGCGCTTGTGTGCAGATGGCCTTCAATTTGGGGAATGCTATCGGAGCCTATATCGGAGGTCTTGCCTTGAGTGGAGGATACCGTTATCCCGCATTGGCAGGCGTACCGTTTGCACTGATGGGATTTATTTTATTCCTTGTCTTCTACAAGAAATTCCAGGATAAGTATTAAGTGTTTCATTTTTTTTGTGTATGTTTGTCCGCAAGTATTAACTAAACTCGATAACTTATGAAGACTTTGAATTATGTGAAGATATTGCTGTTGTGTGTATTTACGATTGGGCTGGCGTCTTGTGGGGATGATGTATATTATACCATGCAGAATAGCGACGACAAATTGTGTGGGAAGACGTGGATAGAAGAATATCAGACGGAAAACAAAGATGGAGTTGAAGTGTTATGCAGTCATCAGCTGAAGTTTGCCAAGGCTGATAATTCTGGACAGGAAATCTGGGAGTATTATCGCGGAGGCGAGTCCCGTCCCTATGAAACGACTTCACGTACTTTTACTTGGAAATGGATGGATAAGTCTATGGAGGGGTTGACTCTGAATTATGGTGCCGGTGAAATCAAGTACTTTGATAATGTATGGGTGCGCGAACATTATTTATCCGGTAAACTGGATGGAGTGGTTGTTATGATGGTAGATGCTAATTATAAATAAAGTATGGCTTATGAATAATATGTTGAAATACACAAAAATGTTATTGTTGTTTGTCCTTGTATTAGGATTGACATCATGTGATAGTGAGGAAGAAACGGAATATAATCTGCCCGGTGAATGGTATACATCTGAAGAAATAGATTTCGGGGCATATACTTGGGGTAGGGGGACGATTATGACCTTTAACGCGCGCAACCAAGGTACTATTGGTTCATATGGCGACCCGAATTATTTGCTTTTCAGATGGAATTGGGTTAGTGGGGCTTACAATCTGATGGAATTGGAATTCTATGATGGTGGCAGCATGGCTTACATTGAAGGAGCCATGGCTGATTCTTATTCTTTCAGTGGTACTTGGTATAATAGCTGGAGGGAATATCAAGATAATATTCACGGACAGCCTTTTCGTATGCGTCGGCAATGACGACATGCTTATCAATAAAAAACGGAGCAAATCAATTGCTCCGTTTTTTATTGTATGTCAGCTTTTTACTTATTCTTCAAAACCAATTTCTTGAACTCTCCCGGATAAGGTGTTTCAAACCGCATCAGCTCTCCCGTGACGGGATGATAGAAACAGAGTTTGAAAGCATGCAGGGCCAAGCGTCCGATAGGATTTACGTCTTCCAGTCCATAGCGTCCGTCGCCGATAATAGGATGCCCCAAATCCTGCATGTGTACACGTATCTGGTTTTTTCGTCCCGTTTCCAGGTTCAGTTCAACAAGAGAGTATCCATTGGCTCGTTTGATGGTACGGTAATGCGTAATGGATTCTTGTCCCCCGTCATCTGTCGGACTTGAATATACATACAGCTTGCGGTCCGTCAACCAAGAAACTACGGTTCCTGCATCTTTTTCCATCTCGCCGACCACTACGGCTACGTATCGCCGGTCTGTTACAATGTCATGCCAGTTATCGCGTAGTGTACGTTGGGTCTTCTCGTCTTTGGCAAACATCATCAAGCCGGAGGTGTCACGGTCCAGGCGGTGCACGATGTGTACACGGTGCTGCTTGCCCGAGCGTTGCACGTATTCATTCAAGATGGTATAGGCGGTACGTTCCTTTTGCCGGTCAGTGTTGACGGACAGCAAACCCTGCATCTTCTCTATCACGATGATATAGGCATCCTCGTATACAATCTTCATCAGTTTATGGTTGAACTCTTTACGTCCCTTCTCACGGCTGATTTGTACTTTCATACCCGGTTTCAGGGGAAAATTGTATTGTGTAGTGATAACGCTGTCCACATATATAATGCGTTTGCTCAGCAATGATTTCAGCTTGGTGCGGCTGGCGTCCGGCATTTTAGCTGCCAGAAACTCCATGAGCTCCATCGGTTCCTTCACCATGTAGTCCGTATATTGTGTGCGGGCTCTTGCTGTAATTTTTTCTTTTGCCACGACTGGTTTTAATTTACGATTAGACAATTTACAATTTACGATTGAAAACTACTTGGACTTTCAATCTTTTAATTCCAATAATACTACGTTTTCCACATGGTGGGTGTGCGGGAACATGTCTACCGGTTGAACGGCCTTCACTTTATATTTCGCATCGAGCAGTTGCAGGTCGCGCGCCTGCGTAGCCGGATTACAGCTGACGTATACGATGCGTTTGGGTTCGGCAAACAGAATGACATCCACTACATCCTGGTGCATTCCGGCACGGGGAGGGTCGGTGATGATGACATCGGGACGGCCGTATTGGTTGATGAAGTCTTGTGTCAGCATGTCTTTCATATCTCCGGCAAAGAACAATGTATTTTTAATTCCGTTAATCTCGGCATTGACCTTGGCGTCTTCAATGGCTTCGGGCACATATTCTATGCCGATTACCTGGCGTGCGTGCTTGGATACGAAATTGGCAATGGTACCCGTGCCGGTATAAAGGTCATAAACAAGCTCGTTACCGGTCAGTCCGGCAAAGTTGCGTGCTACTTTGTAGAGGTTGTAGGCTTGTTCGGAGTTGGTCTGATAGAAAGATTTGGGACCTACCTTGAAGCGCAGTCCCTCCATTTCCTCGAAGATGTGGTCTTTTCCCTTGAAGGTGTGTACCTCGAGGTCGGTGATGGTATCGTTGCACTTATTATTAATAATGTATAGCAGGGAAGTGATTTCGGGGAATGTATCTGCTATGTATTGCAGCATTTGCTTGAACAGAGCCATTTCCTCCTCTTTCTCTATCTTGCAGATAAGGATTACCATCAGTTCGCCGGTGGTAGAGGTACGCACAATCATATTGCGTAGCATTCCTTCATGCGTACGCAGGTTGATGAAGGAATAGTTGTGCTGGTAGGCATAGTCGCGTACCGCATTGCGGATGCGGTTGGATATATCGTCCTGCAACCAGCACTTTTCTATGGCAAGCACTTTATCGAAAGCATTGGGAATATGGAAGCCTACGGCATTCATCTGTTCGTACACTACATTCTGCTGAACCTCTTCTGTCGTCAGCCAACGTTTGTTGGAAAAAGTGTACTCCAGTTTATTCCGGTAGAACTGAGTTTTTTCTGAACCTAATATCGGAGAGATTTCCGGCAATTCGATTTTGCCGATGCGGGTGAGGTTGTCCGTTACTTGTTTTTGCTTATACTTGATTTGCTCGGAATAGGGGAGAACCTGCCATTTACAACCGCCGCATACACCATAATGTTGGCAGAATGGAACTGCCCGTACTGCCGAATATTCATGGAATTTCACAGCCTCGGCTTCAGCATAATGATGCTTTTTTCTCTTAATTTGCAGGTCAACTACATCGCCGGGGACGACATATGGTACGAAAATCACCAAATCATTGACTTTTGCGATGGCTTTTCCTTCGGCAGCCACATCCGTAATTGTCACCTTCTCCAGTAGGGGAAGTTCTTTTCTCTTTCTTGCCACTTTTACACCAATCTAATAAATTCTTCGGCAAAAATAGACATTTTTTCGGGATTTCTCTCTATGAAATGAAATATTAAAGATTGCAATGTCGAAATTGCATTTTAGCATAAAGTTTTTTCTGAAAAAGTTTTCTAGTCTGCGAAATATACTTAGATTTGCGAACAGAAAAAAGAGAAAATCACTATCAAAAACTTTAAATTTATATTATGGACAAAAAAAGAGTTTATACCTTTGGTAACGGCCAGGCAGAAGGAAAGGCCGATATGAGAAACCTTTTGGGTGGGAAAGGTGCCAACCTTGCAGAAATGAACCTTATAGGGGTTCCGGTTCCTCCGGGCTTTACAATAACGACAGAAGTTTGTACGGAATATTATGAAATGGGGCAGGATAAAGTCGTTGCTCTGTTGAAGAATGAAGTTGAACAAGCCATTGCCCATGTGGAAACACTGATGCGTTCCAAATTCGGTGATGTGGAGAATCCGTTGCTGGTTTCCGTACGTTCGGGTGCGCGCGCTTCCATGCCGGGCATGATGGACACTATCCTGAATCTTGGCTTGAATGACGAAGTGGTGGAAGGCCTGACGCGCAAGACGGGCAATGCACGCTTTGCATGGGACTCTTACCGTCGCTTCGTGCAGATGTATGGCGACGTGGTGCTGGGCATGAAACCGGTGAACAAGGAAGATGTAGACCCGTTCGAGGCTATTATAGAAGAGGTGAAACATGCTAAAGGCGTGAAGCTGGATAACGAGCTTGAGGTGGAAGACCTTAAGGAACTCGTGAAGAAGTTCAAGGCTGCGGTGAAAGAACAAACCGGAAAAGACTTCCCGACTTGTGCCTACGAGCAGTTGTGGGGTGCCGTTTGTGCCGTATTCAACTCCTGGATGAACGAACGCGCCATCTTGTATCGTAAGATGGAGGGAATTCCTGACGAATGGGGTACTGCCGTAAGCGTTCAGGCTATGGTATTCGGTAATATGGGCGAGAGCTCTGCTACGGGTGTTTGCTTCAGCCGCGATGCTGCTACCGGTGAAGACCTTTTCAATGGCGAGTATTTGATTAATGCACAAGGTGAAGACGTGGTTGCCGGTATCCGTACTCCGCAACAGATTACAAAAATCGGTTCTCAACGTTGGGCTGAATTAGCCGGTGTAAGCGAAGAAGAACGTGTCAGCAAATATCCTTCCATGGAGGAGGCTATGCCGGAAATCTATAAGGAACTGGATGCTTTGCAGACAAAACTCGAAAATCACTACCGTGATATGCAGGATATGGAGTTTACAGTACAAGAGGGTAAACTCTGGTTCCTCCAGACCCGTAACGGTAAGCGTACCGGAGCCGCTATGGTGAAGATTGCCATGGACTTGCTCCATCAAGGTATGATTGACGAAAAGACTGCATTGATGCGTTGTGAGCCCAATAAGTTGGACGAACTGCTCCACCCGGTATTTGATAAGACAGCTCTGAAACAAGCTAAGGTGTTGACTCGTGGTCTTCCCGCTTCTCCGGGTGCCGCTACGGGACAAATCGTATTCTTTGCCGATGATGCTGCCGAATGGCATGCTGCCGGCAAGCGTGTGGTGATGGTACGTATCGAGACTTCTCCGGAAGATTTGGCAGGTATGGCAGTTGCCGAAGGTATCCTGACTGCCTGCGGTGGTATGACTTCGCATGCGGCAGTGGTTGCTCGTGGTATGGGTAAGTGCTGTGTGTCTGGTGCAGGTGCCTTGAACATCGACTACAAGGCGCGTACAGTGGAAGTGGATGGTGTACTGTTGAAAGAAGGTGACTATATCTCCTTGAACGGAAGCACCGGTGAAGTATATAAAGACAAGGTGGAGACAAAAGCGGCTGAGCTGTCCGGTGACTTTGCGGAACTGATGGATTTAGCAGACAAATATACGAAGCTGCAGGTTCGTACCAATGCGGATACTCCTCACGATGCAGAAGTGGCACGCAATTTTGGTGCGGTGGGTATCGGCCTTTGCCGTACGGAACACATGTTCTTCGAAGGCGAGAAGATTAAAGCCATGCGCGAGATGATTCTGGCAGAAAACGCCGAAGGACGTCGCAAGGCTCTGGCTAAGATTCTTCCTTACCAGCAAGCTGACTTCAAGGGCATCTTCAAAGCAATGGCCGGTTGTCCGGTGACGGTGCGTCTGCTCGACCCTCCTTTGCATGAGTTTGTTCCCCATGACCTGAAGGGACAGCAGGAAATGGCAGATACGATGGGCGTAAGCCTCCAGTATATCCAGCAACGTGTTGAGGCACTTTGTGAGCATAATCCGATGTTGGGTCATCGTGGTTGCCGTTTGGGAAATACATATCCTGAAATTACACAGATGCAGACGCGTGCCATCCTGGGTGCTGCTTTGGAATTGAAGAAGGAAGGTGTTGAAACCCATCCTGAAATCATGGTGCCTCTGACCGGTATCTTGTATGAGTTCAAGCAGCAGGAAGAAGTGATTCGTGCTGAGGCTGCCCAGTTGTTTGAAGAAGTGGGTGACAGCATCGACTTCAAGGTAGGTACAATGATTGAGATTCCGCGTGCCGCCTTGACTGCCGACCGCATTGCTTCCTCTGCCGAGTTCTTCTCATTCGGTACGAACGACTTGACTCAGATGACATTTGGTTATTCACGCGACGATATCGCTTCCTTCCTCCCGATTTATCTGGAGAAGAAGATTCTGAAAGTAGACCCGTTCCAGGTACTCGACCAGAATGGTGTAGGACAGTTGGTGCGCATGGCTACTGAAAAGGGACGTGCTATCCGTCCGGACTTGAAGTGCGGTATTTGCGGCGAGCATGGAGGTGAACCTTCTTCTGTGAAGTTCTGCCACAAAGTTGGCTTGAATTATGTCAGCTGTTCTCCGTTCCGTGTGCCTATTGCACGTCTGGCTGCGGCGCAGGCTGCAATAGAGGAATAAGCGGTTAGATAACTAATTATTGTATTAGGCTGTAATGCACTGAGAAATAGGCATTACAGCCTAATCTGTTTTTGGACGGTTCGTTCATTTGACCGCAAAAATCGAGCCAAATAAACGGGTAACACATACCAAATACATACAAAAATGAACATACGCACATACACAACACATACAAATGAATTTATTAACTTAAATAATTGATTATGACTACATTCAAAACTGTTGTAAGAAGGAAAAGAGCTGATGGTTTTTACCCGGTGTATATCCGCGTGGTTCATCGCACTAAAATGGGGTACATCAGCACAGGCAAGATTGTTACTGACAAACAACTTTTAAAGTCAGGTGACATCAAAGACCCGGTAGTAAACGAATACTGCTCACGGCAGATTTTACGTTTCAGTGAAATCATGAACAAGAAGGACTTTACGAACTTCTCTGTTTCAGATTTGATAGATTATTTACTTCATTCAGACGAGGACGTTTGTTTTAGCGAGTATGCTTCTCAATTCATAGCCCGAATGGAAAGAGAAGGACATGAGCGGAACGCAAAGAACTACCGACTTGCTGTTGGTCATCTGGAGCGGTTCATTGGAACTACACAGATCATGTTTGGGCACTTGACTACCGCCGTATTAAAGAAGTGGCTGGAAAGCCTTTCTCAAACCAACCGGGCAAAAGAAATGTACCCTACTTGTGTTCGGCAGATTTTCAAAAAAGCTATTATAGATTTGAATGACGATGAACTTGGTCTCATCCGTATAAAGTTCAATCCGTGGCTGAAAATAACTATCCCTAAGTCCGATAACACAGAAAAACGTGCTATCAGTGCAGAAGCGTGTCGTGAATTTTTCAATCATCCTCTCCCTCAGTCAAAAATGGTTTTGCCTATTCCTGAACTTGGTAGAGACGTGGCTCTCTTGTCATTGTGTTTAGGAGGAATCAATACCGTTGATTTGTACGAACTCAAAAAGGAAGATTATAACGCTGGCATTATCAGTTATAAAAGAGCTAAGACCCGTCATAGCCGAAGGGATGAAGCCTACATGGAAATGAGAGTTGAACCATTCATACAAACGACATTTGAGAAATATCTCTCCGGTAAAGAAGAGGAATACTTATTCAACTTTCATCAGAGATATAAGAACTCCGATAGTTTCAATGCTAATGTGAATATTGGTATTCGGAAGATATGTGAGGATATGGGCATGAAGAAAGAAAAATATTATTGCTTCTATACGTTTAGGCATACATGGGCAACCATTGCACAGAATGATTGTGATGCCAATCTGTATGAGGTGGCTTTTGGTATGAATCATAGTCATGGCTTTAATATAACAAGAGGTTATGTCAAACTCGATTTTACTCCAGCTTGGGAACTCAATGCCAAAGTTATCGACTTTATTTTTTTCAGCGATAAAAGAAGTAAGCAAGGAAAAGCGTGTGATATTGATATGCCAAAGGATAAAATGTTCCGTATCAGTAAAAAAATGATGATTTACGGTCGCGCCTATTTTAAAGGTAGAATTGTAGCAGAATTAACGGATATTGGTTTTGGTACAGTGGATGATGTAATAACAGCACTCGTAAAGAAGTTACCCAATGATATTCCGGTAGGTTGCCCTGTACAATTCCGTTTCACGAATTGTGATACACAGAACGAAGCTGTATATGAAAGATACAAGGGCAAAGGTTTTTAGTTCTGCCAACTCCCAAAACAAGTTTAGCAACATATAGGGAACAAATCCAACCCACCATAATGAAGCCGTGCCAGCCGTTTGTGATTGGCACGGTTTCATTTTCTGTCATACCGGGAATCGTATGGCTGCCTGTTTTTTCTATCTGTGGAAACAGAGCCGAACAACAATCTGCCAAGCAGGACAAAGAAAGACTTCACAATCCAAACCACTAATTGGAATATCTTCTTGATAATCCAGACCACCAGCCTTGTCAGCCAATATACGGCAAGACATACCGGAGCAAGATACAGGAACAACAATATATAGAATGGCATAATCTGTAATTTTTATATCAACACTGCACCTCTCGAAAGGAGGCTTATTTGTATGTGAAAGTAGTAAAAATCAACGAGTTATGCAAGTTTTTCAGTCTATATATTATACGATTTTACAACATATTTATACTTGAAAATCAGAATGTTGAAATCTTGAAACTTTGGATATTGAGACAATAAGCATAACCATATTCCGACACCTCAGTCCAATATATCTATGGACTAAAACTATCACTGAACCACGTCTTCCAGCACTTCTTTTTCCTCCGGTTATGGTTGGTATATTCCTTTTATCGTGATACCGAACACCAAAGGGAAACAACAACAGAGATACCGGCATATCGTTTTTCCGTTCAACCATGAAACCGTGGTCATCGGAATTTCATGATACATTGTTCTGACTATTCAAGTAACATGATTATCCAAGCAATGGGAGATTGTATCTCTTTTTTCGTAGTTACCATGGATGTTGAAAATGGTATTCTTCAAATGATTGGTCGTATTATCCAGAGACCGATATTTCAGATACCCCAATAACTGAAGTTTCTTGAACTATGGTAGTTTGCACTCTCCAGTCTATGGAATGCCTGTCGTCAAACAAAAGTGTTGCGCATTTCCCTGCAAGGCGTTTTTCTGCGTTAATTTTGGTGTCAAAAAGGACCCGGGAGACCGTGACCTGCGTTGCAGGATTTGTCAAGCAAGTTGTACCTTTGTCATTACAAAACTCCGTTTCGTCCTGAAAAGGTGACTTGCCGACTGCTGCCGCATCGGAGCGATTTTATCGCTGTTTCGCCCTGCGAAAGAAGGTTCGGACATCCCCATTTACCAAAGTATCATAGTAAGATGAAACGAAGAACTAAAGTTTATCAGTTGCGACTGACCCCGGAGGAACAGTCCACGCTTAAAGAAAAAGCGAAGGGAAAACCTGTCGCTGACTACATACGTGCAGCATTGACAGAATATTCAGACACCGATGCCAGACACCGGTTAGAACTAATCAATAACCTTGGTGAGTTTTACCGAAAGTTCCGGGATGAACTATCCTGGGCAGGTAGTAACCTGAACCAGTCGGTCAAGAGAGCCAATGAACTTGCGGTAGCCGGGTTACTTCCACCCAGCTATATCCGGGAGGTCTTGATGCCGGTTATCCTTGAAACCCAGAAAACACTGAACGAGATAAAGAGAAACCTTGAAACCGTGACACGTAAGGCTGTCAAACTATAGTTTATGAGTTTCCCTATACCTTATTATATATCCCGATATACAGGAATCAAAGAATCGAGATACCGAGTAACCACGGTTACATTGTATCAGAACACCATAGTCACATTATCCAAAGATAAACATTCCCAAGTATGATAGCCACCATATTACCCGGAAGCTCGAACTTCCACGCAGTCGGTTACAATGAACGTAAAGTAGCGAAAGGAGTTGCCCGTATGCTCGAAATGCAGAACTTCGGCACACTCGGTACATTCGGCAAGCCGACCCCGGAGGAACTGGTCACATACCTTCAGGAATATACTTCCCGAAACACCCGAATCCAAAAGGCACAGTTCCATGTTGCCTTTTCCTGCAAGGGGCATGAAATGACGGAAGTGGAACTACTGGACTTTACCCACCGTTACTTGTCAGAAATGGGATATGGCGAGGAAGGACAACCCTTGCTGGTCTATTCCCACTATGATACAGATAATACCCATCTGCATATCGTGACTTCTCGTATCGCCCCTGACGGCAAGAAGATATTGCACGGCCATGAGCGCAGACGCTCACAAGAAGTGATTGACCGCATACTTGGGAATGACAGGAAGCAGAAAGTGGAGCAAGACTTAAATGCTGCCAAACAATATACCTTCTCCTCTTTTGCCCAATTCAAAGCGATAATGACTTCGATGGGCTATGAAGCTTATCAGAAAGACGGCACTGTCTTTGTCAAACATGGTGGCAAGGTACAGAAGAAACTTCCTCTTAGCGACATTGAGGCATTGTATAAGAAAGGCTACTACAACAGAGCGCGTAACCGCCAGCTTCGGGGCATCCTCAAAAAGTATCGTGACGTATGTTCCAACAAGGAAGAACTGCAAAAGGAATTGAAAACCAAGTTCGGCATCGACATCGTATTTTTGGGAAAGAAGGATGCGGCATACGGCTATATACTCGTTGACCACGCCAATAAGACCGTCATCCACGGGGCAAGAGTGCTGGCTGTAGAAGAGCTGTTGGATTTCGCTACCCCCGAACAACGCTTTGACCGCATGGAGGATTTCATTGACCGGTTGCTCACCCTCAATCCCAAGATAACGCAGGGCGAGATATTCCAGAAATTGAAGAAGCATCATGCCTATATAAAGAAAGGTGTCATCTATTTCAACAGAGAATCCCGCCCCTTGAAACCGTTTATGGCGGAAGCCATAGACCGTAACAACCGCATCGAGCTGGTTGAGAAGTTCCAACCCACCACAGAGGCGGAACGTGATTTGCTTTGCAAAATCTATAAAGTGAACCGTCCCGACCTTGTTGCCCTCTCGTCAGAAAGAACGCAATCCCATTCGGATGCTGTCAATAACCTGAAAGAAATCTTTTCAGACGAAACCATTATCTCTGTCAGAAGTCCCCTTCGTGAGGAAGGCTTCATCATCCGTCAAGAGGAAGATGCCACATACGCCATCAACTTCAAGAGCCATATCATCGTCAATCTATCAGAAGAGGGCTTCAATCTGGAACGACAGGAAAGGAAGCCGGTTAAACAACAACAATCCAGCCCGAAACACTCTGCCCGTAAGCCTCTCTCCAGTCATAACAAGATGCGTGACCATGGAGAAGGAAGCCGCTACGAAAAACGGGAATGGGAAGTCGGACAGAAAGGTAACTATGACGATATTGATGACGGACATTCCTTGAAGCGATAAAAAAGGGACGTGCTGCCGTCCAGTTTTCGGACGCATCAAACAGTGATACCCCGATAGCATGAACTTTTATACCCCGGTTAGTTTGACCGAGGACATATAAGTGTTGCGCATTTCGTTTCTCCGGTTACACGCACGGTAATTTTGCCTTAAAATAATTCATCGCACGGAGAAATGATACAGACACCGGTCATAATAACATTCGCCAATCAAAAAGGAGGCGTGGGCAAGACCACCCTCTGCGTGACCTTCGCCAACTATCTGGTGACGAAGGGAGTGCGTGTCGCCATAGTCGATTGCGACTTCCAGCATTCCATCATCAAGTGCCGCAAGGCTGACATCAAGAAATACGATGTGCAGTATGTGCCCTATGATGTGCTGTCATACGAAGCCAACGACAAGAAAGCTATTATTTCCCTTATAGAGAAGATACACAATGATTTGAGTCTGGATGTCGTGCTGATGGATTCCCCCGGCAGCCTGCAAGCGGACGGGCTGGTGCCGATGTTCGTAAACTCGGACATTATCGTTGTGCCTTTCCATTATGACCTGATGACTGTCCCCTCCACCGCCAGCTTCCTGATGTTCATAGACCGCCTGCGAAAAGCCGTTGGCGGAAACATGAAGGCACAGCTTTTCATTGTCCCCAACCTGCATGACGGCAGAGTGGGCAAACGCTCCGAACTGGTCATTTGGGAGAATACCAGAGAGACCTTCTGCAACTACGGGGTTGTAACGGGCCGGATTCCCAAACGTGCCGACATGGAGCGTTTCAGTACGATGGCGGCTTTGGATAAGCAGGCGGGTATCGTTACCCCCGTCTTTGAGCGTATCTATTCCTACATCTTTGATACGACAGCACCCATCCGTGAACCTAAACTGACAGGAATACAACTGACCGGGAATCTGGAGGCGGAATTAAAAGGTAAAGCGAAAGAGAAACAACCGGAAGAAAATGACAATCAACAATAACCATCAACATATATAGCAATGACAAAAGACATTCCCGAAATAGACGACCTTCTTAAAGGCATCAATGACCCCGAAATGACACTTACAGATGGGCATACGGAAACGGCTATCGAACAACAGCCGGCAGTTACTCTATCCCAAAAGGAAAGTTCAGAAGAACGTCTCATCCCGCTATCGGATAACTCCGGCTATTGGCAAAACTTCCTGTCCTATCTTGACAGCGATACCCGGGAAGATAAAGGAGAAAGGATGATTTGCAAGTTAGACCGTGACCTTGCCGATTCACTGGACGAGTGCAACATCCATAACCGCAGCCGCTCCGACATGGTGAACGCCATTGTCCGCACGTTCTTCAAGACCTACCTGCCACAGCTTGCGCAGTACCGCCGTGATAACAAGTCGCTTTTCACCAACTATAAGGAGGCAAAAGCATGAGGACAATTCAATGGACTGACCGGATGACAACTCTCTTGACAGAGCTGTACCCGGTGGAAACAACCTCCCATACTGCTATGGCATTGGGAGTAAGCGAGACCCTTGTCAAGCAGAAAGCACGTAAACTTGGGTTGGCCAAAGTCGCCAAGACGAAATGGATGGAGCGTGCAGACTATATCCGCAGGCATTTCCATTATAAGTCATTCACGCAAATGGCCCGCGATTTGGGGATAAGCAGGTCGAGTGTATGCAATATCGCCGCCAAGCTGGGACTGAAACGCAGCCGGACGGAAACTTCCTTCATCCTATCCCAAACCCGTATTGAGCTGATTAAACGGGAAAGGCGGCACGTGATATTTGGGCTTGAACCGCTGACGCAGCTCAAAGTGGTTTCCAACCGGGCAAGGGTAAGGATCCGCTCACGGCTCAAAAGCCTGGGATATGTCGTATGTGGCGAGCGTGTCCTGTTATATGCCACGGACAACTTCGAGCGTCAGACCAAGCTGGAAAGCAAAGCTGTCAAGTTGGGATTGAGCTTCCTGCCAATTTACAAGTAGTATTCACCTTATAATAACATAGCACCATGCAATACGGACAAATAGTATTCCTGCTCTTCATCGTCCTCTTGTTCTACTATGCCGCTTTGATTGTCCTTGACATCCTGAAAGCCAAGGCAGTACAGGCTGCGGAACTGGAATCGCAATCAGAAGAAGATATAGACATATCGGATGAAGCAAAGACCTTCAAGCCATTCAGAATCAGCCGGGATGAACCTAAGCAGAAAGAGAATGAAACGGAAGGACAAATGAACTCCGATTCTAATGAAACAGAAAATAAGAAAGATAATGTTCAGCCTAATCAAGAAGAACAGCCTGAATCCAACTCCGAAAAAACATTCAAACGTCCCGGTCATCGTGACCCTATTATGACTGATGGTATCTTGGTTGAAGACCTTATTAACGAAATAAATAAGCTGACAGAAACTACAGCTTGCGATTTAGGATTGGTTATTATTGATTGTGAGAATGCCAGATAACAGGCAAACTTACCCGACAAACCATATATACCTTCTTGAAAAAGAAGCCCACACGTTCCTTTAGCGACCTCTGTTCCTTTGGTGATGAAATCAAATAAACAAGTTCAAGAAAATGCAATTCAAGAAAAAAGTAAAACGTGCGTATGACCGATTCATGGGTTCTTCTTTCGCACAGAAAAGCGTGTTGGCGGTAGCCGCACTTACTATCTCAGTCGGTGACATGATGGCGGCAAGCAAGGGTGCGGCCGGCTTCACAAAAGCCACCACTGAAATCAGTTCCTACCAGACCCCGGTTTCCAACCTGATGAAGGCAATCGCTGCCGTAATCGCCTTGGTGGGAGCTTTCAACGTGTATTTCAAGATGTCAAATGGTGATCAGGACGTGAAGAAGACCATCATGCTCACCATCGGCGGCTGTATCGCTTTCATCGCTCTGTCCGAGGCTCTTCCGTTGTTCTTCAAATAACAATGACGCAACCATAGAATGACGATGAATCAGGAGGGATTTCCCGTATTCAAGGGACTGCAAAAACCGCTGGAGTTCATGGGCATTCGTGGACGCTTCCTCACGTTGGCGGCATTGGCCATCGGTGTGTCGTTTGTCGGATTCATACTCTTTTCCATTGTATTGGGAAAGCTCGCCGGATTCGTCGCCATGCTTGTCATGGCAGTCATCGGGCTGGTGACCATCTTCGTCAAACAGCGCGGGGGACTGCACAACAAGCGGAGAGACAAGGGAATTTTCATTTACAACAAACTGAGAAAAAGCTCCTAATTATGGCACAAACCAAGAAAAAAGTCTTTGACGGTCTCTATTCTGGGCTGGAGGAAACGGACGGCAATGTCGTCCTTTTTTCAGCCAAGGGCGATCCGTCCGTCATCTTCGAGATGACCAACCCGGTGCAGCAGCTCTGTACCGATGCCGGGCAGTACATACGTTTTCAGGATGTGCTCTCCAATGTGGTGCAGACCCTCGGCGAGGGCTATGCCCTGCAGAAGCAGGACATCCTCTGCAAACAAGCCTACCACCATGACGTACCGGAAGATGCGGAGTTCCTGACCCGGAGCTATTTCAATTATTTCGAGGGAAGAGAGTTCACGGAGATACGCACGTACCTGATAGTGACACAGGAGGCGCAGCGCAGCCAGTTCGTGCAGTACGACCCGAAGACGTGGCTGGACTTCCATACGAAGGTTTCCAAGGTGGATGACATCCTGACCGAGCGGGGCATCCGGCATCACAAGCTCTCCAAAGTTGAAGCGGACGAGTATTGCCACCGCTTCATGGCATTCCAGTTCCGGCACGGGGCATTCTCCATGACCAACTTCAAGGCTTCGGACGAATACCTGAGAACCGGCAATCGTATTATCCGCTCCTATCCTTTGGTGGATATAGACGAGATAAACCTGCCATCGGTCATCAAGCCCTATACGCAGACGAACATCAACGGCTATCCTATCGCCACTGACCTGTTCTCGTTCCTGACCAACATTCCTTTCTCGGATTGTGTGGTATTTAACCAAGTAGTGCAGATACCCAATCAGAGAAAACTGTTAAGGAAGTTACAAGGCAAGGCGAAGCGTCATGGATCCATGCCCGACCCCAGCAACAAGATAGCCAAGGCAGACATCGAGGAGGTATTGAACCGGCTTGCCGTGGATAGTTCCATGTTGGTATATACGAACTTCAATATCTTAGTCAGTTGTCCCGTGGATAAAGTAACCCCGGTTACATCGTATTTGGAAACCAAGTTATATGAGTGTGGCATCATGCCGTCAAGGACTGCCTACAATCAGTTGGAACTTTTCACGGATAGCTTTCCCGGCAATGCCTACGCTTTCAATTCTGACTACGATTTATTCTTGACTTTATCCGATGCGGCATTATGCTTTTTCTTCAAAGAGCATCTAAAGGAGTCTGAGCAGACACCTTTGACCACCTACTATACCGACCGTCAGGGATTGCCTGTCTGCATAGACTTCACCGGCAAGGAAGGCAAAGTCAAGATGACCGACAATTCCAATTTCTTTTGCATCGGACCCAGCGGAAGCGGAAAGTCTTTTCATACAAACTCGGTTGTCCGTCAGTTGTTGGAACAGCATACGGATGTGGTGATGGTCGATACGGGAGATTCATACGAGGGTATCTGTGGTTACTTCGGCGGCACGTATATCTCTTATACCAAGGAGAAGCCTATCTCCATGAACCCCTTCAAAGTGACGAAAGAGGAATACGAATTAAACTTTGGCGAGAAGAAGAATTTTTTGAAATCACTCATATTCTTGATATTCAAAGGCAACGAGTTACCTTCTAAAATTGAGGATATGCTGGTGAACCAAACCATCGTGGAGTATTACGATGCCTATTTCCATCCATTTGAGAAGTTCACAGAGAAGGAACGCGAAGGCTTGCGTCAGAAGTTGCTGGTGGACGCAAAGATGGAAGAAGACTATGATAATTATTCTACCAAGATGGAGGACATAGACGAACTGATAAATAATACGGAAGAGCCTCCTTCCAAGGTTGAGGAGAACCGTATGTTGATGTTGCCAACCGAGGCTCACAGGCAAAAGCTGATTCGTCAATACCGTTCCCTAAATGCGCTTGCCCATGACCAAGGGGCTACCCAGGCAGAAAGGGAGCGTGCTTTGTGCATTATGGAGAAATTCAAGAAGGAACTCTATGAGAACTCTTTCCTGATAAAGATTGAGAAGCAGATTGATTACCTGGAAGTACAGAAACGCAGGTTGAGAGTAAAGGAATTGTCCTTTAACTCCTACTATGAGTTTGCCTTGGAACGTATCCCGCAAATCACCTCGCAGGAGAAAATCAGTTTCGGCATCCGGGACTTCGCCGCCATCTTGAAGCAGTTCTACCGAGGTGGCGAGTTGGAAACCACGCTGAACTCCGACTTGGATGTAAACCTCTTTGATGAAAGGTTCATCGTCTTTGAAATTGACAAAATAAAAGATGATCCCGTACTTTTCCCTATTGTGGTGCTGATAATCATGGACGTGTTCCTTCAGAAGATGCGTATCAAGAAAGGCCGCAAGGCATTGATAATCGAGGAAGCGTGGAAAGCGATTGCTTCGCCTACGATGGCAGAGTACATCAAGTACCTCTATAAAACGGTAAGAAAGTTCCACGGCATAGCCGGAGTGGTCACTCAGGAATTGAATGACGTGATAGACTCACCAATCGTAAAGGAAGCCATCATCAACAACTCGGATGTGAAGGTACTGTTAGACCAGACCAAGTTCAAGGACAGATACGATGAGATAGCCGCCATATTGGGACTGACCCAAATCCAGCGGCAGCAGATTTTTACCGTCAATGCCCTGAACAACCGTGAGGGGCGCAATTACTTCAAGGAGGTTTGGATATGCCGGGGACAGAACTCCGATGTTTATGGTGTGGAGGAACCGCCCGAATGTTACTGGGCATACACTACTGAGCGGGTCGAGAAGGAAGCCTTGAAGATTTACCTTGCCTATTATGGCAATATGCAGGAGGCAATCACGAGAATCGAGGCGGACAGGAAGCAAGCCGGGGGTAACAAGTATCTGGTATTTGCAAGAAAAGTCAATCAACAACAAAAAGTGATGTCGTTATGGTAAGAATTAAAATGATGATTGTGGCACTCATAATAATGGTGGCCACTCCAAATTTATTCGCTGCTTGGAAGGTAGTCATAGACAAGAACTGCATCAAGGTGGTAGCCAGCAACCTTGCCTCTCAAAAACTGATTGAGGGTCAGCACAACCAGCGTTTGGACTCCATTACCGAGAAGAAAAAGAAGGTGGAACTCTATACCGTGAGCATGGCTACCATCAAGGAACTCTACAAGGTGACGATGCAGAACGTGTCGGGCTTCGGTACGGAGAGCAAATACTACAAGGAGATTGGACTATGCGCCTACGACATCCTCAAAGATGTACCGGAGCTTATAAAAACGATAAACAAGGCGAAGTTCTCCAACAAGTTGCTATGCCTGAATGAACTGGGCAACCTTGTGACGGAAACCCAACAATTGGTGGGCAACTTCGTGAATATCGTGAACAATACCACGGTACAGAATCCCCTTAAAGGACAAGGCACGGCTGAGAAGAAAAGTGACGGTTATAATATGCTTGACCGCTATGAACGATTATCGCTTGCCAATTCTGTTTATTCCGGTCTTTTGGAGATACGTTACAAAGTGGAAGGGATGATCCTGATGGCTCAGTATGCTACAGCCAATGACTTGTTCTTTGCCATTGACCCGGAGGGTTGGGCAAATGTGGTGACAATGAAGAACAATGTCGGTGGGCTTATCAATGACTGGAACAGGTTGGTAGCGTCTAACTATTGAGGAGTATGTAACCTATAAGTTCAAGAAGTATGAAACACTATATAATAATAGGTATAATGCTTGCAATGCTCCTTCCGGCAAAGTCCTTCGCCTTTATTCTCCCGAAAGACCTTCCGACCATCGAAGCTCTGATTGCCCTTCACAAAGCCGTGAAGAAGGATGAAGACCAAGCATTGAAACGGGTGGCTACCAGCTTTGGGGAGCAGTCGCTTGTAGCCAAGGGAGCCATCAAGTTCAACGATGTGCGGACTACGCTCGATACCAAGTTGGGCAATGCTCATTCGTACCTTGTACTGGCAGGTGCCATATCAAGCACCGCCAATTCGCTCTATCAGTTAGTCAAAGAGTATAAGGACTTTACTGGCAATACTTTCAAGCATGTATCGAAGAAACCATTTGTCGGTTGGTACTATGCGGATGCCAATGTCGCCATATCAAGGGAGATAAGCCATTGCTACAAACTCTATGCTTCCGTGGCAGCTTCGGGCATCAACCTGATGAAGGCGAGTATGGATGAGAAACTGAATCTGGTAATGACCCTCAAAACCTCCATCGACAGGGTACGGTACATCATTGACAATGCCAATCTGTACTGTTTCCTGATAACAGATTGCGGTTGGAAACCGGATTATATATGGGAGATTTTAAACTCCAATGTCAAGGACGAGATAGCGAATAAAGTAATCAATAAATGGAATCAAGGATATGCAGGTTAAAAATATAACAAGGACATTGCTTTATATGATGATGCTGACAATGCCATTCAGTTCTTTTGCCCAACGTCCAACCCGTGACAAGGAGAAAGAGAAACAATGGAAGTCCATGGAGAACGGGCCTTGGAACTTCGCCCCCGACTGGTACTATTATTTCCTGCACAACAAGTATTCCGGTGCGGAAATGTATTGGAAATGGGCAGGCTTTAATTCAGGTTTCTGTGTCCGTTTCAAGGAAAAGGATTCCAATGTCAAGCGCATCATGCCTACCCGTGTAACGGCAGAAGAGACCCAACGGCAGAAAGTGAAGAAGGTGGAAACGGAACGAAAGTACATTGAGGAACTATACAAGGAAGAGTTGGTTCGTGAGGCTGACAGGTCGGTTGATTTGACCTACGCTTCCTACAAGGACGAGTTTGACCGTATGCAGGACTGCATTACGGACGGGCTTCTCTACTGCATGAAGAAGAGTGACGGCAAGCTCAAATACCAGGTGGACGAGTTGAGCCGGCAGAACGAAATCCTTTGTTCCGGCATCGCCTATATCCATAAAACAGGTGTCGGCTACGGACTGGAGAATGCCAAACGGCAGCAAGCCTACGAGGAAGCTAAGACGAAAATGCAGGAATTAGTGAACCAGACAGCCCACCTGTGTGCGGTAGCTGCCACGCATTATTGATAAATCATAAGAGGTAATGAAATGACAACAATAAAAAATAATCAAACATGAATGTATTATCAATTTTCCTGACCATAGGATTGCCCGCCATTGACGAGAGTCTGGATAAGCTGTTGGTCGCTATGGAAACCTTCCCGAATGTGGCGGTGTTGGGCGATGCGGTCGGACTGGCACGCATCATCGGACTGTTGCTTGCCCTTTGTGTAGGTTCTTACGAATGTTGGATGATGATACTCGGACGGCGCGGCATGGATGTGATGAAGCTCCTGCGCATTGTCGGTATCTCCATCTGTATCTCTTCCTCGTCATGGATCTGCTCCGCATTGCAAGTACCGGGCAAGGGATTGGAGTCAGCCACCAAAGCGATGGCACACTCCAAAAACAAGGAGGTGGCTGCTTTTGAGCTAAAGGTAGCACAAAAGCAGAGCGAATACCTAGACCGATTGAGAGCCGTTCAAGATTCCATTGCAACCGCCAAACAGGTGGCCGCTATCGGTGAAGATGCCGCCTGGTGGGACAAGCTCATCTACAACGTGGAAAACTTGGGCAGTACCATCAATAACTATGCGCAACGTGCGGCTGTGGCAGCCGAAACAAAAGTCAGCGAGTGGATCAACGATGTCATACGCTTTATCGGTGAACTGATATTCCAGATGTCCTATTACGGCATACTGGTGGCGCAACGGATATTCATCGCCATTATGATGATATTCTGCCCAATCATGTTCGCATTATCACTGGCCCCACCTTGGAGTTCGGCATGGAGTCAATGGATGTCAAAATTCCTTTCCCTCTCGTTATGGGGATTCGTCACCTATATGTGCCTTTACTACATTGACTTCATCCTGTTGTACAATCTACAGCAGGACATGGTAGCCTACAACCACCTCCTGCATGGCTCTGTCAATTCGTGGGAACAGATTGGGGCATTGGGATTGCAAGGTATTGGCTCTAACTGTATGTATGCGATGGGTATGCTGGTGGGTGCCTACATTATTCGCTTCGTTCCCGAAGTGGCTTCTTGGCTGATACCGGGCGGTGTAAGCTCAGGTGCGGCTTCTGCGGCCGGTTCTACCGTGACAGGCATGGCAGCGACGGCAGGCTCCGTAGCCGGAGGCGCGGTCGGCGCAACGGCAGGTGCGGCAGGTTCCGTTTTCAAATCCAAGTGAATATAATTTAAAAACGAATGAATATGCTTATAGAATCATTAGCGCAGAAAACAAAACTTGCCATGATGACGGTACTCGCAACCATCGGAGGTTGCGCCGTTATCTGCGGCTTTACCGTCTGGTGCTGCATCTCTTTGGTTACCAAGGAGCGGCAGCAGATATATGTATTGGACGGTGATATTCCTTTCTTGGCGGAACGGGCCAAGCTGGAAGCGAACTTCACCATGGAGGCGAAAGCCCACATCCAGCTCTTTCATCAATACTTCTTCAACCTGCCACCCGATAACGACTATATCAAGTGGACGGTCGGCAAAGCGATGTATATGGCAGACGGAACAGCCTTGAAGCAGAAACAGGCGATGGACGAGAACGGGTTTTATTCCGACATCATATCGTCATCGGCAGTCTGCACGATTATGTGCGACTCCATCCGGTTTGACGAGCATGAACGGAAGTTCACCTACTACGGCACGCAGCTTATCAAGCGGCGCACCCGTGACTTGAAACGGACGATGGTAACGACCGGGTATGTGGAGAATGTGCCGAGGACGCGGAACAATCCCCACGGACTGATGATTACCAACTGGCGCACCATCGAGAACAAGGATTTGGATTATTAACGAATAGCACTGCAATAAAACAACAATGAAATCACTCAGAAAGACATTGCATGAGGGCCGCCTGAAAACCCACCAACAGGTTCGGGCATGGCTGCAACCCAAGATGGGAGCAATCGGTACGAAGTATCGGTTGGCGGCAAGAATCCGTTTGGCTAACGCATGGGCAACCAAACATCCGAAGCGGACATTCGCTTATGTAACCGGAACATTGGCTTTTGTTTTGATGGGCGACATTTGGATAAGTGGAGCTAAAGCATATTTACCAAGTACCTCAAATGAATTAAACGAGTCCAATATCAGTATGGTTTCCAACATGGAACCGCTTTTCAGCGGCTTCCATACCATACAGGCAAACAAGGACATCCAGCGCAATACGCTGATGGATTTGGTAGCCCAAGGTCAGGAACTCCGTGAGGAATTGGATTCGATGATTGCCGTCCCCAATAAGTCAAGGATAGATTCCGCCCGTATCATCCAACGATACCGACAGCTCGAAAACATTGTAAAATCCCTTAATAATAATGAGAACAAATGATTAAAATCAATTTCAAACAACCCAAGTATATCTTCCCACTGGTGGTGTTCGTGCCGCTGTGCGCCTTGATATACTTCGTGATGCAGACCTTCAAGAGTTCGGGCGATACCGAACAGTCGGTAGCCACCGACCGCATCAACATGGAACTTCCCGAAGCCCAAGCGGAAGAAGCCGGAGATAAGATGTATGAGATGTCAAGACGTTTCGGTGACGAGGATGCCTTTACCGCAGTCGGTGCTATCGGCGAGGAAAAGAATGAGACCGAGGAACTGGAGCATGGTTATACCGAAGAGGAACTGAATCTGCTTGATGCAGCCGAAGCAGAACGCATCCGTCAGCAGAAGGAACTGGAGGAGTTGGAGCGTTCCCTTGCGGAATCCCGAAAGCATATCAATGAATATGCCTATGGCGATAATCCGACCAATGGTTATACCTCAAAGGATGAATTTGCCCAAGATTTGGAGGAAATCCAACGCAGGAGCTATGAACGGCAGAAAGCCATTGAAAGCGGACTGGGTATAACCACCCCGGAGCAGGAAGAAGCCCTGCAAAGGCAACGTGCCGATTCCTTAGCCAAAGTACGACGGGAAGAGAAAGAACGCAACCGTCCCAAGCTGGTTATCAAATCCTCCGATACCAATGCGGACAAGTTTCACACGGTCTCTTCTTCGGACGATGCGGTGGATGCCAAACTGATTCGTGCCATGATAGACCAGACCACCAAGGCACGTGAAGGCACCCGGCTTCGCTTCAAACTGTTGGATGATGTGACGGTTGGCGGCATCAATTTGAAGAAAGGCACTTACCTTTATGGAACGGTCACAGGCTTCGGACAGCAGCGTGTACGTGCGGCCATCACCAGCATCCTGATTGGGGACAAGTTCGTCAAGGTCAATCTGTCCGTCTTTGACAATGACGGTATGGAAGGTTTCTATGTTCCCGAATCCCAGTTCCGTGACTTCGTGAAGGATGCCGGCTCTAATGCGGTGCAACAGAACATCAGCTTTAATTCGGGAAGCGGCTATGAAACCGGCATATCGGCTGAAGCCATCGCCCTGCAGACCTTGCAGAATATGTATAACTCGGCATCGTCGGCCATATCTTCCAATATCCGAAAGAACAAGGCGAAAATCAAGTACAATACCATTGTCTATTTGATAAATTCGGATGAAGCGAGGTAAGGATTATAAGAGTTCATAATAAAATATCAGTAATAACATAAGCAATTATTTCTATGAAATCCAAGATTATTCTTTTCATTCTCTGTGTCCTTTGTTTCGTAGGCAACGCATCTGCCAACGAAAGAATCTATGTCAATAGCGGAGTGACCACCCACATCGTCATGCCGGAGAACATTAAGTTGGTGGATATTTCCACTCCCAAGATTATCGGCAACCAGTGTGCCGACAACATTGTACGCATCAAACCTTTTCAAGAGAACGATTCCACTTCGATATGCAGTTATAAGGAAGATGAACTGTTGGGTACGCTTACCTTGATTGGAGAGCGGCATATTGCCCAGTATGACATTGTTTATACACAATCCCCTACATTGGCGGCGTCCATCTTCCAAGTCCCATACAGTGATACGCAATCCTACATCAACCCGGAGGTGTCTATGCCTATGTCGGAAATGGCCCGCTATGCGTGGGCGGTCTATGGCAGTGACCGCAAGTTCAATCAAGTGGTATCAAAGGCGCACGGCATGAAAGCGGTGGTCAATAACATCTATGCCATCGGGGATTATTTCTTCATTGACTACTCGTTGCAGAACAAGACGAAGATACCTTATGATATTGAGGAACTACGTGTGAAGCTGACCGACAAGAAACAGAGCAAGGCTACCAACTCCCAGACTATTGAGCTGACTCCGGTGTTCTCACTCAACCATGCCAAGAAGTTCCAAAAGAACTACCGCAATGTGTTGGTGCTTCCCAAACTGACTTTCCCTGACGAGAAAGTGCTGAGACTGGAGATTTCAGAGAACCAAATCAGCGGACGTGTAATCGTGCTGACCATCGAATATGAGGACATCCTCAATGCCGACGGCTTTGACTCGGACATATTGAAGAACTGCGATTACTATCCTTACCATTACATCAAATACTCTGTCGAACAATGAAAAAGCTATTATTCATTCTACTATGTGCGGTTTGTACCATAGGCGCATCCGCACAAAATGCCAAGTTCACGATAAATGCAGGCTTTCAGTTTCCCTCTACGTTGAATGCTACGGTCGGTTATGAGCATCCGCTATCCTACGGCAATGCCGTGGAGTTATATGGCGAGGTGGGTAACCATTGGAGGAAGCATGACTTTTGGAAAGGTTACTTCTGGGATGGAGGTATCGTGTATAAACAAAGGCTGGCAAGATACAAGAACGGTATGCTTCGTTTCCGTTTCGGCCCTCAATTCGGTGCGGTGGAAAGGAAATTCTTTCTCGGTCTGGAAGCGAGCTTTGAATACAGTTACGTTTTCAGAAACGGCTGTGAGTTTGTGATAACCCAAAAGAACAATGTGAACTTTCTGCATGGGGACACCTTTCGTAACGGGTTGCTGTTGGGCATGAAGATACCGTTTTAGTTATTTGAGTTTGTAGAAATCAATATAAAGAACTATGGCATTTGAAGAAACAAGGGAACAGCAGCAGATGTATAACTACCTCCGTAGCTGCATCTATATCTTTCTCATCATTGAGATTATTATGAACCTGCCTATTTCGGCAGACAACCGTATTACGCAATTCATTCTTGACCTCTTAGGCAGATTCCCTGTGTTCACGTCCGTTTCGGGTTGTAAGATGGTGGAACTGGTCTGCATCTGTGTAGTGTGTATCGGTACAAAGGCGAAGAAGGCATTGAAGTTCAACGTGAAGACAATGGTCATCTATCCCGTATTAGCCGGACTGACCCTTGTCGGACTCTGCTTCCTCTTTCACAAAATGGACTTCGGAATGAGTTGGATGGGATTCCCGGCCAACCGCATTCTTTATGCCGTATGTTCTATCGTGGGCACCATGTTGGTACATCAGGGATTGGACGGCATCGCCAAGTATTATAACTATAAGGTTGGTGATGACCGTTTCAATTTCGAGAACGAGTCCTTCCAACAGTCTGAGGTACTTACCAATAACGACTATTCGGTAAACATACCGATGATATACTATTGGAAGCGTAAGATGCACAAGGGTTGGATTAATATCATCAATCCTTTCCGTGGCACTATTGTTCTCGGTACTCCGGGTTCGGGTAAGTCTTTCGGTATCATAGACCCGTTTATACGGCAGCACGCGGCAAAGGGTTTTGCCATGATGGTGTACGATTTCAAGTACCCGACACTTGCCAAAACGCTATTCTATCAGTTCTGCAAGAATCGTAAGGCCGGTAGGTTACCACAAAACTGTGGTTTCCGCACCATCAACTTTACGGATGTGGAGTATTCTGACCGTATCAATCCTATCCAACGGAAGTATATTCCTGACTTGGCGGCGGCTTCGGAAACGGCAGCTACCTTGTTGGCTTCTCTGAACAAGGGAGGTGGAGAAAAGAAAGGCGGTTCGGAAGCGTTCTTTACCAACTCTGCGGAGAATTTCTTGGCGGCTATCATTTACTTTTTTGTAAACTTCCACCCTGTCGGATTCAGAAACGGAAAGAAACTGAAACGCTATATTCTACTGGAGGGAAAGAAACTGGAGATTGTCATTCGGAATTGGGATGACTTTAATGCCATAGATGAGAAGGGAAATGTAGTGTTGGACTTCGTGGATGAGAACGGCAATGATGTCTCTACGGACGAGGACAGGATGTTTGTGGACTTGAACGGATTTTCTTACAAAGATAGAACCAAAAGGCTCATTAAGATTGAACGCTGTTGGTATGAGGATGAATATGGCAACGAGGTTGAGCCGGACACCGTGACCGGGGAGTATTCCGATATGCCCCATGTGCTTTCTTTCTTAGGCAGGTCTTACGACCAGGTGTTCAACATCCTGATGCAGGATGATAAGATTGCCTCTTTGATGGCTCCCTTCAAGAGTGCTTTCGAGAACAAGGCGAATGACCAATTGGAAGGTATGGTGGGTACGCTTCGTGTCAATGCCGCAAGGTTGGTATCTCCCGAAGCCTATTGGGTATTTACGGGGGATGACTTTGACTTGAAGATTTCTGACAAGGAGCATCCCAGCTATCTGGTCATCGCCAACGACCCGGAGAAGGAACAGGTAATCGGTTCGCTGAACGCTTTGGTGCTGAACCGACTGATTACACGTGTAAACTCCAAAGGAAACATCCCGGTAAGTATCATCGTGGATGAGCTGCCTACTCTGTACTTCCATAAGATAGACCGTTTGATTGGTACGGCACGTTCCAACAAGGTAGCCGTTACTCTCGGCTTTCAGGAGTTGCCCCAGTTGGAAGCGGACTATGGCAAGGTGGGTATGCAGAAGATTATCACTACCTGCGGTAACATCTTTATGGGAGCGGCACGTAACAAGGAAACCTTGGAGTGGGCGCAGAACGATGTGTTCGGCAAGGCGAAGCAGACCTCACGCTCAATCTCCATCAATGACCAAAAGGTATCTACCACCATCTCGGAGAAGATGGATTACCTTGTTCCGGCAGCGAAGATAGCGGATATGGCTACAGGATGGCTGGCTGGTCAGGCGGCACGTGACTTTACCGCCACCGATGACAAGATGCTGGACAGCTTTGACATCGAGCAGTCGGAAGAGTTCAAGACCACGAAGTATTTCTGTAAGACCCACTTTGATATGAAGAAGATTAAGGCGGAGGAAGACCACTATGTGGCTCTCCCAAAAATCTATGAGTTCAAGAATGACCGTGAGAAGGAGATTATGCTGAACCGTAACTTCAAGCGTGTCAATCAGGAGGTGGAGGATATGGTCAAGGAACTGCTTGGAATGAGTTAAGTATGGAAAGACTTGCGAAGATACCCACCTTTAGCGGAAGCGCATTGAAGATTATCGCCATTATCTCAATGGTGATAGACCATTGTGCCTACTTCCTGATGGATGAACATACTATGATGTATGATGCTATGCGCTGTGCAGGTCGTATCGCTTTCCCGGTGTTCGCCTTCTTGATTGCGGAAGGTTTCGCTTATACGCATAACCGAAAGAGGTACTTTGCACAGCTCCTGTCATTTGCCATATTGAGTGAAATTCCTTGGTATCTGTTGAACGGAGCGGATGGTACGCATAATGTGATATTCACGTTGGCTTTAGGTGTGGTAGCTTTGGCGGTACTGGATAAAATGAAAGGGAATAGCATCCTTTGTGGGGTTGCTATTCTCTCTATTGCTTGCTTCGCCACCTGGTTAGGAACGGATTATGAGTGGCGAGGGATATTGATGATTGTCGTTTTCAATTTGTTACGGAATCAAAACATGAATCTTCCTTTTCCCTATGGTCGGATGATGCAGCTTTCTTGTACTTTTCCATTGATGATGCACTATGGTAGCATCGGTGCTTTGCTGGCTTGCATGGTTATCTTCTTATATGATGGCACAAGGGGATTTATCAAGGGCAATGCAGCCAAGTATGGGTTTTATGCTTTCTATCCGGCACACTTGCTACTAATATGGTGTACTATAACATTTTCAGCACACTGATAACAGCCGGAACATAATCGGGTGCTTCCGCATATCCAATCTTTTTCAGCCAAAGCAGATAGTTCCCATCTTCTCGTTTGTACTTGTACTGCACCTTGTTATAGTAGGCTCGGACACTTTCCGACCAATGGTCAAACTCATAATACTTTCCGGTGTGTGGATTGGTCAGTCCGAAGAGGTTGTGCCTATCCCTACACAGCGGAGACGTGAACCACCCAGTTTCCAATATAGCTTGTGCCAATACTACTTTGGGGTATAATATGCCATTCCGTTTAATTTCGGTATAAAGATTAGGTATCGTCAATTCAGGAAGATGACCGTTTGATTTAACTCGCTCAGATTTTTGGGACGTCTTACCGTCCACTTTTTGGGTATATGGACGCTTGCTTGTTCTAATATCCGGTTGAACTTTCAATGTATCTTTCGGTTCATTATTTGAGCCTATTGGTGTTGTATCTTTCTTATTATCAATACTCTTTTCCTTATCGCTGGCTTGAATCAATTTGATTTCTGTCTCTTTCGTTATCGTATAGAACTGTGTCGATGCCATTTCCGGCACCATCATCAAGAACATCGCTGTCAGAATAGTGTTGCGCATTTCTTTTCTCGAATTTGATGTGGATAATTTTGTGACATCCAAGCGGTAACGACACCACAAAATTAACAGTTCAACATCATTCAAATGGAATTACACAACAGAAATTTATCCGAAATGCTGCCCTACGAGAAGTTGGCGGTATTGGGCATTGACCGTCAGAAAGCGGATTTATTGCCACAGGAGGTAAAGGAAAGACTGATGTCCGGCGAGGTTACTCCGCTGATGCAAGTCTCTATCAATGCCAACAATGGCGACATCATCACTTTGCCTGTCAAGTTACAGCTTACCGCTGATAAGAACGGTAATCCGGCTCTTATCGCCTATCCGGTCAGAGCGGAGCTTGAAGTGGAGCGGAACAAGGTCCTTCGCTTAACCGAACAGGAAGCTGCACGACTACGGAATGGCGAGGTGCTTCAAAAAGCCGTGGAGGTAAACGGCGAGAAGACACAGCAGTATCTACAGCTTGACCCAGAGACCAAATCGGTCATCCACCGCAAAGTAACGGACATCCAACTGGAGCAGAAACTCAAAGACATGGAGAAGGTCAATGACATTGAGTTGGGCATCCGGCAGAAACAACAGGTACGCGAGGGAAAGCCCGTCGAACTCAATGTAGGCGGAGAGAAGGTATCTGTGGGCGTGGACTTGAAAGAGCCGCAAGGCTTCAAGGTCATTAACGGGAATATGAAGGAGTGGGAACGGCAGCAGAAACTCCGTTATGACGAACAGCATCCCGAATACTTGGGTCTGGTAATGACGGACAAGAACCGTTGGGAATACCAGAAGGTCGTGGATGCCCAGTCCAAAGAACGTGCCATCCACTTAAAACCTTCCCGTGAAGAAAAAACGACCAACGGTCTTAAACGCTGATAATTATGGCTAAGAAATCAGATAAAGAACAGGAAGCCGTCTTACCCAAAGAGTTCAGCAATCTGAAAGAAAAGCATCCCGATGCGCTACTTCTCTTTCGGGAAGGCGATTTCTACCGTCTTTACAAGGAGGATGCCGTAAAAGCCGCCTTGATTCTCGGCATAGCCACAGCAGACAAACTGACTTCGGGCATTGACAAGAAGATAAGGACAGTCGAGTTTCCAAGAATCGCATTGGACACCTACCTACCCAAACTTATCCGTGCCGGAGCACGTGTCGCCATCTGTGACAGGCTTGAAGTCGTGGAGAAAATAAGAAAGCACGAAGAACCAACCCAATCAAACAATACCGATATGGCAAAGAAGAAAAAAGAGAAGGCTGTGCAGGAAGAGCCTGCCAAGACTGTGATGAACGCAGCCGGGGAGAAACCTGCCAAGGAGAAGAAAGCGGAAACGCAAACGGAAGCCAAGAGTGGACAGAAAGCTGAGACGAAACAGGAATGCGTGCCGCACGAGCCTCAGATGGTAACAAGTAGTGGTGAGAAAGTGACCCACGCCCATGCCTACCAGAGCAAGGCCAACCCCGAAGAGTGGTACTTCACCGCCAGAATGGACGGCAAGCCGTTGAAGCCGCAACTTATGGATGCTGCCGACTTGGCCGCCTGCCAGAAGAAGGAAATGACCGTGTCCCAGTTGATGGAACGCTATTATCCCACCAAGCTGATGCCCAAGGTGTCTGAGGAAGCCTTCAAGATGCCGAAGTCCATTGCCGGACCGGAAGGCAATATCTCCGTGGAAAAGTTCAATGTCTATAAGGAGAAGGATGAGCAGCGTGCCGATTATGGCAAATATAAGTTCTATGCGCAGATTGGCGACTCCAAGATGTCGGCTGTCGCTTCCCGCCAGGACTTGAACGCTTACTTCGACCGGGTGATGACACCCGCTCAGTTAGTGGAGAAGAACTTTGGAGAACGCCTTCATCTGAAATCTGCATACGAGAAGTACCAGCTTCCCGAAGGCATTGACCCGAAAGGTGTGCGTGTGGCGAAAGACCATGCCGATAACAAGTGGAAGGTGTCCGTGGATATGGGTGACAAGGGGCGTACCACCAGGCATGAAATCTCCTTTGATGACGGCTATTCTTTGTTCAAGACGAAGACCGCCACCCGGGAACAGATTGCGGCCAAGTACCTGAATACGGAAATCACAGGTATGCTCGCGGCAAAGAGTGTCAAGGCGGAAAAGTCCGCATCCATGAAAAGATAACGTAATCAAACAACAGTTTAACGATAAAAGAAAAACTAGATATGAGTGAGAAAATGAAGTATGAGGAGTTGGTGGAACTCCTTCAGGAGGGCAAAATCGGTTATCTCCGTTTTGTCATGGAGTGTGAGAACGAACAGGATTATCTGGAGTGGTGTCGTACCCACGGTACAGACCCCTCGGATGAATCCGCTGAGTTTTATATCGAGCAGACGGACATCGGACAGATGGACCGTCAGGTAATGGACGACGAGGATTATGGCATCTGGAACTAGTTACAATCCGTCTGCTCCGGGCAATGCAGGCCAGGCCGCTTTGGACAAGTTCGCAGCGATGATGATCGGCCGCATGGAGCAGATGAAAGCCTCCGACTGGAAAAAAGGCTGGATTGGCGGCGCTTCGGGTTATGCCGGCCTGCCGCAGAATGTGGGCGGTAGGAACTATTCCGGCTCCAATTCGCTGTTCTTGCAACTGCATACGGCGGCGAATGGTTATGATCTTCCGGTCTATCTGACCTTTAAACAGGCGCATAACCTTAAAGCGCATGTACTGAAAGGCGAAAAGGCGTTCCCGGTGGTCTATTGGGATATGCTGGTAAAGGACAAGAACGGACAGAAAATCAGTTCGGATGAATACCGCGCCATGAGCCGGGAGGAACGGAAAGATTTGGAGGCTATTCCATTTATCAAGGCTTTCCCGGTTTATAATGTGGCGCAGACCAATTTGGCAGAGGTTCAGCCGGAGCGTATGCAAAAATTGCTGGAGAAGTTCAAAGTTCCTGAACTTAGAGATACCGAGGGTATGTATGCCCATGCCGCCCTTGACCGTATGGTGCAGACCCAAGGATGGCTCTGCCCGATACAGGCAGACAAGCGTGTGGACGGTGCCTTCTATTCTCCTTCCGCTGACCGGATTGTTGTTCCCTTGAAGGAGCAGTTCAATATCGGCAATACCCCGGAGGAAGTCTATCGTGGCGGTATGGAGTATTATTCTACCATGCTGCACGAAATGACTCACTCGACCATGACGGCTGACCGACTGAACCGTGAGATGGGCGGCAAGTTCGGAGACCCGAAATATGCGAAGGAGGAACTGGTAGCGGAACTGACGGCTGCCATGATCAGCCATTCGATGGGATTTGATTCCAAGATAACGGACAACTCCGCAGCCTATCTGGACTCGTGGATCGGTGTCTTGAAGAAGGAACCGAAGTTCATCGTTTCCATCATGGCGGACGTGAACAAGGCTTCCGACTTGATTCTTGACCATGTGGACAAGCAACGGTTGGCATTGGGCGAACAACCTTATCTTGCCAAGAACGACCCTTTTGCTCCTTTGGGTGTCGATGAGGAAGTTCCCTTCAAGAATGCCGCCATCATCAAGACCCGTTCCGGTGATTATGCCATCCGTGCTTCATACGATGGTGTGGAACTTGGATTGAAAAAAGTTACCAATAACACAGCAAAAACGTTCTTCCAACTTACCGACCAGAAGGATAAAACGGCATTTCTGAATATGACAGCACGTAAGACATACGAACCGGAGTTAACAGTTATGCGGAGAAGTCAGAAAGTGAGTTCCGGGATTAGTCTATAAGGAGAGTTACAGATGAGTGATTACAAAGTAAATTTCAAGGACATGAAATCCCGTGTGGGTGTGGATGACATCGCTTATGCGTTGGGCTACCGTTTGGATAGAAAAGCCGGTGTCGGCAAATATATCGAGCTGGTATTGGGCGAAGGCAACAACAGGCGTGATACCCTCATTGTAAGCCATCCACATAACAAGGCGGCTCAGACTTTCTTCCGCAGGGATGGCTCCAAAGGTGATGTGGTCTCTCTCATTCGTGAGAATCTGAAGTCATTCCTGGTATCGGGTAAGGACGATTGGCAGAAGATTGCCAAGGTTATGGCACGTTTTGCCAATATGCCCGAACCCGAATACCGGGAAGATAGGGAGTATATCAAATCCATCAAGCATGATGCAGTTTTTGATGAATCGCGCTATGAGGTAAAGCCGATTGACACCAACAAGATACCGGGACTATTCTCCCAACGGGGTATTTCGGATGATACAGTGAAGGAACTATCTTCCTTTATTTCCCTTGTCAGGGACAAGCAAAATGGAAAGTTTGAAGGTTACAACATCGGTTTCCCTTACACTAACGAGTATAGCAACGAAGCCAATGGTTACGAGATTCGTGGCTATGGCGGATATAAATCCAAGGCGGCAGGTACGGACTCTTCCTCTTCCGCTTGGGTGGCTGACTTGACGGGCGGCAATCGTGAGGCTGTCCGAAGCGTGTTCTTCTGTGAGTCGGCTTTTGATGCGATGGCTTTCTATCAGATGAACAAGATTCAATTGGGCAATGATGTGGCTTTGATATCATTGGGCGGCACTTTCTCAGACAAGCAGATAACCGGGACGATGGCTCGTTTCCCTAATGCGAGGGCATTCGATTGTTTCGACAATGATTTAGCCGGACGTATCTACGGATTGCGCATGATGGCAATACTGGAGGATATTCCGATGAAAATCTATAAAAAGGATGGTGCTCTTTCTATTGAAGCCAAAGGCAAGTCTTTTGAGTTAAATATGGAACGCTCCTTGACGGCACAGGTCAGCGAGAAACTATCCATCCGTTACAAGATGGGTCAATGGCTTCCGCCCAAGGCTTTCAAAGATTGGAATGACTGTCTGATGAATAAACTGATGGTGCCGATGCTCTTTTCGCATAAGGAGGAACGTGAACAAAACTTGACTGAACGCAGAAATACGGGTCTTAAAATGTGAAGTATATGCAAGGAATAAAATCAAAAGTAGCGGCATTGGCCATTCTATCAGCTTTCCTGATGAACGGCTTGCCTTCTTTCGCCCAACAGACGGATCCGGCTTTGACGGGTGCAGTGATTGCCCAGACGGTGGAGTTGAAGAATATCCACAAGCAACGTAAGAAAAGACAGGAACAGATTATTGCTGCCGAGACAGCCGTGACCTTGGCTCTCGACCGCGTTCACTCTGTGGAGAACAAGATGCTGGAATACTTATCTAATGCACAGGGTGCGATGCAGAACCTCTATCAGATTAAACGTGCAGGGGAATTGGTCACGACTGAGATACCGAAGAACTGTAGCTTGTTGACTAAATCTGTTGGTCGTAATCTGAAAGGTACGGCGATTGCCGCCATCGTGTCGGATGAACTGACGGATGCGGCTACGCAAATGGCCGCACTCTATCCGTTCATGAAACAGCTGGTGACTTCGGGTAGTTACAATGTGGCAGGTGCTGACGGGAAGAACGAGAAGCACAAGATAAACTTGCTAAACTCTTCCGAGCGGTATTATATAGCTAATGAGGTAGTGACCCGATTGGAAGCCATCAATACGGACTTGTTTATCCTGGCATGGCAGTTACGCACCCTTTCGTGGAACGACCTTTGGTTTTCCCTAGACCCGGAGGGCTGGGCGAATGTGATGTCAGGCAAGAATATCATTGACGGCATCGTATCGGAATGGAATCAAGGGTATCTGCTTAAATGGTAGTTAGAATTAGAACAATAATCAAATGGCGTATAATCAACATTCAAATAGTATGACGATGACAACAGAAAAGAAAATTATAGGCAGCTGCCCTCTTTGTGGCGGCAATGTAGTGAAGACCTGCAAGGGGTATCGCTGCGAGAATAATGTCGGGGACAACCCTTCGTGTGTGCTGAACATCAATGCTATTCTTGGTAATCGCAAGATGGCGGATAATGAAATCGCAGAGTTGCTGGAGAAGCGTAGTGTTTTGCTGGACGGCTTTGCCACTAAGGAAGGCAAGGCTTTCCCTACCGTGCTTGAACTGGCAGATGACGGGAACATCAATATGCAGGCGGTTATCGGCAGGTGCCCCCATTGTGGCGGTGAAATCCGTGTGGGAAGCCGGGCGTTCAACTGTTCCAACTATGGCAACCAGGAAGCCCCTTGTCCGTTTTCCATCTGGCGAAACATCGGCGGGCACCAACTGACTTTGGCGGAAGCCAAGGAACTTTGCGAGAAAGGCATTACTTCTACTGAACTGGAGATGTACCGTGAGGATGGTACGGTGTACCGCAAGCGTCTGGGCGTCTCTCCTGACAAACTCCAAATTGTGAAGATATGAGACCGGGAACAAGATTAGCAATCATATCGGCCTCGATTATCCTGTTTTGGGGTGCCGTCGGGTACTTTGTATTCCGTGGTGATAATCCGAAGAAGCGTGCCGTCGAGGTGGCGGAACTGGCATTGAAGGCATCGGTGGATAATCCGGAGTCTGTCAAGATTATCGGTATCAGCCGGCCGGATTCAGTGTTTGGCAGGGAGTATGTCACGATGGACGAGAAGATGTCTATCTCCATGGCGATGATGAAAATCAACGAGAAGGTGATGCAGCTCACAGACGGGTTGGAGAACTTCCATCCTGATGACAAGGAGATTGCCGGACTGATGGAGCGTCAGATGGAGGTGATGGCGGTGCTTCGTTCTATTACCCCGCAGGCGAATGGCAATGTTACAAAACCATTTTCCGGCTGGAAAGTAAAGATAGAATATGAGGCGGAATCTGCAGATGGTTCTCCTTATCGTTCCGAATACTGGTTCATCCTTGACAAGGAGGCCGTGTGTGTCGTGAAGTCCTTTGAAATCCCTTTGATGTAATCTGCATTCTTCCTCTTTCATATGTGTCGCCCCGGCATCCGGGAACTGTAAGGTTCAAGGGTGTCGGGGATTTTTGTGCCTGTTGTCTTCATTCGGTCATCCGCGCTTCCGGTTCTATTTTCCGATACAAAGCGACGGAGGGCGGTACCGACAGCAAATGCCGTTTCTCTTGGCTGCACGGAAAGCGGACGGCAGCCTTCCGCAATTTGTGCCAAATTGGGTATTCCGTCTCTTTCCGCTTGCCACATTTGCCTTACGCCCCTTGTTCCCTCCGTATGGGTGGCATCGTAAAAAATACCCGGAAGCGAGAAGCCAAAAGGCTTCAGACAAAAGGGAAAAAATTAGAACGTATGGCTATCACACTTAAAGACAGAAAAGAGACGGTAAACCTCGGAGGGAATGTTTACGAACTGACCTTGTTGTGGAACAGGGAGGACATCCGCAGATGCGCTTTCGGCATGGCTCCCGATTATGCCCATATCCGTAAGGACGGCAAGAATTTCGCTTTTATTACCTGCTACTCCAATAACATAGGTTTTTCGGTGGAGAACTTCCATTGGGTATTGGTTAAGCCGGAATGGAAAATCTATTTCCGTAATGAGGACATCAATACCATTCCGTTGGAAAAACTTTTAAAAGAGTTGCCGATATGGTGACAGGTACAGAACAACTTAAAACGAACAGATATGAAAGGAACAGAACAATTCAAGGAAATTATCAAGAACTATCTTGACAACAGGGCAAAGGAGGATGAACTCTTCCGGGTGAAGTATGAATCTACAGCACGTAGCATAGACGATATTGTGACCTATATTCTCAATGAGGTTCAGCATTCGGGTTGCAGTGGATTTTCCGACATGGAGGTTTTCAGCATGGCAGTCCACGCAGCGGAAGAGCCTGCATTGATAATCGGTGAGCCGTTATCTTGTGATGTGGTTGTGAATAGGCATATCGAATTGACTGAGGAGGAAAAGGCGGAGCAATGTGATTTGGCTTTGAAACGCTATCAAGAGGAGGAACTTCGTAAGATACAAGCTAGAAACTCCCGACCCAAGCCGGGCAAGCCCAAAGTACCCCAACAAGCAGAGTTGTCACTATTTGATTTTTAAGAGTATGAAGCCGAGAAACGAATTTGAGAAACTGGTGGTAGCTTCCAATGGGGAGCTGACCGCCATCGGCTCTAAAGCCGTGGAGTGGGCAATCAGAAACGCAGTGAAACACATTACGTTCCGAACATCTGAACATAAATGCACGTGTGGCGATTGCGGGGAGAAGTTTGAGTATAAGGGAAAAGGCAAGTCTGTCCGTTGCCCTCATTGCGGACACCGCTTGCAAGTGACTGATACGCTGAAACGCAAGCACCAGGAAAAAAGCTACTTTTCTACCCTTGAAGTGATTGGCGGCTTGCAAGTGCAGAAGGTATTCCTTCTGACCGCCATTTACTGCAAAGGGGAACCTATGGATTTCTACTATGATGAAGTATGTCGTCTGTGGCTCAATGTAAAAGGGCAGGGGGCGGTCACTTCAAGATTGAGAGCCATGGGCTATTACCAGGACAGTTTCTGTTTTGCCAGCCCGATAGAGTTGAGAAACATGTCGGATGTGCATTTGGTCATATCCGATACCTACACCTATCCTTATTATTCAGTCCTTCCCGAATTGAGACGGAACGGGATGAAAGGCAAATTGCCCGATTGCCATCCGTTCGAGTTGATGAAGGCTCTTTTGGCTGACCACCGGATGGAGACGATGATGAAAGCGGGAGATTACAAGGCGGTTGAGTATTTTATCTATCACCTTTTAGACCTTCATACCTGTTGGCTGTCATACAAGGTAACTTCAAGGCATCATTACCAAATTGAGGACTTCGGTACTTGGTGCGACACCATCCGCTTGCTTGAAAGAAGTGGAAAGGACATTCATAATGCCAAGTATGTCTGTCCGACAAACTTGAAAGCCGAGCACGACCATTGGTTGAAGAAAGCCAATGCCATTGAGCGGAAACGCAGGGATATGGAACGGATGGAGAAAGCCAAAGCACACGAAGCCGAATTTTACAAGAACAAGTCCTGCTACTTCGGTATTGTCATCAGTGATGAAGATATAGAGATTTCCGTATTGGACTCGCTGGAGGCTTACGAGGAAGAGGGCAGCAAGATGAAGCATTGTGTCTTCCAATGTGAATACTATGCCAAGACCGATTCTGTTATCCTGTCGGCTCACGACCATTCGGGTAATCGCATTGAGACCGTTGAGTTCAGTTTGAGTCAAGGGAAAGTGGTTCAAAGCCGTGGGGTGTGCAATTCCAACACGGAATACCATGACAGGATTATCAGGCTGGTAAATGAGAATGCCTACCGCTTCATGGAGGCAAGGAGGGCATCCGCATAAGTCTTAGCCTTTATAATACAGAACAAATCTCTATTTCTTATGAAACAAAAAACTTAATACGGTTTATTTTTAGTAATTTTGCACGTATGAAAATGAAGAAAGATGATGGAACTGGTTACGCTCATGCTGACAAGCTATTGCTTCCCAACACCCTGTTATTGAGGGAGATTGAGGAAATGTTGGCTGACGGACGGGCAGTTATGCTGAAAGCGACGGGAAACAGTATGCTTCCCTTTATCATTGGAGGTCGGGACAGTGTACTTATTCGGCGACCGTCCGGAATAAAGTCATTGCAAACCGGGCGAATTGTTCTGGCACACCTGCCGGACAATCGGTATGTGCTGCACCGCATCGTCCGCATCTGTGGGACGGAAGTCATTCTGATGGGGGACGGAAACTTCCGTGAAACGGAAAGTTGCCGACTTTCCGATATAATGGGAATCGTCACAAAAATCATCCGCAAGGGCCGTTATGTGGACTGCGATGCAAGAGCCGAACGGTATAAGGCGGAGATATGGGGCAGACTGCTCCCCATCCGCCGATATTTATTATATATATACAGACGGAGTTGGAAACTGTGAGAACAAAAAGTATAAAGGATATTGCAAAATGGTTGTGGAATGCCTCACGGGGGCATCATCTTTGCATGTTGTGGAGTATTCTTGCCGGAATGTTCCGCATCGGCGTGTCTCTCACGTTCGTATGGCTCTGCAAGCGCCTGATAGACATTGTCACCCGCCAGGTCGATGGGGACATCGCCATGGGACTGGCTGTCATGGCAGGGTGCATCGTCCTGCAACTACTGCTGTCCTCACTTGTCAGCCGCCTCTATGCGCATACGGAAATCAGCCTGCGCAACAGGTTGCGGCAGAATCTGCTGGAACATATCTTGAAAAGCCGATGGAACGGCCGCGAAGCCTTCCATTCCGGAGATATGCTCAACCGCATGGAGGAGGATGTCCGCACGGTGACGGATCTGCTGGCGGGTTCCATCCCTTCGGTCGGAATCACGTTGTTCCAACTGGCAGGTGCCGCGTTGTTCCTGTTCCATCTCGATCGGCGGATGGCTGTTGTCATCCTGTTCATCATGCCGTTGGCATTGTTGTTCAGTAAGCTCTACATGAAACGGATGCGGTATCTGACACGTGAGATACGGGCTACGGACAGCCGGGTGCAAAGCCATCTGCAGGAAAACCTGCAACACCGCACCCTGATTTCCACCTTGGAATATACCTCGATGGCGGCGGATGCCATGTCTATCCTACAGTCGGGGCTGAAACGGCTGGTGATGCGGCGCAACTCGTTTTCCATCTTTTCAGGGTTCATGGTGCAGGCAGGGTTTGCCCTTGGATATCTGACTGCCTTTGCGTGGGGGGTCTATGGATTGGACGCCGGTACGGTGACATTCGGTACACTGACCGCCTTCCTGCAACTGGTGGCGCAGGTACAACGCCCTGTCGTGGAGTTGGCCCGGCAAGTTCCGACGTTCATCGGGGCACTGACTTCCGTGGAAAGGATAGACGAACTCACCTCCCTGCCGTTGGAAGAGCAGGGTTCTCCTGTCATACTGAAAGGGAAGGCAGGAATCCGCCTGGAGAATGTCACCTTTGCCTATCCTGACGGGAAGCGCAACGTGATAGAACACTTCACACACGATTTCGAGCCGGGCAGCCTGACCGCCGTGCTTGGAGAGACCGGTAGCGGAAAGAGCACATTGGTGCGGCTTATCCTGGCATTGTTGCAACCTGACGAAGGAAGCATCGCATTGTACGATAAAAGCCGTACCATCCCCGCGTCCCCGCTTACACGGGGAAATTTCGTATATGTCCCGCAAGGGAATACGCTTGTCAGCGGCACATTGCGCAACAACTTGCTGTTAGGCAATTCCGAAGCTACCGACGCACAGATGTGGGAAGCGCTACATACGGCGGCAGCCGATTTTGCACAGGAACTTCCGCAAGGGCTGGACACCCCTTGTGGTGAAATGGGAATGGGATTTAGCGAAGGACAGGCACAACGTATAGCCATCGCACGCGGACTGCTCCGGCCCGGCAACATCATCCTGTTGGATGAACCTACCTCCTCACTGGACTCTGATACCGAACAAACATTGCTGGAACGGCTTCCGCACACCATTCAGGGAAAGACTCTCATCGTCATTACCCATCAGGAGCGGACTGCACAGCTCTGTAATGCCATCGTCAGGATGAAACATGAAGACCCGGGAATGTCACATTCCATGGTTGTGGTATGAATCCGCTATGCGGGTATATATCGTCTGGTCAGGCAGACGGTTCCTGCTTCCTGCGCCGTTCCACCAGTTCAGGGTAATGTCGTTTCAGGAAACCGCGCAGGGCGCAGTTGTTCAATCCGCAACGGCGGGCAATGGAGTTCAAGGGTTCCGACGTCGTTTTGTAGAGGTTCACAGCCTCCTTGTATTTCTCATGGCTATGGCAGGCCATCGACTTGCCACCTGCTGTTTTCACCATCCCCAATCGGGCGTGAAGCTCCGGTTCGTGCTCTTTTAAATAACTCCTGAATGTCTCCGGATGCAGCCCGAACTCGGCAGCCACAGCAGCCGTAGTCCCATTGCCCTCTTTCAGTTTCCGGATAGCAGCGGCATACTTGGCAGCCGTTGCAGGGTTGTATTTTCTTGTTTTCGACCAATCCACGGGCATACCTTCTTCGTAGGAAATACCTTTTCGCGCGCAAACCAAGTCTTTGTGCCAGGTTTGCAAATATTCGTAAAATCCCTTTCTCGACACCTTTGTTTCCGCAGCGATACGGGCGGCAGACATGGGAGTGGTGCGATATAGTTCCAAAGCAGCGGCATACTTCTCTTCTATGGCGGGCGAAGGGGCATGGACAGTTCCCCGGCCGGTTATCTTTCCCTTGCGTTGTTGCCTGAGGGCCTTCTCGCGTGTCCGGATACGCTTGCCCACCAGTCCCTTGTGATAGAACAGGAGATGTTGCTCCAGTCCGGTATAAGAGACATCGCAACATTTGGCGGCTTCCTGCACCGTAATGTACTGATCACCTTTCAGTAGTTCCACGGCAGCGGCATATTGTTCCTTGCAGGAACTTCGGCTGCCACGGGGCAGATTGTCATTGAGCCCCAACCGCATCCGTGCCCGTTCGCGAAACTCCAGGACTTCCGGGTAATGCGTACGTAACTGCCTTCCCAGGTTGGTGCCGTCCAGCCCGAACTTCCGGGCTATCTGCGACACGTTCATCTCGATGTAGTCCATGCTGTCGCACGCCTCAATGGCTTTCTTGTACTTGAGGCGGGTGGCGGGCTTCTGTCGGCGGAATGTGTTCAGTTTGATGCCGGCAGCCTCCTTGCTGTCGCACGTCACGCCGTTGCGTGCCAGCAGCAAGTGGCGGTGGTATTTGCCGATGTAGGCTTGCAATCCCGCCACGGTCACTCCACACGTGCGGCAAATCTCGATGCAGGGCATTGAAGTAGTGGCATACAATTCAATAGCCCGACAATATTTCTCCACTGTCTCAGGCTTCGCGCCTCTCGTGCGCTTGCACTTTTCCAAACCAGTATCGGAAGAAACAGGACTTAAAGTATTACACATTGATGGAATTTATAAATAGATAAAAACTTAGTTCTGATGCAATCCACTTCCTGCTATCAGGCATATCACGGACTTGCACCGGTTAGAGGATGGTTCGCACAGGACGAACCGAAAAAAATAAGGAGGACAGACTCTTCCGCCCTCCTTACAGCTCCCTGTGCTTTTCACAAAGGACAAGAAGCATCTTCTTCTAACATATTTCTGTCCATCTTGCCAGGTTCCTCCAGCAGATGAACAGGAATGCTTCACATGCTTTTTTTTATGTCCTATCAGAATTTGTAAGACACTCCC
This sequence comes from Bacteroides sp. AR29, assembly GCF_900217715.1. Classification (NCBI taxonomy): domain Bacteria; kingdom Pseudomonadati; phylum Bacteroidota; class Bacteroidia; order Bacteroidales; family Bacteroidaceae; genus Bacteroides; species Bacteroides sp. AR29. The sequence goes on from NZ_OBMS01000019.1 coordinate 68,074, forward strand.
AACGTGAATGAGAGGTCTCCTTCGCCACGATTGCCCTTCTCGCCGTCCAGGCCGTCACTCAGCAGTACAGCACGCAGGTCTGCATTCACAGCCCAAGTCTTGTTGATGTTGTAAGAGCCGAGCAAGCCGAAGTTGCCGCTCACACTACTCTTCTTTGGTGAATCGTACACATGTGCCCATCCTATGCCAACGTAGGGACTGAGATCCCATTTGCAATCCAAGTTCTTGTCACCGAAGAGGTGAAGCACGTTGAACATCACGTCGGCATGGAGGTTGCCCATATTGAATTTGGAGTATCGCAGGTACTGTCCCCATCCGTCTTTTCCCGGAACAGGCTCGCCCGTGGAATGTGCCGGAGTGGAGATGACATCCTGCGTGGCGCCCTTTGATTTCAAGTAGCTGTACATCACGCGCACGCCAATGCCCGAGGCGAACCACTTACCCACAGCAATATCGAATGCCGGGGCAAGGCGGTCGCCGATGCCCACCTGCCTGTCATGGTCGCCGAAATAGATATTACCGCCAACGCCGAGACTGACAAATGTGTTGTCCCAGAAACTATTCTCCACTTGTTGTTTGTCCGTATTAGTCTCTGCCTGTTCTACCTTTGTGGAAGTCTCTGCGAAGGCCGGACAAAGGGCCAATGCACAGAGGGCGGTTAAAAAGATTTTCTTAGTCATCTTGTTGTTATTAAAAAGATTAATGTTGTCTTATTTCGTAAATTTACCCGAAGTGATGAGGTTGTTCATGCCAGCGAGGCGGGCCTGATAGACCGTCACGAAGTTGTCGATGACATCGCTGTAGGCAGCAATGTTTTCATCGCCGCTCCAGTCAGTGAAACCGCTTTTATGCTCATGAATGGCCTCCTTGGTAGTGGGCCACATGGCATTGTTCACTTCGTAAGAGCAGGCCATCTTTACGCCCAATTGACGGATATTGTTCACCACACCTTGCAAGTAGGGATACATCACCGTCCATCGCTCCTGTACGGCTTTTTGGAAAGTCGGGTCGGTTATCAGTTCCGGATACCAGATGCAGGAGGAACCATTGGTAAGGGTAGAAGCCGTCAGCCCCGCCTTGGGGTTGGCGCTCCAGCAAATCCATTGGTCGTATGGCTTCACACGGTCGCCCGAGCTGCCTTGCGCTTGTGCATTTTCCACGTTCTGGAAAGTAGCGCGGTCGAAGTCCCATACGGGACCTGCCGACAGTTTGCCATTGCCGTCCATGAAATAGTAAACGGAACGAGGCTCGATGTACTCATGGTTCATCGTCAGTTCCCATATAAGCCATTGGTCTATGACCGTATAGATGTCAAGGTCTTCGTAAGCGGAAGCGAAGTCACCTGCATAGATATTGTCCTCAATGCCCTGTATCTTCTGCTTCACGGCGTTGAGGATGCCATCGGACAGCACATCGTCCTTGAACATGAAAGGTACGGAATAGTGCGAAGTGATGAACTTGTAGTTCTCATCGTAATTGTTGTCCAGCTCCAGCAGGTAGCCGCAGTTCTCGAAGGTGGCAGGCACCTTACCATCGGCCAATACATCTTCGTATGCGTCTTGGATGTCGAGGCGGATGCCGCCAATCTTTATCTGCTCGCAGAGGTAGTAGTTACCCACATGGCGGCCGTCCATCACCAGCTCCACGTTCTGCCCGTGCACGTTCCAAGGGATGCCCTGCTCCACGGTTCCCGTTTTCCAGCCGTTCTCCATGGCATGAGCCACCTCGAAAGCCACCGCGTTACGAATCATGGAGTGGTCCAGCCAGTTGGCCAAAAGCACCCAACGTTTGTGCGCAGGCATGTCGAGCACCGCTTTCTTGGACTTCAGTTTCACGGCAAAGGGTTTCTTGGGATAGGTTTGCGTAGTGTTACCGCGCAGACGGATACCGCAGGCAGCCGCATCGACATTCACCGTGCCATCAGCATTATATACGGTAAACGTGTCATCCTCCACCCAGTCGGTCTCCTTGCCGCGCACCATGAAGTCCACGAACTTGTTGACCAGCTTGCCGCCAATGTTCGTGCCACCGATGGTGACGCCGCCTTGGTAAACCTTACTGAAATCGCCCGTTGCCGATTGGTGAAGCACCACCACGGGAAGCCCGGTATTGGTAATGTTCACCGTATAGTGACGTGTTTCATCGTTGGCGGTGACGGTATAGGTCACAGGCTTGGAGAAATCCACTTCCGTCTCACCGCTTTTCTGCTCCACGCCGTCCACCGTCACCGTGGCATCGGCATTGGTGGTAAACTCGGGAATGAGCTTGAAGTGGTAGAGGTAAGGAATCATCAGGCTGATGTCATCGCCTTCGATAGTGGCCATCTGTTGGCTTACGGTGTTAAACTGAGGGTCGTTGGAGCTATTCCAAATCAACTGCTTGTCCAGAATCTTGCCGGGATTCCTTGACACGGAGAAGCCGAAACTCTTGATGACGGGACGCGTCTTGACCTCATAACCGAATTCCGGTTTCTCAGCATACCCGCTCAGCGTCAAAGGGATGTTATAGACATGCTCCGCCTGGAAATCCACCTTGCAAGTGGCTGTGAACGAAGCCTTGTGAGCTTCGGAGATGACCGTTACGGCAATCTTGTCGCCCGTTTTCACCACGGGCATCACGGTAATGAAGCCCAAGTAAGTTTCACCCTGCGAAAGGACAGGGCGTGTGGTCCACGGCATGCTCACGCTTCCCGAGGCATTCTCGACACCCCACCACGAACCGTCCACGGCGCTGAACTTGAAGTCACCGCAGATAGGGCGCGCATTGCCTTGCGAGTCGGTCACGGTGAGTTCAATGCTCTCCAACTTGTCACCCTCCAGCGGAGTGCCGGCAGCGTTGATGCTGACGCGCAGCAGGGTGAAGAGGTGACGGAAGTTGAACCGCTTGCTGCCACTCACCGGTGCGCCATACTTGTAGTCGCCCGTGAGGCGCCCGGTCTCGGGGTCGAAAGGCTGCACTACGGGCAGCGTGCCTTCCAGCGAAGTGGCAGCGGCACCGTCGTTCTGCTTGCCGTAGGGATAGTAAGCGCGATAAGGCTGGTCGCCCGTGTTCATCTCCCCGCCGAAGTCCGCCTGCTTGGCATTGCCCGCCGTCAGGCTGCGGAACAAGGCGTTGCGGGTTGTTCCGCTTTGGCTGTAAACGCCTATCGAGTCGTTCTGTTGCCACAGCAGACCCAGGTAGCCGTTGCCCGTATCGCTCATATCAACGCAGGTGCGGGTTTGCGCCGGGTCATCAGGCTCCGCGATGGTGGCGGTGATTACTTCCGGGTAGCCCCCATTCACTTCCGCCACTTCCATGTCGCTGCACGAGGCCATAGCCCCGAGCAGCGAAACGGTCAGCATTGCAAATCGAACTATACCTCTCATTGCTTCGTGTAGGTATATTCAAACTTCACTACCACGGGGAAGTGGTCGGCCAGTCCTACGTTTTTCACATAACTTACGCTTTGGTTCTCCAAGATGTTGCCGTCGGCATCTTCGACGGTCACGCCGCTGTACGAGGCGTTTTCCGTGCTTGCCGTGAAGTTGGTCACATCGTTTTCGCAGCTCAACGCTTTCAGTTGCAGTTCTGCGCCGGGCACGTTGATGTACCATATCTTGTCCACCACCTCGCCGCGCTGGTCATCGGAACAGCAAATGTCGTTCTCGGTGTCGCCCGCAAACTTGGAGCGAATCATCAGCGACTTGGTGTTCCACGAAGGATAGGTGTTGCCTCGATGGAACTCCACCCACGGGTCGGCCACCGTATAGCCTTCGGCAGTCACAGGGTCGATGAAGTTCGACTGGATGTTGTGGCGGGTGTAGCGCATGTTGGTGTCGCCCATGATGATGGCGGGACGATTGTTGGCCTTGGCCTGCTCCAGCACGTAGTCACGCAGTTGGCGCAACTGGGCGAGCTGTGCCTTGACGTAGGCGTTGCTCTCGGTGTTGCCGCTGCCGCTGTAGGTGTTCATGTGGGTGACATAGACATCCACCGTAACGCCCTCGGCCACCGTCACCTCATAGTGGCGGAAGCCCTTCTTGATGCAGGTATTGGCGCCATTGGTTAGGCCGCCTTCTTCGGAGGTGAACTGTACCATGGTCTCGCCCGTGGCGGTGATGCCGTCTTTCTTCCAGAAAAAGCCGAGCCCGTCGGTATCGGCACGGGAGGTCAACTGTGCGGAGGTGATGGTGCCGCGCCATGTGCCGGCATCGTAGTTGGACAATGCGGCGGCAAGCTGCGAGTGGTATTCAAAGTCCTCGCTCACGGCCATGAAGTCCCAGCCAAGGCTGTTCACCGCATTGCCGATGGCTGTGGTGCCGCTTGCCCCGGGGCCGTCTCCGTTTATAGTAATAAGACTAATCTTCTGAGGCAGCCCGTCCACATTCAGCGTGGCACAGGTGAAGGTGCCTGTCACCGATTCGGGAGCCTTCGGGCCGTCCTGCACGAGGTTGCCCGCAGCGTCATACACCTTGATGGTCTGGTACTTGTTGAGCGACAAGGGGAAGTTATAAATCCGTTCGCGTGCAAAAGTCACCCGGCTTGTGGCAGTAAAGGTGGCACGGTGGTTCGCCGTAACGGCTTCTATGGTGAAGAGGTCGCCGGTGGCGATGTTCGGGAAGAGGCTGGCGTAGCAGGTGACCGTCTGGTCGAGAAGAGGACCATCCGTCCATTCCTGCACGACAACGTTCTGTCCGGCTCCGCTCTGCGACCAACTGCCATTTTGCGCGTTGAAGGTAAAGTTGCCGGCAATGGCCACTGACGCACCGTTGCGTGTGGCGGTTATGGAGAGGCTTTTCAGCTTTTCGCCCTGCAAAGGCGTGTCGGTGGCATCAATCATGACACGGGCCATGGAGAAGAGATGTGTAAACACAAACTCATGCCCTTCGCCGGAAGCGCCTTTGGCACGACCGTATTTATAGTCGCCATGCAGCGTACCGCTATCCATATTCTGGGTGGAAGGCAGGTTGCCGGTGAGCGACGAGATGTCGCGGCCGTCGTTGTCGGCACTGTACGGATAGTAAGCATATACGGGCTCGGCAAAGGCTTCGGTGCCCACTGCGGCGAAGGTGGCGATGCCCATGCTGCCTGCCTCTACCTTGGCATAGCGCTTCTGCGCGGTGCCTGAGGCGTCGAACACGCCTATCTCGTCGCCATCGGTCCAGAGGATGCCCACAGCGCCCGTCACAGAAGAGCCAATAGCCGTGCGGGTGTCGGCGGCCGGCTGCATGCTTGCCACGATGCTATGTCTCGGAGAAGTTTCACTGCTTAGTTCGTCTTGCGAACAAGAAGTATAGAGTAAGGCCGCCATCGTTGTGGCGGCCATTACAAGGAATTTACTCATATAATCTAAATTATAATATGTATATTAAAACTTTTTACCCCATCAGTTTGGACTGACAGCATTTTCATTGCTGTCAACCACGCCGGAGCTAAACCCCGGAGCCGATGACTGAACATCCGACTGGCCGGTCTCGCCGCCGGTGCTGCTATCACCGGCATGCTTCAGATAGAACTTGCTGTTCATCTCGATGATGGCCTTGATGATGGCAGGGCCACTATAGGTATCACTGGTACACTGATTGAACATCACGATGCCAAGCGGAGAAGCATCGGTTTTAGAAGTGATGGTCTCCAGTAGCCAATTGTTCATAGTGCTTGCAAAAGCGGTTGGCGACGGGCTACCACTGGTAGAACTTGTAGCTTGCGTACCACCTGCATTGAAGTAGAACCATACGTTATGGGTAGAGGCTTCATAAATCTGCTTCAATTTTGCCATCATGGTTGACAATGCTGTCTGGCGATTAGAATATGACGGAATTGTCGTATCACCATTAGTATCGGTTTGTGTACGGTTAGCACTGCTGAAGCACCAAACGAAATCACCTACTCCCGTTCCGTCTGTAGAATAACTCTTATAAGTATCGTCCCAATTCTTCCAATACAGGGTGGAATAGTACGGCATATCATATTCACCAGTCACTTGTGACAGGAACGGATTGTAAGAAAGCAGGGCATTCATATTGTCGCCATAAGAACTCTTGGCGATATTATTATCCACGTTGATTTTGACAATCAGTTTGCCCAAAACATCGTTTATTGTGGTATTCGGGGTTATGGGATCTGCATAGATGTTGGTGACATTTGCTTGTGTTATCTCGTTTGCAATACCTTGAATGAAATAATTGTGATCAAGCTCTCGGTGACCTCCGGAACCACCATCGGCATAACTCAGCACAAGAACGCCATATTCATCTGCATTTATAGCACCGGCAATACTTGAAATGATGCTGCTAATATATGTTGCAGAACTAAACACTGGGTTCACATATGCGCCACTCTGATTTCGGCCTGAACCAGATAAACATACCCGAGTAGGCGCAGTTGTTCCCTGACCGAGAATCTTGGTTTCTGTCCAGCTACGGCATTCCACCGCAAACGCACGTACACCGGCATTCCAAAGCGTAGTCATATCCGTTGTGGCCTGATAACTTTCGGTTGAGCCCGCATACCACGCCCCCGGCAGCGACAACTCCGACAGGTAGATATTCTCATAGTCGGGCAGCGATGTAATCCAGTTGTTGGTATTATACACCCATTCTCCATTTGCATAGCTCAACGCAGGCAATTTGACTTTGTGCACCAATCCCGGTTTCAGTTCGCCGGTATTGCTCCCCAGGCCTTTTGAGAATGTTCCCACACTGGTGTTCACTGCTACTGTCCAGCCCTTCAAATCCGTCACTCCGCTAATGGGCATCAGACACATCTTCGCTTTCAACGTTTGTTTCGATGTGCTAAGCGTTGTCTTGTACTGGTTGTCCTCCAAGAAGTGCAACGTGATGGCATTGTTGCCTCCCGTAGCGGGAGAAACGGAAGGAGCATCCCCTTCGGTTGCCGGGAAATTGAACGTAAAGTTCCCGGCAATGCTTGTATTCGCCGGAGCCGTGAGCGTAAGAGTCTGAATGATAATACCATCATGCTCTCTGGCAGTTGCTGTAGCCGGTGCGTTAATCTCAAACTCGATGACCGTGGAGAACGGCGTGTATTGCAGGGCAACCGTTTCGGATGTCTTGCTTACACCTGCGTTCTTGGCATACATCACCACGTTGTTCATGTCCGCGGGCTGCGCGTAATAGGACGTTCCCTTGTCCGTGATGCTGGCGTATTGCGTGGCGTCCACAGACAATTCAGCCGTGACCGTGTTTCCGGCAAATTTGAAAGTTGCGCCTTCGGATGGATAGATGGAATAGAAATCCGCCGTCTCGGATTCCCCCCACTGTATGCCGGCATCTCCCGTTTTCGTGAGGTTGTCGGCATAGTTCTGCGCTGCAGAGTTTACCGTAACCTGGTATTCCGCCTCCTTTATGTTGCATTGCGGCGAAGCCACCTTCACCTTGTCTTCGTTCACCCAATATACGGGGAAAACGGTCTCGGTCTCTTCACCATAGATGGTACGTGTGTCGGCACCGGGAAGCGCCACACCAAACTGCACCTCGTCGCCGGTGTTTGCCGGATGTCTGTCGGGTGCGATTTCGTCGTCATTACAGCCTACGGCCAGCAAAGCCAGGGCCAACGACATCATTTGATAACGTATTGTTTTCATCTTTTTGTTTAATTTATGTCCTAAATTAAGTTTGTTTGTAAATGCAGGGGTACTATGCTCCTTTTTATTGTCCAACAGGATTAGTATCCCACGTGTCCGAAGAGAAGTCACCGTTGAATTCGGAGTTGGTCTTGTGTTCATTGATGCCACCGTTCTGTTGCGGGTTCGTAATCGTCGCCGATCCGGCGCATACGCCCTCCTCCAGTTCCACCAGAGTCTTCCTCGTGGAAGGAGCCTCGTAGGGCTTCAAGCCCTTGTTTTCATTTTTGTCCATATAGTTTAAATATTTAAAAAGTTAATAATACTGTTATTTATTTTTCCGTTTGCCGTAGCCATAACCATAGCCGTAGCCATATCCATAACCCCTGCGGCTCGGGTCAACGCCGTTCAGGATGAGCGACATGTTGCAGAGCTTGTTGTCGCGGTAGAGCTCCTCCAAGTCGGGGAGCTGGCGGCGGTCGAGCTTGCCGGCACGCACCACGAAGATGGTGAGGTCGCTGATGCGGTTGCTGATGGTGGCGTCCGCCACGATGCCCACGGGCACGTTATCCACGATGACGTAGTCGTAACGCTTGCGCAGCTCTGCCATCATCGTGTCCAGGCGGCTGTCCATCAGCAGCTCGGCAGGATTGGGCGCCACGGTGCCCGAGGAGATGATGTCGAGGCCGCCGGACTTCTCGTCGGTGTGGATGATGTCGTCCAAAGCGATGCTCTCGTCGGCCAGGTAGTTGGTCACGCCCACGGGATGCTTGCTGAAGTGGCGGCTCAGCGTACCCTTGCGGATGTCGAGGTCCACCAGCACCACGCGCTTCTTGGTGAGCACAAGGCTCATGGCAAGGTTGCGGGACACGAATGTCTTTCCCGCACCTTCATTGAACGAAGTAAAGGTGATGACTTGCATCGGTTTATCTTTTTTTGCCATGAATGCCATGTTGGTGCGCAGGATGCGGAAGCTCTCGGAGAGCATGCCATCATCCCGACCCACGGCAACGCCCGTCTTGGCCGCCTCCTTGTCCTGCGGGATTTCACCGAGGAAGGGAATGCTCACCGCTCCTTTCAGGTCCTTGCGGCTGCGCACGCGGGTGTCCATAAAGAGTATCATCAGGAACACCACGCCGGGCACGGCGAGACCGACCAGTACGCCCAGCAGCAGGATGCGGTTGCGCACGGGCGCAATGGGGCCGACGGGGCCGTCCACGCTGTCGATGGTGCGCGCGTTGTTGTCGGCCATCGCCTGCGAGAGGGCGTTCTCCTCACGGCGGTTCAGCAGGAACATATAGAGCGACTCCTTAATCTTCTGCTGCCGTTCGATGGAGAGCATCTGCCGCTCCTTGGTGGGCACGGTGGTGAAGCGAGCCTGCGCCTGCGCCTGGCGGCTGCGCGCATCGTTGCGCTTCATGTTGATGCTGACTATCATGTTGTCCACCGCCCGGATGATGCTCTGTCTCAAGGCATGGATGGCGTTGTTCAGCTCCTCCACCACAGGGTTGCTCTCGCTGCTGTCGGCGATGAGCTTGTCGCGCTTCAGCTTCAAGGCATTGTACTGGTTTATCTGCCCCTCTACGGAAGCGTCGCTGATGCCGGTTCCCGAGGGGATGAGGTCGCGGTTCTTGGTGGGGTCGGTCAGATACTCCTTGATGAACTGCGCCAGCTTCAACTGCGTCTCCTGCTCCAGCGCATCGGCGCTGTAGGTCTGAGCTTCGCCCATGTATTGCCCCGCCAACGAACCGATGTCCATCAGCTGGTTGCTCTGTTTGAAGGCTTCCAGCTCGGTCTCCACGCCGCCCAGCTCCCGCTCGATGATGAGCAGGCGTTCGTTGATGAACTCCGAGGTGTTCACCGCTACCTGGTTCTTGTCGTTGAGTGCCTCCTCGTTGTAAACGTTGACCAGCGTGTTGAGCACATCCTCGGCGCGCAGGGGCGAGTCGTCTTTCAGTGACAGGACGAGGATGGACGATTCGTCCTCCTCCTGCCGGATGCCCATGCTGCCTTGGAAGCGACCTGCCACGGCGTTCAGCGGATTCTTGCTGACACGGATATCACGCTCCGTCCACGCCTGTCCCCAGCGGTCGGTACCCGTAATGAGGATGCGCTCGCTGCCAATGGTGAGGGTGTCGTTCAGTCGCATGGTGTAGGTCTTATCGTTGGCTGCGGGTATTCCCGTGAAGTCGGAAAGCAGCACCTGCTTCGCGTTCTTGGGAGTCACGGTGAAGGAGATGTACCGCTCGGGCATCACGTTGATGAAGGAGACGTTGATGGGCGACTGGTTGTAAAGCTCGTTCATGCGCAAGCCCTCTTCCACCCGGTAGTCCACATCGGCGTGCAACCGCTGCACCACTTCGCGCATCAAGCGCTTGGAACGGAACTGTAGGATTTCATTCGCTACATTCACCTTGTTAATATAATTGTCATAACGGTCAAGCCCCGCCGTGGAGGTCTTGTTGGATGGATCCTTGATGATGACCGTGACGTTGCGGAAGAAGACCAACGGCGACGTGGCGTAGTGATACCACGCCAGTCCGCCGAAAAGCAACACGGAGAGCACGAACCACTTCCACTTGGAGAGCAGATAGACGAACAGGTCCACCAGGTTGATGCTCTGCTCGTTCTTGTTGGATAAGGTGTTGTTTTGCATAAAAATTCTGTTTTTATTTTATGGCCCAGATGACAGAGCAAGTTGCCGTCACGAACGAGAGGATGCCGGTGATGACCTTCCATCCCTTGTCCTCGCGGTCCTGCTTGCGGTAGCGCGGTTCCACATAAACGATGTCGTTCTGTTGCAGGTAGAAGCAAGGCGACTCGAACAAGTCCTTGCTGCGCAGGTCGTGCTGATAGAGCACCCGCTGCCCGTCTTCCTCGCGGATAACCGCCACACGGTTCACCCGCCCCCTTTGGGTGACGTCGCCCGCCTTGGCAATGGCTTCGAGCAGGGTGATGCGGTCGCCCTCCACCGAGAAGGTGCCGGTAGTGCCCACCGCACCCAATACCGAATACTTGAAGTTAAGGAACTCTAACGATACCAGCGGGTCCTTGATGTACTTGCCTTCAATAATACGATTGCGTATCAGGGCGGTCACTTCGCTCACTTTCAGCCCCTCCACATGGAGCTTGCCCAAAATGGGGAAATCTATTTCGCCATTCGTATCTACCCGGTAGCCTTTCTTGCCACCCCCCGATTCCGTTATCGCACCATTGACCCCTACTTGGAAAGAACCTCCGTTGGCATTGAACGGAACAGCCAGTTCGGGACTTTTACTGCTCACGGTGATGTCCAGACGGTCGTTGGCATGAACCACCGCTTCATACTTGGTGTCATACGGGTAGCCTTGTCCCATCTCCATGTCTTGCAGATAGACGAACTTCTTCGACGACCCGCAAGACGAAAACAGAAGCGCCACAGCCCCTACAACTAAAAAATAAAGTTTTCTTTTCATACTCATTAATGAATGAATTATCAATTTTAAATTATCAATTATCAATTGAAAAAGCGCATTCCCTCGCCGCCGCCTGTTCGGGCAGACATTCCATCCATCCGACGGAGACTTGTTCGGAAATCCGGATCAAGGTGTGGTACAACGCCTCCTGCAAGTGCGCGTCCTGCCGGATGGCCGAACAGGAGGGCAGCAAGGCGGCAAAAGCATCCGGTCCCTCAAGCGGAGTGAACCGGTTCGTTCCGGCTTGTTGCAAGCGGGCGATACCGGCTACCGGATAGCACTCATTCTTATAACAGGGTGTCTTCCCGCTCCAGGGCGTACCGTATGCCATCACTCTGCCGTTTTCTATCCGCAATACGGGATTGTCGTCATTCAGCAGATGGCAATCCGGAAATGTTTCCAGCCATTGCCGGGCATGCGTGCTCTTGCCGGTTCCGCTCTTGCCCAAAAACAGGAAACTCCTGCCATCCTGGCTGACACAGGAAGCATGGACAGACACCCCGTCGTATTCAAGCACCGCCTGTGCATAAAGGATACGAATCATAGATGAAAGCACCGTTCCCATAGACGGATCTTCCGGACGGAGGTAGGCCATGGCATAGTCGAACATGGAGTCTGCGACCATTACATGCACCATGCCGTTCTCCACAGAGCCATTATCAATTTCCATCCGATAGCCGTCGATGTCACGCAACAGACGTACATGCCCCATATCATTGGACGATTCTCCTAACAGTTCCGTGCGTTTTCCGTCATCCGCAAAAGGTTGTGTGGTGACAATCAACCGGAAAATCCGCATGCCTTTCGCCCCGCACCGGAACGGACGGAAGGAAGGCAGCAACGTTTCCACCTCCCAACTGCCGGGAAGAGTGACAGAAAACAGCAGTCCTGCCACTCTGAAAAAATATTCGTTTCTCATTTGAGGTTTCCTATTATTAGTTTTATCGAAGTCCAGAACGCTTCCTTGCGTGCGTAGGCATTGGAGAAGCCACGATGCTTCCAGAAAGAGAGGAAGGTATGCAACTTCCGCTCCCATTTTGCCTGGGAAACCTTGCCCTTGGTATCGCCGTATTGCCCGAAATTTCCCCCTTCGAGCACGATATGCAGCAACTCGGGAGAAGTACACGCATCCATATCCATCAAAGGCAGTTCGGCGCGATGCAACCCGAGGTGCTCCGTCAGGAAAGTGTGAAGTTGCACGCTCCATTTCATCAGGCCCGTCCGCTTGTACACGGCTTCCAGCTCTTCAGGAGAATAGCAACCCTGCAGCCTATGGTAAGCCCTTGCCATGTCGCAAAACTGCCGAAGCCCGACACCATGCCCCATGATATGTTTCAGCAGATGGGCGTTCAGCAGCAGCAGGTTCAGCAAGGGCGATGGCACGGAAACCGTCACCGGAGATTCAGTCGAAGGATTTCCGGTTAGAGGTTGGTCTATAAACCCATATTTCGCAACCAATGTGGAGAGGCAACCTTTCAACCACGGATTGCTGAAATCTAACAATCGCACGTGGTGCTCTATTTCCACACCTTGCCAACGGTAACAATCACTTCCGTCAGGCAATCCCTCTAACCGGCATCCAGCTTGGCTCATTATTTCCGCGGCCTTCCGCATCTCCTCTTTCGTGGAGAAGTAAAGGTCGATGTCCCCGCACTCGCGCAGCAACGGATATTCATAAAAGGTTGCCACACCTTGTCCTTTCAGCAACACGGGATGCAGGCCGTGGTGGTCCATCTGTTGATACAACCGATTTATCACCGAATTCATCAACTTATTCTTCTGTTCGATGCGCTCTGCTTGCGCCACCCAACGTATCATCAGGTCATCGCCGGGCAGCAACACATCGGGCAGATGGTGCAACCCGCGATAAGCGATGCCCGCCACCGTCTGGCGCACCGCCATCTGATAGACATCCCGCCACTCGTCATCCGTCAACGGGAAAGGCGACAGGTCATCCGGTTCCCTCTCCCACAATCCGGCACGCAGCAGGCTGAACAGCGCCATATATTCAGAAGAAAGCGTCATAACAGTCCCATCTTTTCCCATTCCGCCAACTGGCTTTCCACATCGTGCAAGGCGCGTTCGTATTCCACTTCATACGTTTTGCATAACTCCTCCGCCAGTTCTTCGGGTGTGCGCCCGTCTTCCCGGCACAGCATCTCCCAAAGCAGGGCGGCAGTTTCGTTCAGGCTATATACGTTCGTCAGGTTCACACAACTGTCGGAAGTTTCCACAATCATATATTTGCTGCCTATCTTGCGGAGCTTCAGGGTCGGTTTCGGTACCATTTTATCTTTGTTTGCCATGATATGCAAGAGTTATCCGTTAGAATTTCTTCCCTGACAGAATGGAGAACGCTGTCAAGAAGATGATTTTCGTGTCAAGCCACAACGACCGGTTGTGGAGGTAATCCAAGTCCATCCGCAGCCTCTCCAGCATCTTCTCCATGGTGTCCGTATATCCGTTGTAAAGCGTAGCGATGGAGAACAAACCGGGACGCAACCGGTACAGCAATTCATAATCGGGATTGATGGCCTTGATTCTATCCACGAAGAACTTGCGCTCCGGACGTGGACCGACAAAACTCATCTCCCCCTTGCACACGTTCCATAACTGCGGCAATTCGTCCAAATGATGTTCGCGCAGGAAACGCCCCACGCGGGTCAGGCGTTTGTCATTCTTTCCGCTGCACAATGCCGGCTTTCCATCTGCCTCAGACGTGACAGCCATGGAACGGAACTTGTAGAGCGTGAATATTTTTCCACGATAGCCCACACGCTCCTGCTTGAAAATGGCATTTCCCCCGTCCTCACGCTTTATGGCGATATAAATGATCAGGAATAACGGTGAGAAAACAACCATGCCGATAATACTTGCCACAAAGTCCAGTACTCTCTTTGTCCTGCTTTCAGCCGGAGACGCAATCCCTTGACGGTAAGTCCCGACACTTAAGGAATCTATTGATTTCCTTGAAGCAACTCTTATTTCATCCATAACTTGTTATAAATATCTAATACATTATTAATCATTTTATCCTTCGTGAACATATCCCGATAACGCTTCTCCGCACCTGCGGAAAATTTCCTATATGCCAGTTCGTCACCGGCTATCGTCCTGATGGCATCAGCCAATGCCTTCGCATCACGCGGCATCACGTTCAGCCCCGACACCCCGTGCTCGTTCACCCACGCCACACCCGAATGGGAAATGCGCGTGGCTACCACAGGTTTCCCGCACGACATCGCCTCTATCTGCACGATGCCGAACGCCTCCGTCTTCTGTATGGAAGAGAGGCAGAAGAGCGTGCAGGCATTGTAATAGGCGGGCAGCTCCTCATCGGGAATCCGCCCTAACAGTTTCACTTTCTCTTCTGCTCCTAAGGTCACTATCTCGTTTTGAAGTTCCTCCTTCAGCACTCCTTCGCCGCCTATCAGCACCACGTAGTCATCCCTCAAGTAGCGGGTAGCCTCTATGAGATACCGATATCCTTTGTACTCCACCAACCTTCCCAAGGCGAAGATGATTTTTTTCTCCGGATACCTTCCCAGTAGCTCCCCTGTCCGTTCGGGGCAGGCGGGAACCGGTTCTATGCCTATGGGCAAACACTTCACTTTCGGTTGCACCCGGGTCAGGAAGGGAGATTCTGCCAAATAGACAGGTGTCGTACCCACAATCACGTCGGCACGCTTCAACAGCCACTCCTGCAAGGGGCGGTAAAGTTTCAGCAGCATCTTCTGCTTCTCGACGTCCGCGTGCCAGTGCAGCACCACCTTCCCCTTGTAGCCCGAAAGGAACAAGGAGAGGCAGGCCATCGGGTCGGGGTGGTGCACGTGGATGATGTCATACTCGCCGCACCTTCTCCTCAAAGAGAATATCATGGCGGGCGAAATCATCGTAGCCGCCACCTTCATCCAGGTGTGGCAACCTATCAATCGTGCATGTGCGTTTATGTCCACCACCTGCGACCCGCCACGGGACAGGGCGCAGAGCATGTCACAGTCCACACCACGGGTAGAAAGGCCTTGCATCAAGTCGTACATTACCTTCTCCACACCGCCACGGACGGGGTAGAATTTACCGAGTTGGAGGATTTTCATAAGACTCTATTTAATGGCATACAGCAAATTACATACTGCATTTGCACTATTTTCCCATGAAAATTGTTTCTGGCGAATATAACCTGCCATACGAAGTTTTTCTCTCAATTCTGTATCTGAAACCAATAGAGCTATTTTTTTTGCAATATCCTCCACATCTAATGGACTAACATATAATGATGCTTCTCCGCAAACCTCCTGCAAAGGGGGAATATCAGACACTATGGTCGGAGTACCACACGCCATAGCTTCCAATGGCGGAATACCAAATCCCTCATAAATGGATGGATAAATGAAGGCATGTGCATTAGCATAATATTCTTTCAATTCGCTGTCGGTTACACGTCCCAGCCATTTAATTCTATCAGTAGGGATATTATTACATAGCTCTTTAATGGAAGTTGAATAAATATTAGCCTGTCCTCCAACTATATACAATTTAAGCTCTTTATCTTTAATTTGAGTAAATGCCTTCAATAATGTGGAAAAGTTCTTTCGAGGGTCAATGGAAGACACTACCAATATATATTTTTCTCCGGTGATTTCCCTTGTATTTTTACATCTGTTGGTTGGAACATAGAACTGGGAAGAAACCGCATTGTAAATGACATTAATTTTTCTACCATCTATTGAAAGCCTGCGCATGATTTCCGATTTGGAAAACTCACTCACAGTCAATATTCTCATGGATGTAGCAGCACAAAGGGGAGTCATCAGCCTATACCATAATCTATACGGACGGGAATACCATTCCGGATTTGCCATAAATGCCAAATCGTGAATCGTTATAATTTTCTTTCGTGTCAGCAAAGGCCCTAAGCTTGTAAAACTGACCAGCACTTTTTCTCCCTTAACCTTACTGAACCATAAAGGTAGCGACAACTGTTCCCAGACATGAGATTTGCCCCAACCACACACCACAATGTTAAAACGGGAAACATCATAACACTCCTTGATGGAACCGGGGGGACAGCATAATGTAAAAGATACCCCCTTTTGCACCCATGCCTTGCAAAGTTCGTATGCAAAACGGTTAACACCTGTCAAATTTTGCAATAAGAACCTTCCGTTAACATAAATCATAAACTTATCTACTCATTTTTGATTTAAATAGATATAGAAAAAATCTCCAATAATGTCGGATTTTATCCAGCAGTGCCCGTTCATTCCAACTATTTTCACAATAATGAATGGCGTATGATGCAGGCGTGGCTTCACGTCTGTTCCCGGCAAAGATTTCAGAGCGATAAACCATCAGACCATCTGCCAATAGTTGGTCTATATCCTTATATCTGAAACCATAATTTTCTGCAATACGGGCATATATTTGTGGGGCTATCACATCCAGTCCCATGCTACCATCCGGTCTAATGAAGTGCTTGTCTTGATACCAATCCAGCACATTTTTAACAAATATACATCCTTTTTCCGCTCCCATTATGGCTGCCTGTAATTCAATACCGGATATATATTTGTCCGCAATCCTATACCCGTCAGCGTCTATGTCCGATAAAGAACTATCCCGCTCAATCATAAAGGGATGATATTCCATACTTGTGAAAAACTTGTGATGCAAAAATCCATCAAAAGATTTCAGTACTTTCACGTCTGAATCCAAATAGATGCCACCTTCTGTATAAAGTGCATATAGGCGAATATAATCCGCTACAAATGCCCATTTACGATTGGCAAAAGCTTCTTTTACGTATGGGGTGCTGTTCTCTATATCAAAATTGTGCGTGTCCCACAACTTCAGTTCATAATCGGGCATTACCTTTTTCCATGAATCAATACACATTTGTATCTTTTCGGGAAACGGGTCGTTGCTTAACCAACAATAATGAATAATTTTGGGTATCATATCAGAATCTTAATACAACGATTTAGTTTTATCATTACTTTCCACAATAACATTAACTTCATCCTGTTGAGTATCTGCCAACAATAACAAAGCATAAAAACAGAAAATATCTGTCGGGATTTTAACCCATACAATAAGCTGTATCACAAATAAGCACCAAAAAAACAGATTCATATTCTCATCGCGCTTACAGAGTACGTATGTGCAGCAAATAAAATAAAAGAAGAAAAAAGCCAATCCTATCATTCCACAATAGAATATAAACCGAATATATCCCATATCCGTTCCCATATAAAATGCACTCGGATCAAAAGGATCCGCAAAATATCCGTCACCTATCATCCATGTTTTTTTATTGTCTGGAAGTATATCCCCTATACTGTTGACCAGCAGGTCTGAAGAGTGGGTTGAAAACGAGCCCGTTTTATACCAATTTATAAAGCCCTCGAAACCATAATCAAAAGAACTTCTGAACCCTTGTGAATTCGCATATAAATAAGTCCCGGCATAAATGAGAGATACCAATAAAAGGCAAGCCCCCATAATCCATAAAATTTTGTTTAATGTAATCCCTACTTTTAACCAATAGCCGGATGAAAATAGCAGATAAACCACAGCAATAGCAAAACCAACTGTCGTAGTACGTGAAATCATATTTCCAATAATTCCTATAATCAGGAACAGTACTATATAAAAACTTCTTTCTGTATTTGTGACAGCTTTCTTTATCAGGTAAGCCGTACCCAACAAAACGCAGGAAAAACGTATTCCTGCCGTATCAAATCCGACTCCTATACTATACAGACGCGGATTAACCTCAAAATACTCTTTCTCCTTTTGGACAAATACAGAATCTATCATATCCGCTAACGCCGGAAAATTGTCTATGACAACAGCTAAAATACAGTGTCCGGCGCACATAACTGACATATAAAAGAATACAACATTTAGTGTAACTGTGCCATATACTTGCTTCAACATGTAAACCACAAAATATGCGCCACCTAACCATACACTCATGGAAATGAAATAAGTGGCAAAAATAAAATCGTCCGTACTGTTATAAACGACAGAAAAGTATGATGACAACGAAAACAAAAGCCCTAATAGCAGAATCGGGAGCATCTCATTTCTGATAATAGGCGCTCTGTTCTTGATATGTTCCCAAATAAAAAACAATAACCCCAATGCCGCTACAAACATTTTTGAGTTGACAGACGGGAATGCTTTTAAAGTAAGGGGAAAATAATAACAACTACAGATTATTGACAATATGATTATAGATAATATACGTTTCATTTATGTATTCAAATATTTTCTGAATCGGGTATATGCAAGAAGATAATAAGGATTTGTAGAACACATTTTGAACATCCACACATACTCCCTGAAGGACTTTTTCATCCAAGGTTTTGACTTGCCTATAAAATGAATCACATATACTGCTTTTCCCATCTTTCCTTTTAGCGAATATCCCAAATGACGAATGTAATATGTAAGATGATCGGCAAAGATATTATACCCTTCATCCAAATGTAATGAATCGCATTTTCCCCAGTCGGGCAAGAACCGTTTAATCACATCTTGATCGCCTACCATCAGATTTCTTTTCGTACAATCATTCACCACAATGCTAATGGTCTGCAACAGCTGTCTTTCCACCTCCTTATCCGGCACTATAACCATGAGACCGGAATTAAGCCCGCCCACCCAACTTTCATTTCCCGGATAGGACGAGTCCGCACTTACCGCAGAAAAAGCCTCATGTTCAAACAATCCATCAATATTCCTCACTATCAACATGTCGCAATCCAAAAATACGACTTTCTCAAATTGGGTCAATCCCCAAATCAACAACTTGTCAAAAGTGTAATTCCAATGCGAGAATCCTTTTCCTAAAGGGTTGACATTTCCGGTTACGGCAGAATGCAAGAGACGAACGCACCGAATGCCCTCTCTTTCCAAAATATGTTCTGTTTCTTTATCAATGGAAACAGATAAGGCACAATAAAGGGGGTATCGGGATTCTGAAGCCTTTAAGGAACGGTGCAAGACCAACACTCCCTGCAAATAATTTTTGTTGGAAAGTAACGTAATATATACCTTCATCTTTTATCTGTATATAATGCCATAGACAATCTTCTGCAATAAGAAATAATGCAAACGAACTACAACAAAGACTCCTTTCCATGCACACCATTGAATCAATGTGGCACGTTTGGATATTAACATATTCTTACCGATATATGCATCTGCCTCAGGATATAGCTTTTTCCATATACGATATTTATTAGAGTTATTGCTTATCAGAAGCGGAAATTTCACATCTAGTTTCAAGAATGCAATCTCCTTATCCAGTTCCGTACCATATTTGGCTTTCATATACGTCTCTATGCGATGGACATTGTATTTTAGGTCTATCAAATGGCGTTCTGAAAAAGTCTGCGTAAAAGCATCGGTATTCAATTTCACATAATGATAAAACGCACGAGGGAGATAATGCACCTTTTCCGCACAAGAAAACAGCAGCATCATGGTCATGTCCTCTCCCATACCATAGCCTGCCGGAAAATCTATATGATTATCCACATACAAACTACGCTTCACCAGTTTGTTCCACACAGTAAACTTCATTGCTCCACTCAACATGCCTTTTAATGCCTCCATCGGTGTTGCATAGCGAGGCTGTTTCATATACCTTTCGTTCTTTTCAAAAGAAAGATACCAGTCACACCATACGATATCGGCACTATGCTCTGTCGCCATCTGATAAAGCACCTCTAACATATTATTGTCTGCAAAGTCATCACTATCACAATGGAACACATATTCTCCGCTCGCTACAGCCAACCCGCTGTTCCTCGCCGCAGGAAGTCCCTTATTTTCGGAATGGTGGATTATTTGGACACAAGACTTCCGTTGAGGGTATTTTTCAATACAAGCCTGAAGCAGCTTCATGCTATTGTCAGGCGAAGCGTCATCCACAAAAATAAACTCCACTTCGTCCAATGTCTGTGCCAATAACGATTCCGCACATTTCACAATGAAACGTTCTACCTTGTAAACAGGTATAATTACAGAAACTTTCACTATTATATTATTTCAACAAATAAAAGAAACTAAAGAGAAGCCGGAACAGCCATTTCATCTGTTTTCTGTAAGGCTTGTCTTGATTTAAGTAACAATAGATAAGATTTGCTCATTAGTTTTATAATCAGCGGATTTACACTCTTATTTTTACGCCAATAATTAATGTATTCAAATCCCATAAATGAACTTATTTCTTTACTTCCTATATGCTCATATATCTCATCGCTCAGACTTTTTATCTGCTCATCAAAATCAGTTAACATCTTCTTAGTTTCATCCTCATAATGTGTAAGAAGAAACACATAGACATTCTTTACCAAAGGAATCATACGGCCATACATATATTCCAAGAGAGAAGCTTCTTTCATATCTTTTTTATGATATTCATATCCGGAAACCATATCTGCGGCACAACGGGAAATTTGAACGATTCCTTTCAATCTATCTTTTGAATTAACAGTTTGTCCCTCCCTTCCGATAAGATATTTGTAAACAAAACGATTAAAACAGGCCACTGATTTAACAGTCATCATGGGAAGGAAAATCCATTGCTGGTCTGTATATGAAATACCTTCAGTTTGCTGGTATTCGAAATTCAGCAAATTTTCACGTCGATAGGTAACAGCATGCATCTGCATGTTCTTAAATGTATGAGTATTGCATATGGATTTGAAATCATACAATTTTTCTTCTCCAAAGCAATAGTGAATTATTTTTTTCACTTCCCGATTCACATTCACCACCGCAAAGTCCGAAAGAATCAAATCGGCATCTATTTCTACAAGGAAGGAAACAAAAGCCTCAAAATGCTTGGTATGAAAACTGTCATCTGCATCCAATATCTTCACATATTTCCCCTTAGCTTCCTTCAATCCCCTATTGATACATGAACCATAATTTCCGTTTTCCTTGTCAATCACCCTAAAGACTTCAGGATATAATTGTTCATATTCATGCCCTATGGCAGAAGAACTGTCCTTACTCCCATCATTGATAATCAAGACTTCCAACTGCTTAAAATTCTCCTTAATCAAAAGAGAATCCAAACAATAACGAAGATAATCCTCCATATTATAGGTAGGAATAATCACTGTCAGAATCTTATCCATAAGAATCTCGCTATTTTATAAAGCCTTCGCGGTCTTTTTGACCTTCCCAAAATGCTTTCAGCTCAAAAACTATATTAGGTATATATCGTTTTACTTTACCTTTAAAATTCACATTCGTCGCTATCCGTTTATAAGGAGACGGTCTCTTCATTAGCTCCGTTTCATCAGTATCAATTTGCCTCATTATACCCTGCACCGCATCATAAACCTCTGCCTTTTCGTTATCCAAATGCCATTGCTTACCGACAATTTCACCATATTGTTCTAAAATACCTTGTTTGTCGAGTTTTTCACGCTGAGTGAAAAAAGCAAAATGAGCAGCTATCACATCACCGTTCCAAGCATTGGCTATACCTTGCATAGTAGGATAAATACAAGACATGAATTCCTCATCATCTCCGGGAACAACTCCTGTAAACTTCTTCATTTCATCGCCAAACCACAGAATGGCATTGATTGAAAAGCGAGTCATTCCCATCACTTTCTTACCTAAATGTAGTTCTCTCCATTTTCCAGTCCTTAAATATTTTGTAATAAACCATTCATGAAGTTCTCCTGCAAAGTTTCCACTTTTCCACAATACAGGATGACCGGATTCTGCATTATAATATCTGTCCAAATGCAACTTACCGGTTAACTGAAGCAGGTAAGTGGACAATGAATTATTGATTACCAACGGAGACACAAGAAAATATTCGGGATTATCAACCCTGAATTCTACCATTCTTTCAATAAGCCCCGGCTCCATCCATACTATATCATCATCCAGCTTGAAATAAATTGTCTCCGGTTCTATACAAGCCTTATAGAAAGCATTGATGCTGGCATTCCCATTGACCAAACTGTCCGGTTGCCAGACAAGATTAACTACGGAAAAATTTTCTGCTATCCGTTTGAAGAATTCAATATCAGCTCCATTATGAGTATTTATCCATATATCATACCGGTCAACATATGGACAATCCACGATATATGGAATTAAATACTGCATATACCGGCGACGACCGGCAGCGGTATTTACTACTACTTTATAATTGTTGTACATAGTATTATTATTTCCTGAAAAAAATCGACAAGACTACAAAGGTTTCTCTTTTCCAACATTTCCAAAAGAAACGTGCCGAATTAAATATAAAAATAAAAAGGATAAAGGCATTTAAGCAAATAAGGCTCATCTTTATAGACTGGTACTATAACCGAAATACATGGCTCTTTTTTCCATCTTTAAAAACGATATTTAAACCTGCCAATATTAAAAACACACTCTTTTTTCAAAATGTCTGATTCTTCCAAGTATTTGGCGAATAACTGCTCTATAATAAGAATGTAACATGACAGGACAGGATAAATTATTACGAATTGTTCCAACATATCCATTATTCGAAACTTCTGTGCCTAAATCCGCACAATCTACAAAATGTGGGAATAAGGCATATAATTTTATTCCAGTTTTCTTTATATTATACCAATCATCTGCCAAATATCTTTTCTGTAAAGATAACATTTTCTGAGCTGCACTTCTGTTTACAATATAAGCAATAGCCCCCATCGCTTCATGCACATTTGCCAGCTGAAAATCTTTATTTAAAACCCACTTTTTTCGAGTATACCAATAATCACCGGATAATAACAATACGACCGGTTTTTTAGTTTGTAATACATTTTGTACAGATATAATAATATTCTTCACATTTACATCTTGAAATGATATATCATCCTCCAATATTAAAGCCATGTCATCCTGTTGTTTCAAAATCTCTTCATAACATTTTCTATGAGACAGGGCGCAGCCAATCTCACCACTTTTCATATAACGACCGTAAGTCTTATATGTTGCTTTTTGGTTCCAGAGATCACTTTATTGCTCTTTAGACATCTTTTTACCGTCTATAGCTTCTATGAAATGTACATCTAGAAAATCCTGGTATGATCTTAATAGCTCTTCCATATAAGACTTTCGTTTTAAAGATTTCTTTAAATTAATTATATACGTTTTCATCCCACTTCAATTTTTTTCATTCAAAAGTCACACATACTTCTTTTTTCAATATCAAAGAGTTGCGATTTTCATTTTTTCAAGAATAATATGAACGAAAATTTAACGTGACACCAGTGAATTTCAATATTTAATAAGTAATAAAATACATTTCAAGGAATCACCAAAGTTTTTATAAGAGTGTGTTAAAATAGATAGTATATTTAATATTCTCATGGCATTCATTTGCCAAGTTCCATAATTTTTTTTATAGAAATAAAACTTACTCTTGCTGTTAAGCCAAAAACGCTTTAAGTTCATTTCTTTATAGTTACTAAAAGATCCTCCTTCTAGGTGAACCATAATAGCATAAGGCAGTAAACATGATTTCAGCCCTTTTTTATACATTCGGAAATACAAATCGGTTTCTTCATAATACATAAATATATTTTTATCAAAACCGTCCATAGAATCAAAAATTTCTTTTCGAATAAAAATATCAGCTCCAGATATGTAATCTACATTTCGATAATCACCGCTGTATATGCATTGTCCTAACGCAAGTTTATTCCTATAGAATTTTCTATAAAATATAGAAAAACCAATATCTGAAAATTCTTGCAGTAATGAAGGAAATTTCCCATGCGAAACTGCATTCGTTCCATATCTATCCAAAAGATTACCTCCACATGAAGCATATTCCGGATGTTTCTCCATAAAATCAAAAAAACAATAAGCTATGTTCCGAATAACTATTGTATCGCTATTTAGGAAAAATAGATATTTACCTGTTGCATAACTATTTCCAAGATTATTCCCCCCCCCGAATCCTAAATTTTCATTACTTTCTATAACACGAACTTGGGGAAATTCTTGGTGAATATATTGCGGAGTAGCATCACCTGATGCATTATCTACTACTATTACTTCCATTTCAACGCCACTAGTATTTTGAAAAAGTGAACGCAAACACTGAAGAGTAATATCACGCGTTTTGTAATTAACAATAATTACTGATACGTCCATAATTGAAGGATTTATTATTTACATTAGTGTCCCGTTAAAATGGGACGAGTTAAACAATTAATCAAATAGCCCCGGAATAAGGGGATTATTTAGATCTTTGACATCATTGAAATTAGTCTTATCGAACAGGTCACGCAAGTGGGTTTTGTCAGTCAATGATATGCTGATAATTTGCAAAACTTCATAGGTTGAGCGTTTCAACTTCATATCATGTTGGACAATAGCCACAAGGCAGTATGTGATAATAGCCACACTGATTTGTATGCGAACAGCGTTCTCTGTTGTGCCCCAAAATTTCTTTATCTTGAGATGCTGCTTGAGCCATTTGAAGAACAGCTCGATTA